>JACQUA010000087.1 GCA_016210565.1 Chloroflexota bacterium
CACGCCTACCCCCGGCAAGGAAATGCTCAGCTGCCTGCACATCGTCCACTGCAGGCGCGGCTTCTTCCTCACCTGCTCCGCCTAAACCACCGTCCACGCCGCCCTTGACTAATTTCTCCCCGCTACTGTCTGAGTTGCAGTTCCTTGAGATCACTATTGACAAGCTAAGGGAAATCTGATAGCGTCTACTAGGAATCACGATGAAAGAGGACGCCATCAGGTTCCGTCCTTATGGAGTCCTCTTTCGTTTTATGCACCCATCTTTGTGCCTGGAGTCCCCTATGAAATAGGGTCGTTCCCTCGCGGTCTTCTTCTAACTCTTACAACAAGGGAGAAATGGCGATATGGCACTTACAATCAAGCTAACCAAAGATAAGACCACGCCGGGAACCGTCCGCTTCAGCGAAGCCGGGCAGGAGGACCACCCCATCAACATCTACCTGTCGAAGGCGAGGGCGAAGGAATTGGGCGACCCGGAGGCCATCACCATCACCATCGAAAAGGCCTGACTTGCCCCGATGTTAGCGGACCGGTGTAGCGGATGGCTGAACTGATCTGGGAAGGGAAGTACGACAAGGACGGCAAGAAGGTCGCGCCTCTGCGCGTGGCCCTGCCCTTCCAGACCGTGGAGACGGTCAATGAGTCGTCCCGGGAACGGAAGCTGGCGCTGGACCTGTTCAGTTCCGGCCGGCCCGCCGAATGGCGCAACCGCCTCATCTGGGGCGATAAGAAGTATGTGCTGCCTGCCTTGCTGGAGGAGTTCGCCGGCAAGGTAGACCTCATTTACATTGATCCGCCATTTGATACCGGAGCGGACTTTTCGTTTCAGGTGCAGATAGAGGCTGAGGGATTTACCAAAGAACCCTCGATTATTGAACAGAAGGCTTATCGCGATACGTGGGGTCGGGGATTGGACTCGTATCTGCAGTGGTTCTACGAGGCAGCGGTGATGCTTCGCGAGCTGCTGGACGAGACCGGTAGCATTTACGTGCATCTTGACTGGCACGTTGGACAATATGCCAAAGTTGTCTTAGACGAAGTGTTCGGCTCTGACAATTTCCGCAATGAAATCGCCCGCATCAAGTGCAACCCCAAGAACTATACAGCTCGCGCCTTTGGCGGTATCCATGACACGGTATTTCTCTACGCGAAATCGGGCGCTACAACTCTTAGCCGGCCATACATATCGCGCACCGAGCGCGAGGTGGAGGCTGACTATCCTCTTATCGAAAGGGCTACGGGCCGCCACTACAACACTGTTCCGCTTCACGCGAAAGGGGTCAGGTACGGGGTCACAGGAGAGGCATGGAGGGGGGTCTTGCCACCAAGCGGACGACATTGGGCTTACATTCCAGAAACGCTGGACGGATTCCACGCGGAGGGTCGCATCGAATGGTCGGAAACAGGCAATCCGAGACTGAAGCAGTACGCTGATGAAGACACTGGAAAGGCCGCCCAGGACGTATGGGAGTTCAAGGATCCTGGCGACCGACAGGCTCTCTACGCCACTCAGAAAGCACAGAGCCTTTTGGAGCGGATTGTTGCGGCATCTTCCGATGAAGGCGGCCTCGTCCTCGACTGTTTTGTTGGCTCCGGAACCACCGCTGTCGTGGCAGAGAAGCTGAACCGCCGCTGGATCGCCTGCGACCTGGGGCGTTTCGCTATCCACACCACGCGCAAGCGCCTGCTTGGCATACCCAACGTGAGACCCTTCGTTGTCCAGAACCTGGGCAAATACGAGCGCCAGTTGTGGCAGGCGGCGGAGTTCGGCCAGAATGCGGAGGCCACCATACAGAACTACCGGCGTTTCATCCTGGAGCTATACCATGCCCAGCCCGTCAGTGGCTATACCTGGCTCCACGGCGTCAAGGCCGGACGCATGGTGCACGTTGGCGCCGTGGACTCTCCGGTCAGCCCCGGCGACGTGGTCCAGATAGCTACGGAGTTCAGGCGGGCGGTCGGGACCGGAAAAGACGCCCCCAAGACCAACGGAGTCGATGTGCTGGGGTGGGACTTCGCCTTTGAGCTAAACGAGGTGGCCAGGCAGCAGGCGGCCCAGGCCAACATCAATATGCGCTTCCTGCGTATCCCGCGCGAAGTCCTGGAGAAGAAGGCCGTCGAGCAGGGCGACATCCGGTTCTTCGAGCTGGCCGCCCTGTCCGTCGATATGCAGCAAAAAGCCCGCGCCGTGACCCTCACGCTGACCGACTTTGTCATCCCTCCCGACGATGTTCCCGAAGACGTGCAGAAGGCCATTACCCACTGGGAGCAGTGGATCGACTACTGGGCGGTGGACTGGAACAACCGCGGCGATACCTTTCACAACGAATGGCAGGACTACCGGACCCGCAAGAAGCGCGACCTTCAGAAGGCGGCCAGCCATACGTGCGAATCGCCGGGAACATATCTTATCGTGGTCAAGGTGATCGACATCCTGGGCAACGATACCACCAGGACCCTGAAGGTGACGATAGTCTAACCCGAACGGTCTGGTGGTTCAGACTAGATTATGCCTAAACGAAAGACTCCACCGCCGGAGCAAATAAGCCTGCTGGAAGTCAGGGTGAAGACCGCCCCCTGCGTCCCCGCCGTCCGCAGGGCCGTGGCCGACTGGCGGGCCGGCGGCTACAAAGGCATCACTGATACCACCCGGTCCTTGCTCAACTACTGGTTCAAAACGGACCACCGCTCGCCGGTTGGAGGGCCGTTCCGGTACCACGACTCCCAGCGCGAGGCGATGGAGACGCTGATCTACGTTTTCGAGGTGGCGGCGGTGCGCCGGCACAAGGCACTCCTGGAGAAATATGCCCCGCCGGGAGGCGATATTCGTCTGCTTCAGCATGACGATTTCCCCCGCTTTTGCATTAAAATGGCCACCGGCAGCGGCAAGACCAAAGTCATGGCGCTGGCCGCGGCCTGGCAGTACTTCAACGCCGTGGTAGAAGGGCGCAACGATTGCGCCAGATCGTTCTTGGTGATCGCTCCGAACGTCATCGTCTTCGAGCGCCTGAAGACGGACTTCGCCGGGGGCGCTATCTTCAAGAACGATCCGGTCATACCGCCCGAGCTCAAGATATTCTGGGATGTCGATTGCTATATGCGGGGGGATGCGGAAAGGGCCAGCTCCCAGGGCGCGCTGTACCTTACTAACATCCAGCAGTTCTACGAGGGGACGGACCGGGCGCAAGAGGCCGAGCCGCAGGAAATGACCGCCGTGCTCGGTCCGAAGCCCCCGGCCAGTAATCTGGAGATCGAAGACTTCGACAAGCGCCTGGCGAAACGTGGCGGCCCTTGCCTGGTGATAAACGACGAGGCCCATCATACCCACGATGAGGAAAGCGAGTGGAACAGGGCCATCCGGCGCCTGCATACCGCCGTGCCCGGCGGACTGGCTGGCCAGCTGGATTTCACCGCCACGCCCCGCTACAGCAAGGGCGCGCTGTTCACGTGGGTCATTTATGACTATCCCCTGAAGCAAGCCATCCTGGACGGCATCGTCAAGCGCCCTATCAAGGGCATCGCTTCAAATATCCAGGAGAGTCCCTCGGACATCGCCAGCACCAAGTACCGGGCGTATCTGACCGCCGGCGTGGAACGCTGGACTGAGTACCGCGAGCAACTGAAGACGCTCAACAAGAAACCAGTCTTGTTTGTCATGATGAACGACACCAGCGAGGCCGATGACGTGGGCGATTACCTCAAAGTTAAGTATCCCGCCGAGTTTGGCGGCGACAGGCTCCAGGTAATCCACACTGACAAGACGGGCGACGTGTCCAAAGCCCAACTGGACCAGGCGCGGAAGGTGGTCAGGGAGGTGGACCTCCCGGAAAGCCCGGTCAATGCCATCGTCAGCGTCCTGATGCTACGCGAAGGGTGGGACGTCAAGAACGTCACCGTGGTGGTCGGCCTGCGCCCCTACAGCGCCAAAGCCAATATTCTTCCGGAGCAGACCATCGGCCGGGGCCTGCGCCTCATGTTCCGCGACCTGGGCGCCGACTACACCGAACGGGTGGACGTTATCGGCAACAAGGCTTTCATCGAGTTCGTGGAGCAACTCGAAAAAGACGAGGAGATGCAGCTTGATACCTTCAAGATCGGCATAGACAGGCTGGTAATCGTCACCGTCTTCCCCGACCCTGCCAAAAAGGACCGGGACATATCGATGCCGGTGCTGAGTCCCATCCTGGCCCGGAAGAAGAGCCTCGCCGAGGAAATCGCCTCGTTGAACGTCGCCGCCATGTCCTGCCCGGTGTTGCCCCTGAAAGAGGGAGACGCCACGGCCAGGACCTTCCGCTACGAGGGATATGACATCATCACCCTGGAGAAACTGATCGAAAGGCAGTACACTATCCCGGAGGTACAGACGCCGCAGGAAGTCATCTCTTACTATGCCAAGCGCATTTCCCAGGACGTCAAGCTGCCGTCCCAGTTCGCCGCCTTGGTGCCGAAGGTCCGGGAGTTCCTGGAGACCAGAGCCTTTGGCCAGAAAGTAAACCTGGACGACCCGGCCATCATCAAGGCCATGAGCACCAACGTGGCCCAGTACGTCACGGTGAAGACCTTTGTGGATGCTCTGAGGAAGCTGGTGGTTGAAGAACTCAAGCCTCAGCTCTTGAGTAGCGGACGAAAGCTGTCCGAAACCCCGCCGTTCCCCTTCTCCCGCATTACCATAGAGGCGAAAAGGACGGTCTTCAACCTGGTCGCCTGCGACAACGAGTTTGAAAAGACCTTCGCCCGCTTTCTCGAGAAAGCCGGGGACGTGGCCTCCTTTGCCAAACTGCCCCCGCAGTTTGGCTTCGCCATCGAATACACCGATGCGGTGAGCAACCTGCGGTACTATGAGCCGGACTTCGTGGCCGTCCTGACCAGCGGACTCCACTACCTGATAGAGACCAAGGGACTCGAAGACATTGACGTGGCCCACAAAGACCGGGCCGCCCGGCTCTGGTGTGAGAATGCCACCGCGCTCACCGGCACCGCATGGGAATACTTGAAAGTGCCGGAAAAAGATTTCGAGAAGCTGCAGCCTGCGGATGTTGCCGATATTATTGTTTTGAAGCAGCCTGGTTTGTTCTAACGTCGCGCCATCGCTCGCTGCGCTTTTTACCGAGATGCCAGTTGTGTTAAAATGGCGAGATAGTTTTATCGCCACTGAGCCTGTCCAGGAAATCGTATCCAGGAGGTACCATAAGCATGGCAGAAGAAACCAGACCGCGTGTGCCATTCGACGAATACGCTGACCAGTTCACCATAACGGTGACCCCGTTTGGCGCCAACTTGTCGTTTGCTGTACGGGAGGCGCATCCAGCGCCAGGGGGTCGGATACCTCAAGCGATACACTTGGGTACTGTACGAATGAGCGTCGAGCACCTCAAGACCATGGTGGTCATGATTCGCCGTCAGGTCATGCAAGTTGAGGCTCAGACTAATGTTACGGCAGATGTCCCCGGTCAAATTCTTAATCAACTTCAAATTGCGCCCGAAGATTGGCAAAGTTTCTGGAAAGGTTAGGCCGCAGCGGGTCGGTGACAGCAAGGCCGAACAGGTCATAGCATGAACGAACTCAGCACATCAAGAAACGAATTAAGAGAACCGGGTTTCGTGTCTTCCTCCGCGCTCGACGTAGCGCATTCCAGCGCCCCCCTACGATTTCGGTTGGTTAGCAGCCCAAAGATCAGATACACGGTCAGGAGGCCCAGGGGTACTCCAAGAGTTGTGGCGTTACCGCCCGACTTTGTATTGGGCGGGTGGCGGTCGAAGTCAACCATACTGGTGCAAATTACCTACACGCAGAAAGAGACATTAGCTACCACCTGGCTTGAAGGTATTGCCGAATATGGAGTAGCAAAGGGCGAGAATGAAGCGGTCACGGACCTCGTGATTTCTTTGGGCGAATATCGCGAATGTCTCGAGAAGAGAGAGACAAACCTTGGGGATTCCGCCAGGAGGGAACTAGAACACCTGCGGAGGCTGATCGAACGCGCACCAGAGAGTTCATCTTGAAGGGCCGCGCTTCGTGGACTATCAAGAACTGAACAAAGCGCTGGTATCTAAAGGTCAAGCGAACGAGGACCGTACCGGAGACCACGTCTTCTTCTTCATAACCGTAGAAGGGAAAAGTTACCGGGCCACTAAGTTGTCGCATAGCGGGAAAGGGCAAATCAGTTCTTCCCTGCTGGGCGAAATCTCAAAGCAGATGCGTCTGACCACGCCGGAGTTGAGGCGTTTTGTTGACTGTACGATCGAGCGTGAACAGTGGTTCCAGCTTTGGCTCCAACGCGGGGCTAGCTGGAAGAGGTGATTGAGAACTAGGAGAACGCTGAAAAAGGGGGTTGGCGCGTTCCCTCTCCCTTTCGTAAAGGGAGATTGAGAGGGATTTCTGAATGGAGGAATCTCCCCTTGTCCCCCTTTTTCAAAGGGGGAGGTGAACGAAAGAAGGCTTTTTCAGCACTCTCCTAGCGTCGCCATAGGGGGGGGGTCAATGGGAGGCAGTTCGTGCCCAAGAAGAGGGGACGCGACAGCGGCCGCCTTATTTCCTCGGATTTCGGCGGCGGGAAAGAAAAGAAAATTTCGACCTGAATGCCCGATTGCTCGTCTATCCCCCCAGCGCTGCCCTGACCGTTTCGTAGCTAACCCCCGCGTCCTGTGCTAGCTGTCGCAGAGACTTGCCCGCAGCCTTCGCTTCTCGAAGGGCCGGTAGCAGGTGTGCGGGAATCGTCTTCCGGGGAGCCGGGCGCGGTGGTCTCCAATCAGGTATGAGCACAGATACGGGGTAAGCGTTTACGTACTTGAGACTTGAATCCCGGTCGGGTCCGCCAATGAACACTTTCCTTGACACCTACCTCACTTGTCCGCGCCCCGTTGAAGTCCTCGCAGGTATGATATTTCACCGACGTGCTGCTGTTCATGCCCGATCATAAAGGAAACCATGAAGGCAATGGTGACCTCACCGAAGCGAGGTGTTTGGATTTTCTTGCCAAACGTTTCGGAGCTTAGTCCTTTGAAGTAATTTTCCGTCCTCGTCCGAACCGCGTCAAAATACGCCAGGGTACCTTTCAACTCTGGTACCGGGAAAGCGTTGACCTGGTCCGCGGTGTAATGCGCCCCGGCCTCAGCCTCCGCCATATTCAGTTTCTGATACCATTTATCCGCTGTCCAGATTGCTTCCTTCCCCTGGAGGCGCGCCTGCACAAACGTGTCCTCGAACTTCAACATGTGAAAAAGTATTAGCCCGATTGAATTGCAGCCGGAGGCTGGCCTCCAGGATAGTTCCTGCTGACTCAGCCCATCCAATATTTTGGTGAGTCCCCGCCTGATGCCGTCAAGTTCCAGAGCTACGTATTCCTTGATGTCCATGTTTGCCTCCTTCTGTTAATCCAGGTCTTTCATTCGTAAGCATATTAACCCGCTGTTTCGGCGTTTTCAAACCAGGCCAAGAGTTACTCTCGGGCAATCCCTTCAAAGAGGTCAGATTCGCGACAGTTGTCAGGTGCTGGCGGGTAGTCGCGCATGAAATAGTCCCGCGGCCCATGGAGTTGTTCCGCAATCCTGAGAATCCTGAAAGGACCCGGGCGAGGCCCGGCGCCGCCCTGGCTGGCGTGACATTTTGCAGCCCTGTCCCGAATCTTGATGGCTTGCTTCTTGAGACGTATGACAGCATGGATGGGGTATTCCACACTGACAATCCTGGTGAGGTCGATATCTTTGTTACGTCCGAAACGATGCGGGTTTTGACCGAACAGTGGCATTAGTCTGATCATCATCTTGATGAACCCGTGAGGACGGACTGCGAAATATAGCCTGGAAGGCTGAAAGGCTGGACCTGCCTCGGAATACTGTGTCGAGTCATTGGCAGCGTAGAAGGCTTTAACCGTAGCATTGTGGGTGGCGATATGGTCGGGGTGCCCGTATCCTCCACCGGAGTCATGGGTAATCACGACATCGGGTTTGAGTTCACGGATGACCTTGGTCATTCGCCCGGCAACCTCATCGAGTGGAGCCATTACCATGGAATCCGGGTGACTGTTGTCCTTTGAACCCGGCATGCCTGAATCGCGATAGCCAAGATAGATGACATCAGCCAGCCCCAATACTTCTGCGGCACATTTCAATTCGGCCCAGCGCTTATCTCCGATAGTGGCATACCCCTTCATATGTTCAGCGTCGATTGTCCCTGCCTCACCGCGGGTAGCACAGACGTAGTAGACTTTGACTCCGGAGGTAGCGTATTGTGCTAAGGTAGAGCCCATGCCGAATGTTTCATCATCCGGGTGCGCCCCGAAAAATACTAACGTTTTCTGTTTGCTCATGAATTACTCGCCGCTCGGGCTCCCGAACAATATCAGGTTGGGATCATTGCAGTGATTCCAGATAGGCACGGAGGGTGGCGGGGAACCGGTCACGTTGCCAGCGACGGATCTCAGCGGAAGTGAGCTCGGAGTCAAGCGTGTCGGGCGCCCTGGCGAGTCGTTCGAGGCTGGCCGTGGGCCAGAGGAGCGGGGGGTCCAGGGAAAGGGTGTCGCCCAGTGATAATCGCCAGGCTTTGAGGCGGCCCAGACGCTGTACCTGTTCCCGGCTCATGCGGCCGTCTGTCGCGGGACGCGGCCTGCGGATGGGCGGCGCGGCCAGGCCCTCGCGCAGGGCTTGCTGGAGGCCATGCCCGAACCGTTGCAGCCCGGGCTGCCCGAGGCCAGGAACCTCTGAGAGTGCTGCTGTGGGACTGGTAACGAGAGAGATCAGAGCATTGTCGGGTATTACAAAGAAGGGTGGGCGATGCCGGCGTCGGGCTTCTTCTTCTCGAAATAGAAACAGCCTCCGAAGAATGGCAAGGCCGCGTCCATCCAGGTCCCTAGCCCCTTTGACCGAGAGGTATGCAGTCTCGGGATCAGGTGGGGAATACCGCACCTCTTCGAGTCGAGCGCACTCCTCGGCGACCCATTCCGTTCGCCCCAGGCGTTGGAGTCGTTGGTCAAGAGTATCACGCAGGGCGAAGAGGTTGCGGACATCGGCGGCGGCGTAGTCGAGGGCCTCGGCGGAGAGCGGGCGCTGTCCCCAGTCAGCGCGCTGAAGCCGGTTGCTCTTGGGGATTGTAATGCCCAACAGGTCTTCGATGAGGGCCGCCAGACCGACCCGGGTCAAACCGGCAA
Source organism: Chloroflexota bacterium (assembly GCA_016210565.1). Lineage (GTDB taxonomy): Bacteria > Chloroflexota > Dehalococcoidia > JACQUA01 > JACQUA01 > JACQUA01. Next base: position 9,147 of record JACQUA010000087.1, read on the forward strand.
AGCGGGCAGCGATGCTCGTATCATACAGGTTGCGGATACGAAATCCGTGATGCCGGTCGAGGCTGCGGATGTCGTAGTCAGCGCCGTGAACGACTTTGATGATTGAATCATGTGGCAGGACTTTTTTGAGGGCAGCAATCTCCTTCAGGACGATCGTGTCAATGAGGTAGACTTTGTGGCGGGTGGCAATCTGAATCAGGCAGAGTTGCTCGGGATAGCGGTGGAAGCTGTTGGACTCGGTATCGAGGGCGATGTCACCAGAGGCGAGCATCGCCGTGACGGCAGCGTCAAGTTGGGTGGCCTGGCTGACGATTTCGACGGGAAGGGGTAGCGAGATGGTCACGAGTCCAGTATACCGTTTCATCACTATCCTTGCAACGCGAGCGATTCTGGTCCATGATCGAATTCGACTGTTGCGTCCCGCTTAAACGGCTTGTGGTCCGCTCTAGACGCCGCGAATCAATGAGGTTTGTTTATTGCGTTCGTATTAGCTGTTGGGCGGTGGTCTTGGGGTTTGAATCCTCCCCATCGCAAAGCGTAATATATGACAGCACGATACTATTGGGGCTCGCCCGAGCTTTGAGACGCACTTTATGGCTGGCAATCACCAAATCATAGTTATCGGGGCGGGGGCGGCTGGCATGATCGCAGCCGGACGGGCGGCGGAGTTGGGCGACAGCGTGCTTCTCGTCGAAAAGATGGAGCGCCCCGGCAAGAAAATCCTTATGACCGGCAACGGGCGCTGCAACCTGTCAAACAGCCGGGATATGGATGGCTTCATCGCCCAATTTGGCGCCAACGGCCGCTTTCTCCAAAGCGCATTTAGACGGTTCTTCCGTGACGATTTGCTGGCTCTCCTGGCGCGCTACGGGTTGGAATGCAGGACCAAGGCGAATGGTAAAGTTTACCCCACCACCGATAACGCCCGTGATGTCGTGCGCGCTTTCCAGCACTACATGGCTGATGGCAAGGTAACAGTCCGGTTCGAAGTGAGCGCGACCGGCGTATTGGTGGAGAACGGTCGCGTGTCGGGAATAAAGACAAGTGTGGGGGATCTGCCGGCATCCGCGGTCATCATCGCTGCCGGAGGCTCATCTCATCCACAAACTGGCTCTACTGGCGATGGCTTCCATATTGCCGCGGCGCTCGGTCATACGATTGTCAGATTACGACCGGGTCTTGTGCCGCTCGTCGCCACTGATGTTGCGCAGGCTAAGCTGATGCAGGGGGCCGGCCTCCGCAACGTTCGGGTAACCGCTTTCCGGTGTCCGGCCGGGGAAATCGACCTTTCGCTGGTTCCCGGGGTGGATGTCGGGAGGGGTTTCGATGGCCAACGCCCGAAGTTGCCCATTATCGAGAGCCGCACCGGTAACGCTGTCATCACACATTTCGGTCTCAGCGGTCCTGTAATACTGGAGATGAGTCTCGCAACAATCGATGCTCTCGAAAACGGCCCTGTCAGCGTTTCCATCGACCTGGCGCCTGACATGGACAGTGACGCGCTCCGGACGGAACTGCAGCAGGCATTCGACAGGCGCGGCGAGGAGCCGTACCGGGATATTATGAAAGACTTCTTGCCGCTGAAGCTCGTACAGCCGTTCGCGGCCATGACAGGCGCGCCGCCCGATAAACTGGGTAAGCAGATCACATCAGGGGAGCGCGAAAGCCTGTTGGATCTGATGAAATCGCTGCGGTTCGATATTCAGGGCGCCTATTCCATGTCGACGTCCCTGGTGACGGCGGGCGGCATTTCGCTCCAAGAGATTGACCCTGGCACAATGGCGTCTCTACTGGCCGAGGGGGTGTATTTCTGCGGCGAGGTCATGGATGTGGATGCGGGGACCGGGGGATACAATTTGCAAGCGGCCTTCTCAACGGGCTATGTCGCAGGAGAAAGCGCCGCCTCCTTCGTTTGAAGTGGACCCGGTCGTTTGGGCAGAATAGAAGCTGTGTTGAGAATGGTCCGCCGCGAACAAGGCTTTGACACCAGGGTGGGTTGTGATATATGATTCGAGCTGTTGAGTTGCGGCTGTATATTCAGCAGATGACCAGCGCCAGGCACTCACGATGTTTCGGGAACGGTTTCAATCGGCGGCGGAGAAAAGAAATCTTCATCCAGGTCTGCGGCAGGACAATTCAATGCAAGTCACCCTCTTGTGCGATAACCCGCCCCCGGCGAGGAGCTACGTAAATGGATAGGACCCTTGCATCGGTCGATTACGCCAGCGGCATGTTCGAGGAGACTGCGCCTGGTCGCTCGCTTATTGACGAGGTTCTCCAGGTGGTCCAGGCAGAGGCCGAGCGGTCTGCCGTAGCCATTCGGCGCGCTTACGTGCATCGGTTTGCTTCCAGGGAAATCCCTGGATACGAGGAACTGGTCATCACGTTGTTTGGTGATGCGGATCGAGGCAAGCTTGTCGATTTCGCTTCTGTTCTTAGTGAGCGCATAGGATCATGGCGTCAGACCCAGGGCGGGGCCGCTAATGAGAGCTTCGCCAATCAACTGGTGGTGGAAATCGTGCCCCTGGAGTTCTTAGACCATGTTCGATCCTGATCTGTTCTGGCAATATTCTGAAGCCTTACTGAAAGACGAATACCCGGACAAATGCAGATGCAGGATAGCTGCCGGACGAGCATACTACGCTTTTTTCCTCATCACCAGAAATCGACTTGAGGCTTTTCACAAAGTTAAGTTCAGACACGCCGGTGAAGACCACTCCATGGTGATTCGGGAGTTGAGGCACAGGAATCGTCATGCAATCGCCGATAGGTTAGACGATCTCTTGAGGCTGCGGGAACTGGCGGACTATGACATGGCTGCTCAGGTTGACATCAATCAAGTTTCGTTTGTCATTGACGAGGCCCGGAACCACTATTCAGCCGCGAAGACGCTGTAAGAGACCCGCATTGGTGCCGGGCTGCTGCGCGCGGCTCTGGCTCCGATCGGAAGATTAGCCGTCAACGGGACACAGAAGACGAGTTCGGGCCGCGTCCCGACTCAGCCCGGGTGTCTTCATGATTCGGGGAGTCCGGGCCTCAGTGTTTAGTCGCCCCCCGCCCATTTCGTGGCGAGCCCCCGCAGCACGCGCCAGGTCCCGGATGGCGCCTACCGAGGCGGCCTGGCTGCAAACAAGGGCTCAATCCCGTCCATCATATTCAGGCATTCACAGATACGAGAAGAAAGCAGCTCACATGAAAGATCCTACCGCGCCGGAGATAAAACCAATCGTCCCCCAGCCCGTAACCATAAACGCGGAGAAGAGCGCGCTCCTGGTGCTGGAGTGCTGGCAGCTCCTGGGCGACCCCGAGTTCTTTGCCGCTCCGCTGGTACCCGGGATAGGCAGATTGCTGGAAAGAGCACGGGCTGCCGGGATACTGATCGTTTTTACCCTGCCCATTATTTCGAAGGGACAACCCCACGGACAGGTGTATTCCGGCTTCAAGAGAAGGTCATGCGAGCCGGTATTCTTCGCTCCCGCGTTTGACAAGTTCGGCGGCGGACAATTGCAGAGCCTGCTGAGGCTGCACGACGTGGACACACTGATATTGACCGGTTTCAAAGCCAACATGGCCGTGCTGTACACCGCAACCACAGCCGTCACGGAATTCCACTATAAGATCGTCATCCCCGTTGACGGGATAGCGGCGACCACTGAGTATGAAAAGGAGTACACCCTTTATCAGTTCAGGGCCTATCCGGCCGGATATCCCAGGCTCTTCACCTTTACCAACCTCGACATGATCAGCTTCCAATAAGGCGGCAACCGTTCATGCCTCGCTGACGCGTCGCTGTGGGAGTTATCAAACAATCACTTATGCGCCGATGGTGCACCATCAACGATGACGATGTCATTCTGAGCGAAGACGAGCGCAAGCGAGTCGAAGTCGAAGAATCCTTCGCTCCGCTCAGGACAAGTCCTTTGGTGGGATCTCCGGGAGAGCAGAAAGACCCTTCGCCTGCCCCTTCGATTCGCTCAGGGCTCCGGCTCTCCGAAACGGAGCATGCTCCGTTCCGGGAGTCCCGACGTGTCGGGACAGGGTGACGTTTTCGGAGCAATTATTGGGATGAGGCGCCGAAGGTGTGCGAAGCGAAGCAGCGAATTATCCGCTGGATTGACATTGTGTTTCTCGAAGAGGTTTCGTGAATTGGCAAAGATTGTATTGGATTTACATGACATCTACGATAAGGGCGTTACGATTGATGCAGAACTGAACCGGGTTATCGTGGAAGCCGTGGAGAAGAAGATTGCCCTCGTAGAGATCATTCCCGGCAAGGGGTCGGGTCAATTGAAGAAACGAGTGTTACGTTTTCTGGCTCAGCCGGATATCAAAAAACTCTATCATCGTCTGGAAAAGGACGACAAGAATTTCGGCCGGTTGTTTATTCATTTCAGGCATTAAGCAGCGCCCGCGTGGTGACGCCCGTCATGCCAGACGACTATTCGGCCTCCGGCCCAGCCTCTTCGCCGACTCTTTCCACCTCGATGGTGCACTCGGAGACCAGGGTCGCGAAAGTGGCTACCGCCTCGGTGAGCGGCAGGAATACTCCTGCGGTGGTGGAAGCCTGAGTTGCGGACGCCAAAGAAATATCTACGATCGCCTTTCCCTGGTGGATCAGGCAAACGCGGCGGATGTTTCCCTCGTGAACGAGGCGCCTGACCTTTTCCATCACATCTTTCACCGGCATGCGAAATTTTTCAGTCTTGACCATGGCTACGTCCCGTTTCGTCTATCGCATAGGCTGCATTTATTATATAGGCTGCATTCGCGAAAAGATAGTGGCCGCATTCAATCATGATTAACCCGGATTTTGCACTGGCCCGGTGGGGTGTAGCCCATGGCTTTAGCCTTGCGGGGTGGTGAAAAGTGAAGCAGCCGAACGGCTCATGCCTGATCCGGGATTAATGTTACCGAAGATGCTGACAGCCGCCAAACCGGAGCAGGAGGGGTGTAGTCGTCGCTTGACACCGTGACCTGAGCATGATACAAATACACCATCGTCCGGGTGGCCCGTTGTTCGGGGTCAAAGAGCAGCACAGCACCTCCCGGCCAGCGACACGCGGAATCCGGGAAGGCAGGCCTTTTCATGTCTGACTGGCATTTATACCTGGTAAGATGTGGGGATGGGAAGTTGTATACGGGAATCTCCACCGACGTCGATCGCCGGTTCGCCGAGCACCTGGCCGGGCGAAAAGCGGGATCAAAATACCTGAAGGGCAGAGGGCCTCTGACCCTGGTGTTCCGGAAAAGGCTGGGAAGCAAAAGTCTGGCATTGAAGGTTGAACGCAAGGTCAAGAAGCTGTCAAAGGCGAGAAAAGAGAAAGTGCTCGGGTCCCCGGATATGTTGAGGGAATGGCACTAGTGCTTAGTTGCACAAATAAGCGAAAGATTCTTCGACTGCGCTCAGGGAAAGATTCTTCGACTGCGCTCAGAATGACATTGGAAGCGTTGTCACCCTGAGCCGGAGCCCTGAGCGAAGCGAAGGGGCAGTCGAAGGGTCTTTCGTCCCCGGCGCAAGACAAGGGAAAAAACCTGTCCTGAGCAGAGCGAAGGATTCTTCAACTTCGACTCGCTACGCTCGTCTCCGCTCAGAATGACATCATCCGACTGTGTCTCTCTATACTGCACATGTCCCACATCTCAACAGACGGTCTGTGTCCGGCGCCCGGAAATGTGGGCAAAGGTGAGGATGTAATCGGGGCTGCGACGGGATGCTGGCTATTTCATCAAAGGCCCGAAGATTTCCCTGGCTTCCTTCAGGTCCTGGGGACGCTTCAGCAGGAATTCCTCATCATCGGTGGAGGCATAATTGACGCCTGCCTGACGGACATTGAGCGGCGTCAGGAAATCTGCCGGCACGTCCGTGCGGGCGCTTTGCTGACCCTGCGCCTTTTGCCAGAGCAGCGCGCCTTCCCGGGTGAGAAGCCAGTTCAAAAAGAGTCTGGCGGCATTGGGATGGGGGGGCCTGTTTATGAGGGCAATATTTCCGCCTCCTGATTTCAGGAAGGTCCCCTCCTCCGGAATAAGCCCGGCAACCGGAGCGCCGGCGTCTTTAAATTCCTTCAAGGTAGCATCGTGGGGCGCCAGCAACACGGCATATTTCCCCTGGGCCAGCCATTCCACCTGCAAGCGCATGTTTTCGATTATGACCGGTTCCTGTTTGGCCAGCCCCCGCATATAATCAAAACCCATGATCTTGTCGCCGACCCCACTGTACCACTGGCCGCCGGCGCCCGCTATCGTCGGGTCGTTCATCAGTATTTTGCCCTTCCACCTCGCCTGGAGAAGGTCTTTGTAGCTTCTTATCTCTCCGGGCTTGACCAGACTGGTGTTTATGGCTAACGGAGTGTTGGTAGCGGCAACAAAAGCCAGCGCCTTCCGATCCCGGTCCAGAAAATTGAGCTGGCCGTTAACCCACAGCCCCGGATTGACCACCTCAGGCAGCAGTAAGGCAGGCTCAAGAGGGTCCAGCAGGCCAAGCGGCTTTAACTCCGTGAGGATCAACGAGGATCCACCAACATAAATGTCAGGATAATACAGGCCGGCCCGCCGCTCACGGTCGATCTTTTCCGCCAACTGAGCCGCGCGGGCTACCACAAATTCCATCTCGATTCCGTATTTTTCCAGCAACCTCGGCGCCAGCCCCTCACGGACGGTTGGACCACCGGTACCGTATATTACAACCTTGCCCTCCCGCTTCGCGCCGGCGATAACCTTTTGCCATTGCTGCTCCCACGGTTCGCCACCCACCTCGATAGACCTGGACCCGGTCAGCGCCGGTATTTCCGCCGCTGGACCCAAATCAGTTTTCGGACCGCAGGCTACCAATGACCCAATCGCCGTCAACGCAGCCAGGATGCCAAACAAAGCCCTCTTTTTCATTTTCTCCTCGCCTTAATCCCTGATTATGCATGGACGGGGTGGGCGTCCCGATGGAATCGGGATGGCTTTAGCCCTGCCGGGGTGGTCGTCATCCCCACCCGCAGAGATGAAGCTGGGCACTACACCACCCGCGCCGATCCATAATCTGGTTAATACAAACACATAAAGCACACCGCTCGCAATAACGCCATGGCTCAGCAGGATTTGCCACGCTTGTGTCAGTTACTTCATCAGGTGGCCGAATATCTCTCTCGCTTCTTTCATGTACTCGGGCCGCTTCAATTGGAATTCCTCATCATCGTCAGCGGAAATGTACTCCACCCCGGCCTGGCGCACCTTTGCCGGGTCCAGGAATTCAGCGGGGACGTCCAGCCGCCCGCTTTGCTGGTGCATTGCCTTCTGCCACAGAAGTCCGCCCTCTTTGGTGAGAAGCCAGTTGACGAAGAGCCGGGTAGCGTTGGGGTGGGGTGACTTGTTCATCAGGGAGATATTGCCACCTCCGGTCTTCAGCCAGGCCCCTTCCTCCGGAACGAACTCGGTTACCGGAGCACCGGCGACCTTGAACTCCGACAATGTGGCGTCGTGAGGTCCGATCAGGACCGAGTACTTGCCCTGGGCCAACCATTCCGCCTGGAGCCGCAAATCTCTAAGGATGACGGGATCTTGTTTGGCCAGTTGCCGCATGAAATCTATTCCCATGGTCCTGGTCCTGACAATCGCATACCACTCGGCCCCAGTGCCCGAGATGGTCGGGTCGTTCATCAGCAACTTGCCTTTCCACCTCGCGGATAAGAGGTCCCTGTAGCTCTTTATTTCTCCAGCCTTCACCAGGTTGGTATTCAGACCAAGAGGCGCCTCGATGGTAGCCACGAAAGCCAGCAGGGTGCGGTCCCCATCGAGGAAGTTTATCTTCTTGCCGACCCACATCGATGGGTCCTTAACCTCCGGCAGCAAAAGAAGCGGCTCAATCGGGTCCAGAAAGCCCCTGGGTTTCAGAAGGTCCAGCACCGTTGTGGGGCCGCCAATGTAAATGTCAGGGATGTAAAGGCCGACTCGCCGTTCCGTGGCGATCTTCTCCGCCAACTGGCTTCCCTTGGCTGTCAGGAATTCCATTTCGACGCCGAACCTTTCCAGCAAGCGAGGCCCCAGCACTTCCCGGGGCGTCGGCCCCGAAGACCCGTATACGACAACCTTCCCTTCCTTCCTGGCGCCGGCGACCACACTCTGCCATGCCAGCTCCCAAGTCTGGGCCGGAGCGACCTCAGAAGACCGCCCCTGCGCGGACAAGGGATTCCCGGCAGCGCGGTCCGGCTCCTGTTGCGGGGCACAGGCTGCCGCGGCTGCCAGTAACAGGCCAAGGCCAATAAGGGTGATGCTTTTCATTTTTCCTCCTATTTCATCAAGTGCCCGAAGATTCCCGCCGCTTCTTTCATCTGCTCGGGCTGTTTCATCAGGAACTCCTCGTCGTCGCCGAAGACGTACTTGATCCCCTCCCGCCGCACCTTCAGAGGGTCCATGTAGTCCAGGGGAACATCAGTCCGGGCGCTCTGCTGGCCGGTCGCCTTCTGCCACAGCAACCCACCTTCTGCTGAAAGCAGCCAGTTAACGAAGACCCGGGCGGCGCTGGGATGGGCTGCCCGGTTGACCAGGCCCAGATTCCCACCTCCGGACTTCAGGAAGGTGCCTTCTTCGGGAATGATTTCAGTGACGGGCGCCCCGGCCTCCCGGAACTCCGTCATGGTGGTGGAATGCGGCACAATCAACACCGGGTACTTGCCCCTGGCCAGCCATTCCACCTGCATGCGGAGGTCGCGGACAATAACAGGTTCCTGCTTCGACAGTTGCCGCATGTAGTCCACCCCCATGATTTTGGCCGCCACCATGCTGTACCACTGGGCCGCGGTCCCGGCCACGGTCGGGTCGCCCATCAGTAGCTTTCCCTTCCATTTTGGGGCCAGCAGGTCCTTGTAGCCTTTTACCTCGCCCGGTTTCACCAGATCGGTATTATAAGCCAGGGAAGTATCTGTGCTGGCGGCGAAGGCCAGGATAGTCTGGTCCTTGTCCACAAAACTGAGCCGGTTGCCCACCCACAGCGCCTGGTTTTTGACTTCGGGGAGAACGAGGGCCGGGTCCATGGGGTCGAGAAAACCCTTCGGCTTCAACTCGTTCAACAACGTGGTAGGGCCGCCGATGTAGATATCCACAAAGTAGAGACCCGACCGCCGTTCCCGGTCCATCTTTTCAGTGAGTTGAGCGCCCTTGGCCGAGACGAATTCCATCTCGATGCCGTACCTTTGCAGCAGTTTCGGCGCCAGCTCTTCTCGTATGCTGGGGCCTCCGGACCCGTAGGCGACAATCTTGCCTTCCTTTTTGGCCGCCGCGACCAGCTCTTCCCACCCCCGGTCCCCTTTGGCGGCGACGGCGACTGAGGGACCCGTCGCCTGCCGGGACGAACCCTCTCCGGTCACCGGGGCCTGCGTTGAAGTGCAGCCTGCCGCTGCCAGCGTAACCATGAACGCGGTCAGGACAATGAAGACAATCTTTTTCATTTCTTCTCCTTTTGTGGCTCCGGTAGCACAGGCCTCCGTGCCTGTGAGACCCGGCGGCATGCCCGACTCTTACACGCGCATGACACCGTCGGAGTCAAGAGCCAGCTAACGAATAGAACCATCCCGATACGTCGGGGCACGCGAGTGAACACAAGATGGCTTATGAACAACTCTCAGTTAAGGTGATAAAATCGGAGCGTGCAACGATAGCATTTCAGTAGCTGTTCGCGTTAGCAGACAACTCTTTTGCCTCTGACTCAGATCTAGGTTGTCTCTTGTTCGCCAGACATAGAATTATGATCATGCCTATTCCGCTCAGGCTAGGCAGCAGCCAGGCATAACTTCTCCCTTCTTGATGCAGAACCCACGCCGCCGACCCGGCCAGAAGTGGCATGACAGTTAGCCAATATGCTAACACAGAAGTTTCGCCCAGAATCGGCTGTACTTCATAATATATCACATCCCACACCCTTTCCGGTATCAATGTAGCTTGATCGGCAGCATCCCGGCTCATGTTTATCGTAATAGGCCTCCGCTCGCCAGGCCTGAGTGTTATTGCATCGCTGGAGGCACTAAAACCAGGCTGCACAAACCGTGGGTCGTTTGAGGTAAGTATTCTTACCTCAATTGTAAGATTGCCTTTGTTTTCCAGATAGGCGGTAAATCTAGCGTGCTGCCAGCCGCTGGAACCGGGCGAAGTCCAAGAGAGCTTGTCAAAATCTGGCACGTCAGTCGCGCTCCATAGCCTTGTATACCTTTCATCAAGGTAAGCATGCAAACCGTACAGCGGGTCCGATTTGTTCGCCACAGCATCGACAAAGCCTGAAATAAGCCCTACTAACAGGGCCAGCAAGATAGAGAATACCATGCTCAATAAGTACGTCCAATTAATATGCCTCTTGAACCAATTCATGAAGACCTCCTGGAACCCCACTTCTTCTTTACTTCGGCCCCCTTCATTATTGGTGGTCCACCAGGTTCACCTAGACCTGCGTGGATGCTCAACCGAAACAGCCCTTTTTCAAGACACCGCAATCTTCACCCCCCATTCCCCTCCATTGCGGCCTCCGCCACGGCATTCTCGGCGGCGATGCGGCCAAAGGCAATACATTCCGCCAGGTTGCCGCCCGCCGCCGGGTACAGCATCCCGTATACCGAACCGCATTCCCCCGCGGCGTACAGCCGGGGTATAGGCTCGCCAAAGGGATTCAATACCTGGGCGCGGGCGTTGCGCCTCGGCCCTCCCAGGGTGTTCGCCCCACCAGGGAACAGCTTGACCGCATAAAACGGCGGACTGTCCAGGGGAACCAGGTCCGATCCGTTGCGCCCGAAGTCAGGGTCTCTGCCTCTGGCACAGGCGTCGTTCCAGCTCCGGACGGTTCTCTCCAGGTTGCTCCGGGGAATCCCGATCCGGTCGGCCAGCTCGCCGGCGCTTTCGCCGCTGATGATCCACCCCCTCTTCAGCTCGGCTGCGTTGTCCGCGCTCCACCGGTAAAGCTGGTGCGGCCCGGCGGCCCCGAAGGTCCGGACCAGGCGGCCGAGGCCCATCCTGCGTTGATCGAAAACGAAGAAACTCGGCACCCTGGGGTACTCTAGACGGGTGGCGTCGAATGACGCTACCTGGTACCACCCGGCGTGGGATGGGAAATTTTCGTTCGTATAACGCTGGCCATACTTGTCCACGATGATGAAACCCGGCCCGCCCTTCCCTCTTCTGTCTGAAGCCCCATGGTCAGCAAATAGCTTCGCGCTCAGGTCGACCGGGAACGCCAGCGGGAAGTCAGGGAACTTCGCCGATAGCCCCGCCGAAGCGCAGTTCATGTGCCACAGGTCGGCGCCGGCCTCCTGCGCCATGGCAATCCCGTCGCCGGTATTTCCCAGGCCCCCGGTAAAATACATCGGATAGACCCTCAAATATTGCAGCTTCATCTCCTCGTTATCCTCAAAGCCTCCGGTGCACAGAATTACCGCCTTGCCCGCCCTGATGTTCATCTCTTCCTGCCCGCCGCCGACGACGGTCTTAACCCCTATCACCTTGCCGTCCGCGTCGGTCAGCAACCTCACCGCCCGGGTCTGGTACAGCACCTCGACTTTTCGGGATGCCACCTGCTCGTACATGAGCTGCATCATTGGCAGGCCCTTTCCCCGGTATTCCCATATTTCGATGCTCCCGGCGCCGGGAAGCTGGGGATGCTGCCCTCCACGGCGGACCAGCCTAACCTGGCCGCCGAGGCTTTCGATCCAGTCCTTGTTCTGAAAAGCATACTCCGCCCAGACCCTGATGGTCTCCGCGTCTGTCCAGGGCGCCGGCCCCCTCATCGCGCACCCATTCCCACGGTCGGCACCCCCACCGTAGCGACACCCCTCACGGGTGTCGTTCTCTGGCAACAAGGCGGATCCTCGCGCCTCGCACAGCGCCTTCATATAGGCGATGCCGCCGCCAATGTCGGCGGGTCGCACGACCAGCCCGGCCGACAGGCTGCTGTTGGACCAGTGGGAACCGGCGGCCTGTTTTTCCAGGATCATCACGCTGGCTGAGCAGTCCCGCGCCGTTATCGCCGCCACGGCGCCGGCCATGCCGTAGCCGATGACGACCACATCCGCCTCTTTATGCCATATGATATCGCTCGGAGCTAACACTGAGTCTTTGCTCTCGTACAGAGGATTCCTCAAATCAATGATGGGGCAAGCACAGCCAGGCAATGGATCGGTAGCGCAGGCCGCCGTGCCTGCGAGCGCTCGAATTCTGACAAGTCCGTAACGCCCGTCGCCAAGACGAGTGACCGTTGGAGGGCACACCATGCCGCGCCGCGACGGGGCGCGGGCACCGTGGCCAATCCGTCATCAGGATTCTCGTATCCATCATTCTTTGTCACGTGCCCTGACAAGCCCGGTGGCCTGTCCTACCGAAAAAGCGGCTTCGACAGGCGCGGCGCCCCGTCGTACCGGAACGGCGGCGACGAACGGGCTACCTGAACAGCGGCGCCAGGACCTCTCTGGCCACATCACTAAGATGGTCCTTTTTCAGAATGTCGTCCTCGTCCTCCCTGGTAATCGGGTCTCCCGGTTTGGCGAGGAAATCCTCCAGTCCCGCCGCGCCAACGTCGGTCCTGGCGCTGGGCCGGTTGATGCCCGGGCTGAGCAAAGCCTGGCCTTCCCTGGTCAGGATCCAGTTGGCGAAGACCTTGGCCGCATTCGGATGGGGCAATTGTCTGCTGGGGATGGCCAGGGTCCCGGCGGCGGTGCTGACATGCCCTCCCTCGATGGTCCTGACATAGTCCACCGGCGCGCCCTGCTTCTTGAACTCCGTAACATTGTCGCCATAAAGGGCCAGACCCACCGGGTTCTTCCCCCGGGCCAGCCACTCCGCCTGGAGGCGCAGGTTCCTGCCGATGGCGGGGTCCTGCTTTATGAGCTCGCGGAGGTAGTCCTTCATCTTCTCCGTTCCCCACAACTTGTTCATGAGGAAGACCCAGGAATTGGCGGTGCCAATCATTGCCAATAGGTGAAGGGTTTTCATTGGTTCGCTCCTGCTTTAATGCTAAAGGAATTGGCTGCCAACGTTAGACGCCGGCAGTCAACTAATACAAACGCAATAGCATAAATGCTGCATCCGGTGATGCCGACGACCAGGGGACGCTTTCAACACAGAGGACACAGAGGCTCGCAGAGGCGCCTGATTCATTCTGTGCTCTCCCCTTTGCGTCCCTTTGTGTCCTTTGCGGTAAAAACCGTGCCTTCGGCGTTTATCATCATGTAATATCTAATGCCTTCGTAGCAACGACTGATAGCTGACTGCTGTTAGCTGTCAGCTAAGGCAGTAGCATCTTACCATTGTCTAACACCGGCTTGCCATCCAGTTCGAGGCTGGCATTGGCCATCAGGACGTCCAGGTGGACCTGGCTCCAGGTCGTTCCGCCGATGTCGTCGTTTCTGCCCACGCCAATATGGGCAGTGCCGAGCCTGCCCGCGTCTTTCCTGCTGCCCAGCACCGGCATCGGTATAATATGGCTCGTCCCTATTCCCAGTTCGGCGATGTTGCTCGAATTCTCGCGGGTGGAGAATATCTCCCGGAACCGTCCGGCCTCTTCGCTGCCCCCGCACACCTCGACGACTTTCCCCGCCTTCACCGAAAAGCGGAGCGGCGCCCGGAAGAGATAACCCCATTGAACAACGGCGACATCGCCCACTATGGTCCCCTCCGCCGACCCTTCCACCGGCGCGATGGCGGCCTCGGCATAATCGGGTATGCCGCCCAGGAGGGGACTCAGGGGGTGAAGGGCCAATGCCTGGCGCCCCGCCAAACCCAGGGTCAGGTCCGTTCCCGCCCTGGTGGTCAACCTGGCCACGCTGGCCCGGGTCAGTCTCCCGACCAGATCTTCGGTCCGCTCCTTGATGGCCCGGATATCGGCGACTGAAACGCCTTTCTTGAGACTGTCCAGCGAGACGTAGCTCAACGGATGGCACCTGACCCCGGCGGCGGTAGCCTCCTTGCGGGCCGTAGTATGGACCAGGGCGTGCGAGAGGATTATGACGGCGTTGGCGCTTTTCATAGCCGCGGCAATAGCTGCCGGCGGCTCCTGGCCCCTGACCGGCTTGTTCATGATGGCCAGGACAGGCTCGGCCCCCATGGAGTTGACCACATCCACGACCATCTGGCCGACCCAGACCGGCTCCGGCTCGTTATCGGCAACTATCACGATACGTTCGCCCGGCCTGACGACCGAACACGCCTGAAATATGGACTCGATGCCCTTAACGAGTTCAAGCATGTCAACCTCCTGGCGGCGACCCCGGTACCACAGGCGTCCCTGCCTGTGAAACATGTACCAGGCCAGCGTCAATCTTTCCTATTTCGTGCAGAACGTGTCCACCGCCGCGGGGGACAGCACAAGCCCTCGCAGAGACTGACAGTTAGATTAGCATCGGTCTATTCCGGCTTTCACAGGCAGGGACGCCTGTGGTACCGGGCTGTCGCTCTACCCATTATAGCCCGGCGCATCTTCCAGGTGCTCGATGCCGCCATGACCCATAAACGTGTACCAGCGCGACTGGAAGGCAACAAACTTGGCTGGATGGTGGGGATCGCTGTTGAAGTGCTGATGAGTCGCGTAGGGCGGTATGCATACCATGTCTTCCGCTTCCCACTCGTGCTTCACGCCGTCATGGACGTCATAGCCCTTCCCCTCGAGGATCTTATGAGCTTCTTCAGGGGCGTGACGGTGTTTGCCGGAGGCGCCGCCGGGAGGCAATTCCTGGACGAAGGCATCATAGGTCAACAGCCCGGAATTCCGCTTGGGGACAACCAGGAACTTGATGCGGCCCATCTGGGTGTCTTCCCAGGGGACCTCCGCAGCCTTGACCACGTGGGGCACCGCCTGCCGCCACTTGACCTCGTCCTCCAGCAGCTTCATGTACTCCTGATAAGTATCTTTCGGCTTTTCAATGTGGACCACGTTCTCCAGCTTCGAGTTGATGCGCTGCTGGATCATCTTGTTGAACCCTAATTGGAACACGTGGCCGTCCTTGGCCTTGTAGCCGGCAAGCTTTTTGTCAGGGCCGTAGATCGGCTCGGCGTCGGGCGGGATGGCATATCCGGCCCTCATCTCTATCTGTTCCAC
The DNA here is from genome assembly GCA_016210565.1 of Chloroflexota bacterium. Taxonomy (GTDB): domain Bacteria; phylum Chloroflexota; class Dehalococcoidia; order JACQUA01; family JACQUA01; genus JACQUA01. Next base: position 24,199 of record JACQUA010000087.1, read on the forward strand.
CCAGTGTATCGCCATAAACTCCACGGGCGTGGGAATCGAAAACCACAGGCGGGCCCTTTTGGTCGGGTTGGGATTAAAATGCTGGTGGTCGCAGTAGCTCGGCACCGTCATGATGTCCCCGGCCGTCCAGTTCCAGCGTTTGCCGTCGTGAATCTCGTAGCCTTCCCCCTCGATGATGTAGAAGATCGCCTCCCTCACGTGCCGGTGCCGGCCGCCCTTCATGTTCGGGTCCAGTATCTGCTCAGATATTGCCATCGTGGTTATGGGGCACTCGGTCAGCCGCTCCGCCGGCACCCCGCTGACCCAGTGCCTGCTGAAGGCTTGAATACCCATTTCCCAGGGCGTGTCCGAAGCTTTCAAGACCCTCGGCAGCGTCGCTACCTTTTGCGCATCTCCGGAGGTCCGCCGTTGCGTCTCCTCGATGTTGCGGCCGTACCGCACCGGCTCAGGCTCACGCCTTCTTTCAGCCATTTTTTCCATGGTAAACCCCTTTCTAGCGTTTGGAAGAAGTCAGTAGCCAGAATCCAGAAGGATTGGCCAATTCGCTCTCTGGATTCTGAATTCTCACGTTTGGTCATTCGTCATTCGGATTTCGCCATTCTCTTCATTTCATCACTGGGCGGACGGAGAGGCCAGCCCGGCAGCCGGGCCCGTTTCAGGCCGGGGGGCGGCGGTCTCCCGCGGGGCGCAAGCGCCCAGGACTGTCGCCAGCAGAAGGACCAGCGGAGTCATGATGAACGGTATTCTGGTCATTAGTGCAACCCCCTCGCTCTGGAACGGTCAAAGCCAGTCAGCCAGTCTTAGACCAGCGATTCGCCCAAGATGCTTCGTGTTATGCGTAACCAGCAGAGCTTCCTGGGCCATGGCGATGGCGGCGATCAAGATGTCGACTTCCCCGGGGATGCTGCCGGATGACTTCAACCGGGTCTTGATGTCCCCGTACTTCGATGCTGACGCCCTGTCAAAAGGAACCACAGTGACGGTGCGAAGGAAATCGTTCAGAAGTTTCAGGTTGTTTTCGCGATTGGCCGAGATCCTGGCTCCGTACTCGAGTTCTGCCACCACAATCGCTGGCAGACAGAGGTCCGTCATCTCTCTTGCGATCTTCTCAGAGACGGTTGCATCGCCCCGGAGGTGGGCCACAACGACGTCGGTGTCAAGCAGAACCACTTAGAAAGCCACCTCACGGCCGCGTGATTTTCGACGTTCCCTGATTATCCTGTCGAATATTTTCCCAATAGTCGGGTCGGAGCCCCACGCGCCCGCCGTGCTGCGCACGAGCCGCCGCCGCTCTTCCAACGAGAGGGCTTCAGGCTCTATCTTGACGGTCACCATGGTGCCGGATGGAAGTTCCGGTTCTCCCTCCAACTCGATGCGCTTATCGTACAATGTTCCTCTCAGTATCTTTGTCATTGCTGACCTCCATGTCGCGCGCCAATTATCGCAAATTGCGCCCCCACTATCTGCCGGTTTGACGGCGCACGGGGCTGAAGCCCCGCATTGACCGCTTGGCCATCTTTTCGACACCCACGACGGGTGTCGCTACGGGGTGATTGCCCGCGTCAGGATTATACCAGAACCCGAGCAGGCAGCGCGCAGCCCGCGGGCTAAGAATCCGCCCCTTCCAGGGGTTCCTTCCCTATGATCTGCTCGGCTTCCAGACTGGCGATCTCGTCCCTGGATAGTCCCAGGTAGTCCCCCAGAACAAGTTCGTTGTGCTGCCCCAGACACGGGGCCGGGCGGAATACGCGCAGCGGCGTGCCCGAGAACTTCCACGTAGGTCCGGGGTAGGGATGGGTCCCGGCCTCGGGATGAGAAACCATTTCCAGGACTCCCCTTTCCTTCAGGTGGGGGTCGTGGAACATCTCCTCTTCCGAGATCACCGCGCCGGCCGGCGCGCCGTGAGCCTGCAGGTGATGCATCACCTCGTACTTATCCTGGCCCGCCGTCCAGGCATTAATAAAACTGTCGATCACATCCCGGTGTGTCCACCTGGCCGCCGCGCCAGAGTAGGTCTCGTCCCCGGCCCAGGCAGGACTGCCCATGGCCTTGACCAATGCCTGCCATTCCCGGTCATTGGAGACAGCGATAGCCACCCACTGGTCGTCGCCCCGGCAGCGGTACACGCCGTGGGGGGCCATGAAATCGTGACGGTTGGCTGCCGGCCCGGCGATCCGCCCGTTCATCACGTAGTCTAACAGAAACTCGGCGGAAAGCGGCGCCAGGGATTCCACCTGGGCGAAATCTATGAACTGGCCTTCCCCGGTCTTCCGCCGGTGACACAGGGCGACAATGATGGCGAAGGCCCCCGTCAGCCCGGCGATGGGGTCGCCGTAAGCGTTGACCATGAAGGGCTGGCTGTCGGGATAGCCGCGGACCCGGGCCTGCCCGGTGAGGCACTCTATCTGAGAGCCCCAGGAGAGATAGTTCCTGTAAGGGCCGCTCTTGCCGAAGCCCGACATGGACACCATGATGATGTCCGGCTTCGCGGCCCTCATCACCTCGTAACCCAGGCCGAGATCGTCCATCAGGCCGGCCCGGAAGCAGTCGATCGCCACATCGCTGATAGCCACCAGCTTCTTGAAAATCTCCTTTCCCTCCGGCCGCCGGAGGTTCAAAGTTATGCCCAGCTTGTTCCGGTTAAGCTGGTTGAAGGCGCTGAAGCGGTTCCAGGGCCTTTCGCCCGGCTCCCGGTCCGGATAGTTGAGCATACCACGCGGCGCCTTTTTTCGCCCCCTCTGGGCGTCTATGTACTGGATCGACTCCACTTTGATAACCTCCGCCCCCATGTCGCCCAGGACCTGCGTCACTTTGGGGCCGGCCCAGGAGATGGTCAGGTCCACCACCCTCACGCCTTCCAAAGGCAATCCTGACATCTCAGATAACCCCCATCTGCCGGAGGCGCACCAGGTCCTGCCCGGAGTAACCGAGTTCCCTGCAGTACACTTCCTTATTGTGCTGGCCCAGCAAAGGCGCCGGCGCCATTCCCCGCGATGCCGTCCCCTTTACTTTGAACGGGAGCCCGGGATAGGCATAGCTGCCGGCCCTGGGGTGGGCGATATCGATGAAATAGTCCCTGGCCTTGAACTGAGGGTCCTGCATCACTTCGGCAGGATCGCTCACCGGCAGAATGGGGACCCCCGCGGCCTGTCCCCGGGCCACCGCCTCGGCCCTCGTCTGTTCGGCCAGGGCGGGGACGATGATTGCTTCCAGCTCGCCGAAATGGGCAAAACGTTCGGCGGGGGTGGCGTATTTGGGGTCCCGGGAAAGCTCAAGCATGCCCAGCCAGTTTCCGACGCGGCGCCACTGGCGGTTGTTGACGCACAGGGCGACCCAGCCGTCCTTGCACGGATAGATGGACCAGGGATAATGCCCCACGTAGGAACCCATCCGTTTGTGGGCCTGCTGGCCGGCGTAGGGATAGACCATTATCTGGAGTTCGTGGATATTGATCTCCGCTTCCATGAGGGATACATCCACCTGCTGGCCATGGCCGGTCTTGAGACTGTGCCAGAGCGCCCCCATGGTGGCCGGGGCCGCCACCAGACCGCCATGGAACTGGGCCTGATATCCGGCGAACTTCACCGGCTCCCTGTCGGCTTCCCCCGAGGTATCCAGCACGCCTCCCAGGGCCTCGCTGATCAGCTCGGTGGCCCGGTAGTCCCGGTAAGGCCCCGTTTGCCCGAAATTAGAAATCGAAGTGTAGACCAGCCGCGGATTGAGCTTCGACAGGGACGGGTAGTCCAGGCCCAGGCCGGCCATGACCCCCGGCCGGAAGCTCTCCACCAGAACGTCCGCCGTGGCTGCCAGCCTCCTGAGAATCCCGGCCCCGTCGGGACTCTTGAGATTCAGGGTGACGCCCCGCTTGTTCGTGTTGAGAAAGATGAAGAGCCCGCTCTTTTCCGGGTCGGGATCGTCCGCGGGGAACGGCCCCAGGCGGCGCGCCCCGTCGCCGGCGCCGGGCTTCTCTACCTTGATGACGCTGGCGCCGTAGTCCGCCAGGAGCTTCGTGCAGTAAGGCCCGGCAATAAATTGGGTAAGGTCAATTACTTTTATGTCAAATAGCATGACTATAACCAGTGGCACAGGCGTCCCGCCTGTGTGATTGTACAATACCTCAATGCCACGGGCATCCCGCCTGTGTGTCGTGACAAAATTCCAATCACCAAATTCCAAATTCCAATGCCGGGGATCCGCCGTCATTGGTCATTGGAGCATTCGTCATTAATTCGTCATTCGGATTTCGTCATTCGTCATTCGGGATTACCCCCTCGGCAGCCCCAGCCCCCGCAGGGCAACGATGTTCAATTGAATGTCCGTGGTGCCCGCGCTCACCTCGTAAGCGCCGGCCTGCCGGTACATCAGGTCCGCCAGGCCCCCCATCGGGGCATCCTTGCCGTCGATCACACCCCGGTAGCCCAGGACATCTATCGCCAGTTCGGAAACGTCGAAAAGCAGCCTGCTCAGCAGCACCTTCCTCATGGACGTCTCGGCGCTGACGGTAAGCCCCCGGTCGAACATCCAGGCGATCTGGTAGGCCATCCAGCGGGCGGCCATCATCCGCGCCTGGAGTCCGGCCAGGCGGTGTCGCAGGGACTGGCCCACCGGCGTGGGAGAGGACCTGATATAGGCTATGGTCTCGTCGAATATCCGCCGCAGCCGGCCCAGTTGCCCGACATTGGCCCGTTCAAAATTAAGCGTGTAGTTGACGAAATTCAGGAAGCCCGCGTTCTTCTGGCCCAGCATCGAACTGCCCGGCACACGGACATCGTCAAAGAATATCTCGTTCAGCCGGATGCCGCCGACAGTCGGCACGGGCCTCACGGTGACGCCCGGGGTGGAAAAGGGGAGAAGGAACAGGCTGATTCCTTTGTGCTTGGGGGCCGCCGGGTCAGTCCGCGCCGCTACCATGGCATGGTTCGACGTGTGTGCGCCGCTGATGAATATTTTCTGGCCGTTCAAGACGTAGTCATTCCCGTCGGCCGTGGCTTTCGTTTGCATCGAAGCGGTGTCCGACCCGGCGTTCGGCTCCGTTAGGCACCAGCTAAAGGTTATCTCGCCGCGGGCGATGCCTGAAAGGAAATGCCGCTTCTGCTCCTCGTTGCCGATGGCCAGAATGGTCTCCCCCACGAAGACGACCGAAGCGCGATACCGGCCCAGCGGCGCCCGGGCATACTCCATCTCTTCGTAAAAGGTGGTCATGTCCACGCGGCCCCATCCCTGGCCGCCGTACTCCCTGGGCCACTGTACCCCGATCCAGCCCTTTTCGGCGAGCTTTTTGTAGAACCCCGGCTCGTGTTCCTCCTCGCCCCTGGCCTCGACCTCCTTCAGCAGTTCCGGGGTTACCTCCTTCCGGCAAAACTCCCTTATCTCCTCCCTGAATTTTTCCTGTTCCTCGGTGAATAAGAAATCCATCGGTTCATTCCTCTAAGACAAAGTCCTGGACACCTCGAGAATGACGAAAATAACACCCGGTAGCACAGGCCTCCGTGCCTGTGAGCCGTTGGTTTAAAGCCTTGATGACGCTTGGCCGGCCAAACACAGAGAACAATTTCGGCGTTTGTGATTTCAACAATTGGCCTCGTTCAGATCTCACAGGCACGGAGGCCTGTGATACCAGGGGGCCGTCATTTCCCCTTATATGCCGGTTTCCGTTTTTCTGCGAAGGCCTTGATTCCCTCTTCCATGTCCTCCGGGGCCGTCTGGCGGTTGCGCGCCGAAAGCAGGTTATTCAGCACCAACCCGTCGGCAATGGGAATATGGAGGGAGCGGTAGACGGTCTCTTTGATGTGCCGGATGGCTACCGGCCCGTTCTCGCAAATCTTTTCAGCCAGTTGCACGGTTTCATCGAGCAGCTTGTCCCGCGGGACCACTTTCTGCACCAACCCGGTACGGTAGGCTTCCTGGGCGTCTATCCAGTCGCCGGTGAAAAGCATCATCAGGGCGTTGCCCAGGGAGACGTTCTGGGGCAGGCGCACGCAGCCCCCGGCGCCCGGCATCAGCGCCCGCTTAACTTCCGGCAGGCCGAAACGGGCGTCATCGGCCGCGATCCGGATGTCGCAGGCCATGGCCAGTTCGCAACCGCCCCCGACCGCATAGCCGCCGACAGCCGCAATGACCGGCTTCCAAACGCCGGGCGGGAGTAGGGCAAAGCTCTTGGGCGGATTCTTCCTGGAAAACATCTCCTTGACGGCCGCCAGGTCGAGGCCCGTCGAAAACGCCCGTCCCACGCCGGTGAAGATGAGTACCCAGGCTTCATCGTCCCCGGCAAACTCGTCAAAATACTGCTCCTGCAGCCTGGCCATATTGGGGTTGAGGGCATTCATCGCATCGGGCCGGTTCAAGGTCATTATCCTGATGCGCCCGCGTTTTTCCCAGAGGATTTCTTCCGGTTTTTGTACCACTGGAATGCTCCTTTTCAGTAATGCTATCAGCTTTCAGCTTTCAGCTTTCAGTCCCCTCCTCCCCGGGGCGGGGCGGTCTGACTGCTGATAGCTACTCAGAACCCGCTGCTCGCGGCGATGAGTTCCTTCTGCGTTTCGGGACCTTCGATCTCGTGCTGCAATGACTTGATCCGGCGGAAGTAAAACTGGATGTCGTTATCCATGCTGAACCCGTAGGCCCCGTGGGTCAATGCCGAGTTCAACGCGGCCTTCCCCACAGCCTCTCCCGCCAGCAGCTTCGCTGCGGCGGACTCTCCCTCGCAGTTGGCCTGGTGGTCGGAAAGCCACGCCGCCTGGTATACGGCGATCTTCGCCAGTTCGGTGGAACACGCAGCCTCCGCCAGTTTGTGCTGAATCGCCTGGAAACTCCCGATGGGTTTGCCGAACTGGACGCGCTCCTTGGCATAGGCTACCCCCATGTCCAGGGCCGCCCTGGCTGCGCCCACGCAGTAGGCCGCCAGGGCGATTTTCGCGCGGTCCACCAGCCGCAGCCAGTCAGCCCAACGGCAGGTCATACAGGCGTCACGGTCCGCCGGAGCGTCCCGGAAGTCCACGTCCGCCGTCAGTTCCCCGCTCTGCAGTCGAAGCGGACGGCAGGCGATCTCCTTCCGGCTCGAATCCAACAGGACGAGCAGGATTGCATCGGGGCCTGTCTGTCCCGGGGCGCTCTCGGTAATCTGACGAAGTAAGATTTCTAACCTCTTTTCGAGAATTGCATCGGGGCCTGTCGGTCCCGGGGGGTTCCCGGCGGTGACCAGGAACCGGTCCGCCACGTCGAAATGCCCGACCATGCCCTTCCGCCCCCGGACGGTAATCCCCGCCGGAGTTTCCGCGGCAATCGTTTGCAGATTGCAAAGCCGCGGATTGGCACCATCTTCCATCCACGCCGGCGCGATGATGGTCTCCCCCCGGACCAGCCCGGGTAACAGAAGGCGCTTCTGCTGGTCGTTTCCCAGTCTCAGGTTGGCCTGCCCGGCCAGGACCAGGGAGCTCTAATGTATGTTCGGCGCCAGCGCGGCGCCCGCTTCCTCGCACAGCAGCGCCAGGTCCAGCCACGAGCCCCCGGCGCCGCCGTATTCCTCCGGAAAGGCTACGCCCAGAAAACCCAGTTGCCCCATCTTCCGGTAGGTGGGCAAAAACTCCTTCAACCCCCCGTCCTCGACCTGGCGGACCAGCTTCGGTGGGCATTCCGTCTTCAGGAAGTCCCGGACCGCCGCCCGGAACATTTTCTGTTCTTCGGTGAACTCAAAATCCATGGGCTTTCGACCCCTTAAAGAAAGAAATTCCAATGTCCGAAAATGTCACCCTGAGCCGGAAGCCTGAGCGACGCGAAGGCGCAGGCGAAGGGTCTTTGTTGTCCGATGGCGGAAAGATTCTTCGACTATCCCGATTCTATCGGGACTACGCTCGCTTCGCTCAGAATGACATTTTCATCGTTCTTGGCCCCGACTCGTCGGGATGGGTGATTGTTTCGAATTTAGTGCTTAAAATTTCGATTCCTTTGTGTCTTCGTGTCTTTGTGTGATTATCCCTCCGTCAGCTTTGTCTCTCCGTCTGATTACGCACTCGAGAGCCTGAACTTGGGCAGCTTGAAGCTGGTCCCTTCGACAGTCTCGAAGGACACCCGCACAGGGGAGCCTATCTTCAGGTCCGGGGCGGCAGCGCCGACCACCTCCCCGTAAACCCTCAGCCCCTCATCCAGGTCAACGAGGACAAAAAGCACCGGCTTGCCCGTGGCCTGCACCTGTTTGGCGAAAGCCGGGGCCACCGGCACGAAGACAGACGTGAAAGAGTAGATTTTCCCCGTGCCCTTGCTTTCCTGCCAGCCCAGGTGCGAGCTGAAGCAGTGGACGCAGACGGGCCGGGGGAAGAACTGCAGCCGGTTGCAGTCCAGGCACTTCTGCAACTTGAAAACGTCCTTTTGAATGCTGTCCCAGAACTCCCGGTCAACGCTGGTAACCTCGGGCAACGGTTTGGTGACGACCTTTTCTTCAGGCATTTTCATCTCCTTTGCAGAATCATGGCGGAAGTGATACAAAGGGTTACATTGTGGCCCAGCAGGCCCAGCCCGGTGACCAGGGCGGTCCGGGCATTCTTCACCTGCCGGCCCCCGCCCTCCCCCTTCAATTGCCGGATGGCCTCGACGACGTGCAGCACGGCGCCGGCCGAGCTCGGCTGTCCGACGGACAGTTGCCCGCCGCCGGTATTGACGGGGAAGTCCCCCTCGTAGCTCAGGTCGTGGGCATCCACGAAGCGCCCTCCCTCACCCTTGGCGCAGAAGCCCAGGTCTTCCAGTTGCACCATGATAGCGATGGGATAATCATCATAGAGTTCCGAGAAATTGATATCTTTGCGGCCGACTTTCGAGAATAGCTCCTCGGCGATGCCGGCGAACCCCGTTACCGTCCTGTCCTGCGCCATGTCGGCCACCTGGTAGTTGGACTTCTCGGCGTCGCTGACCATGTAGACGGGGTGGTCGGTGAGTTTCTTCGCCACGCGCTCCGAAGCCATCACCACCGCCGCCCCGCCGCTGCACGGCATCACGCAGTCGTAGAGGCGCGTGGGGTCTGAAATCATCCGTGATTTGAGGTAGTCTTCCATGTTCATCGGCGCGCGCTGCAGGGCGTTGTCATTCTGCCCGGCGTTCTTGCGCAGGGCCACTGCGATCTTCCCCAGTTGTTCCAGGGTGGTCCCGAACTGGGCCATGTGCCGGCGTTGCACCAGGCCGAACATGCTGTTGGGTCCCCCGTAGCCGTGAGGCGCCACGTAGTTGCCCCGCTGGTAGGACTGGATTCCCCTGGGTCTGGTCGCGAAGGTCCCCGCGCCCACGCACAGGGCGACGTCGATCTGGCCCAGTTGAATGGCGTCGGCGGCCCGGCGCACCATTCCCAGGGCCGAGGCGCCGCCCAGGTCAGACTTCAGTATCCAGTCGAGTTCGAAACCGAGCTGCTCCGCCACAAACGGAGAATCATCCTCCAGGGTCAAAGAGGCCACCGCGAAGCCGTCCACGTCCGCTTTCTTCAATCCGGCGTTCTGCAAAGCGAGCTGACAGGCCTCGGCGATGTACTGAAGGACCGAACGGTCCTCTCCCTTGGGCCGTACATACCTGGTTTCCCCGTAGCCCACCAGACAAACCCCCTGTCTATGCATGTTTGCCTCCTTTCAAATGATTACCTGGCTCTGTCATTCTGAGCGAAGCGAGCGTAGCAAGCGCAGTCGAAGAATCTTTCGTATGTTGTCATTCTGAGCGAAGCGAGCAGAGCGAGCACAGTCGAAGAATCTTTCGTACGTTGTCATTCTGAGCGAAGCGAACAGAGCGAGCGTAGTCGAAGAATCTTTTGGCCGTTGTCATTCTGAGCGAAGCGAGCAGAGCGAGCTCAGTCGAAGAATCTTTTGGCCGTTGTCATTCTGAGCGAAGCGAGCAGAGCGAGCGCAGTCGAAGAATCTTTCGCCTTCGGACTTCCCATTTGGTCATTCGTCATTCGGATTTCGTCATTTTCACCGTTTGGTCATTCGTCATTCGGAATTCGTCATTTTCTTGGGCATGTACTTATGTCGCCTGTTGCAGTATGGGATGTCACATGTGAAGGGTCTTTATCCTAGCATGCCGCCGCTTCCCCTGTCAAGTTGCCGCCGGGCCCGTGTCGATGTTCAGCGATTTTGTCACCAGTTAACTGTTCAGCGAAAATGTCACCCCCTGTCCAAATGAATTCTAAACCCTCTGCGCCATGGATGGTCGCGGGCGGGCCTGCGACGGCAATGCTGGTTGAGTTCGGCTGCCTTTGGCGGTGGCGTTGGGGGTACCAATTCGCGTCGAGGCCCCGTGTGATCGGGGACTGACGTGGACTGATGCCCCGGCGAGTTCCTTTCCATAGCCGGCGAGAATTCGTTTGAAACTTGGCACCGAGGCAACCAACACCTCCGCCGCCCCCCCTCCTGCTCATCTCACCCCGTTGTACCTGATCGAGAACCATTGATCGCTTGGGCTCTTCCTTGTTCAGTGTCACCGATTCTTTCACCAGGGTGACATTTTCGCTGAACAGTTAACTGGTGACAAAATCGCTGAACATCGACAAACATATCAGAAACCCTTGACTTTTTGTTCGGGGTCGCCTTAAAATAGTGACGTCGGAATTTTGGGGGTTGTAACAACCTTACGTGATGGGCTACTGCAAGAGCATGAATCGAAACCGACGTCCCATGTGAACTAGACGTCTCTGATGAACACCTTTTCTTCAAGGAAAGATTGCTGGATGCTTTGCCTTCGCAGATAACGACTTCCAAGCCCTCATAGGCCAACTAGCGATCAACGCGCTCTTTTACCTGGTGCCGCGTCCTATGGGTCCAGAATCATCACGTAACTTTGTTACAACGTCGAATTTTGGAAAAACTAAACTGTTACCCGATGACGGCCCAATGCGACGGGATTTACTGCCTCCGTATGGAAGGTGCCAAGCTGGTTGATTGACCTCCGTCATAGAGAGCGGTTTTGCCACGGACTTAAAATGGTGTAATCGAGAATATTATTCAGATTCTGAAGAAGGTATGCCTTTCAGTAAAAGAGGAGAGTGATTATGGTTACTTTGGCGTCCGCACTGAGTTTTATGGATGTTCTTGACGAAATCGATAAAGTGAATTGTCTTACCGAGAGGGTCAGGAGACGCAGAGAAGAACTTCGTGAGGCCAAGCCCCGATTAGTCGCGTTTCGCTCTCGATTGGTAACAGATTCCTGGAAGGAAACAGAAGGGGAGTCACTGGTTATCAGGCAGGCCATGGCTCTCCAGAAATTAGCCAAGGAGTACCCTGTTTTTATCAGGGAGGGGGAGCTTGTTGTCGGGTCAATGGGCCCGCATGTCCGGTCCGCGGTTGCACAGCCTGACCAAAATGCTAACACGTACCTGGAGGCTTTTGCTGATAAAGGCAAAGAAAGATTTACCACAGAGCAAGATTACCAAACCGCCGACTTCGACAGACAAGATCGAGAAATGATGCTGGAGGATGCTGCTTACTGGAAAGACAAATGTGCATTCGAGCACAAGAGGAGGGCGGCGAGAGCCTTATGGGGCAGCAAGCTGGATGATTTTGAAGAGGCTCGCCTGATTACTGGGCTTCGGGGAACGTCGCCCTTCCCTATCAGTCCCCATTATGAGAAAGTGCTCGGGAAAGGTCTGAATGGTCTAACATCAGAAGTTGAGCAAGAGCTCCGTAATGTTACATGCTATGACTGGGAAACCAGCCATAAAGTTGATGTATGGCGAGCCATGGTCATGGCATGTCAAGCCATAATTACCTATGCCAGAAGACACGCGGAGCTGGCAAGGCAGTTGGCTGAAAGAGAGGCCAACGCGGAGCGGAAAAGAGAGCTGGAGAAGATAGCCGATATATGCAATCGGGTACCAGCAAATCCGCCCCGGAGCTTTCATGAGGCACTACAAAGTGTGTGGTTTATCGCTCTTGGTACGGTATTAGAGGGAGGCAGACCTTGGTACAGGCTCGGCAGATTGGACCAATATCTATATCCCTTCTATGAGAAAGACATTCAGGAGGGAAAGATTAGTCGCCAGGAAGCCGCCGAGTTCCTAGCCTCATTTTGGGTGAAGGTGAACGAGTCAGTCGATTTCAAGAATCCCCTTCAGGTAGATGCTGCTGAAAAATTAAATTCACAGTGTAATGCCACTATTGCTGGCGTTGATGCCGATGGGAGAGATGCCACCAATGAACTCTCCTACCTGATACTTGAAGTTGAGCGCCAGATGAAGCTGGTTCAACCCAACGTAGCCTTACGCTATCACGATGGCCTTGCGCAGGAGTTTCTCGTCAGGGCAGTTGAGGTTACCAGGGAAGTGTCGGGGAAGCCGATGTTCGTCAATGACAAGATAGCGATACTGAACCTGTGTAGTAGATGGGGAGTTTCTTTGTCTGATGCCAGGGATTGGGTTACCATAGGATGTGGAGATATCTACCCATCCAACGCTGTCCAGCACGGGAATGGGCGCTTTAACCTGGCAAAGGTCCTGCAGATAACATTTAACAACGGGATAGACCCCCGAACCGGCAAGCGGTTGGGCATAGCCACAGGGGACGCAAGGAATTTCAATTCGTTTAAAGAACTATGTGAAGCCCTACAGAAGCAGTACAGCTTCTTCATTAAAGACCTTTGTGATTTAACGAATTATCTGCTACGTGTGGAGAGTGAGACAAATGTCTTTCCATTCCACTCTGTGTTAGTGGATGACTGCATCAAAAAGGGGCTGGGTTTCTTGGAAGGCGGGTTGCGTTACCGGCGACTACAAAGCATCGACCAATATGGCTATGTGGACGTGGCAGATTCACTGACTGCCATTAAGAAATTAGTCTTTGAGGATAAGGCGATGAGTATGGCTGAGCTGCTGGAGGCGCTGTCGGCCAATTTTGAAGGCAAAGACAAGTTGCGAGCCATGCTTCTGGCAGCGCCAAAATATGGCAATGATGATGACTACGCTGATGAGATGCTGGTTGATGTATATAAGTGGACCAGGGATATCTGTGCGCAACAGCTTAATGTGTGGGGCTATCCATATCGCATTGCTGGAAGAGGGCTTACTCGGCACCGCTACTTTGGCAAGACGGTAGGGGCCTTACCTGAAGGCAGGAGAGCTTATGAGCCTCTGGCTGACGGGTCATTGTCGCCAATGCGAGGTATGGACGTCAAAGGGCCAACTGCTGTCCTGAATTCCGCGGCTAAAGTGGATCTTCTTGGAAGGGAAGCTACCGTCCTAAATCAGAAATTCTTCAGGTCAGCAGTAGCGGACAGGGATGGCATACAGAAACTCCTGGCCCTGGTGAAGACCTACTTTGACCGCTATGGCTACCACATTCAGTTCAACTTGTTTGATCCCCAAACCCTGCTGGATGCCAAGAAGCATCCCGAGAATTACCGCGACATGATAGTCAGGGTCGCTGGCTATAGCGCTTACTTTGTAGAGTTATCATCTGAGATCCAGGATGAGATTATAGCCAGGACGACTCAATCCCTCTAAGGTCAAGAGGCAGTGGCAACCTTAACATGCGGGGGAGGTGTCATAATGCAATAAATAGGTGAAGAGTTCTCAAAAACTGTGCACAAAATGGTACAATACAATAAAAATAAAAAGGACAGGGGATAGCTAATGAAAAAGCGATGGTTTTGCTATGTTGGGCTGTTTGTCTTAGCCGGGATTTTACTTCTGTCGACTGCCTGCGCTGCAAGGGAGACCGCCTCTGCCCCTGCAACGGAGGCAGCACCTGCGCACAGGCCTGTTGTAGATAAACCCACCTGGGAGGCAAAGTGGGATGAGGTTACCCGGGAAGCTAAAAAGGAAGGGGTCGTTTCTGTTATTGCTGCATCTTCCGTAGTAGAGGAGAGGGAAATATTAACCAGAATTCTGAAAGACAAGTTTGGGGTTACGTTCGAACTCAGTATAGTCCCAGATGTACTGTTTATCCCGAAAGTGAACCTCGAGAGACAGGCGGGCATCTACGACGTTGATGTTGTAATAAAGGGTCCTGAGCCATTCGCTGAAATTAAGAAAAATAGGCTGATAGAACCACTTGACAATGTGATCATCCTTCCCGAGGTGGTGGATAAGAAGAATTGGAGAAGCCCTGAGGGCGTGTTTTACGACAAGGACCACATGATAATTGGTGGCTTTAGTACACCAAGTTCACGCATTGCGATCAATACGAAGCTGGTCAGCCCTAGAGAAATAAAGGGCTGGGCGGATATCCTTAACCCAAAGTGGAAGGGCAAGATAGTGATGGCGGACCCTACCGTATCGGAAGGTGGCCTTACAGCGGTCACCATGCTGCTGATCATGGGGGAGGACTACCTCAGAAAGCTGGCGCAGCAGGATCCCGTTTTGATACGGGACAAGAGGCTCTTAGTAGAGTGGGTGGTGAGGGAGAAGTTCCCTATTGGGATAGGAGCTAAAGAGTCTGCGCTACAAAATTTTTCCGAGGCTGGAGCAGGAGAACTTTTATATGTAGTCGACCCAGTGGAAGGTACTACCGCTGGCAGTGGCGGCAGACAAATGGGGCTGATGAACAGGGCCCCCCATCCCAATGCAGCCAGGGTATTCCTTAACTGGACCCAGACCAGGGAAGCACAGACCATTTTGGCCCGGGCGAGGGGAGACGCGAGCAGGAGGCTTGATGTAAGCAATGACTGGCTTACAGGTCACAGTATGATTAAGCCCGGGATGAACCTCATCGAGGTGACCGAGGAAATAACAGAGTTGTTAAATACACAATACTTTGATCTTTTCAAAAAGATATTCGCTGTGAGGTAGGTAAAATCTGCCATGCTCCATCAAAATTGATGGGGGCTGAAAGCAAAGGCTCATATATCGAAAAGGCACTGATATTCAACATTCAACGTTATGGTTTACAGGACGGGCCTGGCATCAGGACAACCGTGTTCCTGAAAGGCTGCCCTCTGAGATGTGTATGGTGTTCAAACCCTGAATCTCAGAATTCTTATCCAGAGGTAGCACATAGCAATAGTC
>JACQUA010000089.1 GCA_016210565.1 Chloroflexota bacterium
ACGCTGCCGGACAGAGGCAATGACATTCGATGTTATTGAAAACCGCGACGGCGGCTGTCAGTCTGAGCGACGCGAGCGCAGCGAGCGTAGTCGACGAATCCTGTGAGGGGGACCGAGGGACGAAAGACCCTTCGCTTCGCTCAGGGTGACAGCATAACGCGATGTCATTGAAAGCGAAGACGAGTCCCGATGGTATCGGGACGAGTCGAAGTCGAAGAATCCTTTGAGGCGGGGTGCGGTACCGAAGACCCTTCGCCTGATTCTTCGCTTCGCTCAGCGCCCGGCTCAGGGTGACAGCCACAGGCGCCGAGACCAGCAGAACGAACGGGCAAGATGCCCGTTCTACCGGTCCTTGTACTCGGGGGCGTTTTCGAGTTGCTCGAAGCCGGACCCCATATCCACGCCGTGGATATCGTACCAGTTGGGTTCCGCCGCCAGTATCAATGCCCGATTCCTGGGGTCGGTGTTGAAATGCTGAAAGACGACGCCATCGGGCTTGAGGGGAAGCATCACCAGGTCTCCCTCTTCCCACTCGTGCTTGACGCCATCCACGATCGTGTAGCCTCGCCCCTCCCAGATGTAGTGGACCCTGCCGCCCTGGTGTTTTTGCTTGCCGGAGTGGCTTCCGGGCGGGATTTCCTGGCTCCAGAACAGCATGGTCCGGGTGGCGCAGGTCTGCATGGCCGGGTGCAGGTACCAGCGATAGATTCCCATCCGGTTGGTCTCCGCCGGCAGCGCTTCGCCCTTGACCACTTTCCAGGATTTCTTCATCCGTTCCCGCTCCACGTCTCTCCGCCGGAACAGGCTGTCCAGAAGGTCGGTCGCGTCGTTTTTCTGTTCGGTCATTTGTAGTTCCCCCAGGCCTATTTCCTGCAACTCGGACACTGGTAATCCCGTAGTGGCACTCCGTGCGGGTATCGAAACCCTGGTGGTCGACCGGGCACGACAGGGACAAGCCCTGTCGCTACGGGGCTGGCTTCATAGTCTCCCAGGCCGGCTTTTCCCCCGGCTTCGCCCCGGCCCAATCGGGATGCTCCGTCTGCTGGGTCTTGTGCATATCGACCACCTCTCCGAAAGGCCAGTACCGCCAGGCCATCCAGACGGCAGGCTTCTCCGGGTCCTCGTTGAAATGCTGGTGCTCGCAGCCTCCCGGCTTGACGGGCAGGATGATGAGGTCGCCCTTCTGCCAGTCGTAGCGGACGCCGTCAACCACGGTGTACCCCTTCCCCTCCAGGACAAAAAGCCCGAGTCCTCCCTGATGGGTGTGACGCCCGGAATGTTTCTTGATCTTCTGAATGAAGATGTTCCAGCCCGGGGCGGCCAGCGTGTCCCACTCCGGTTGGGAGCACAGGTGTTTGCTGAGGGCCTGGCGGCTCTGCTCCCATGGTCTGTCTTTACCCTTGATGACTACCTTGCCTGCCACCCGTTTGCGGACGACCTCGTTCTTCATCCTCATCAGCCGGTCATACATCGTCTCTTCGGGTTCGGCTTCGCGCTTTCTTTCGGAGATACGTTCAACCATGGGTTCAAGCTCCTCGCGAATTCAATGACGAATGACGAAATTCGAATGACGAATGACCAGATAAATTCCAAATTCCAAGCGCAAAACTCCAAACAATACCAAAGCCTGAACTTTGAATCACCAGGTGCGTCTTCGAGCCCGGTTTGGAACTTGGAACTTGGTTCCTGGAATTTGCTCAGAAAATGTCACCCTGAGTGAAGTCGAAGGGTCTTTCAGCTCGCGCCCACCCGGAAAGATTCTTCGACTACGCTCACTACGCTCGCTTCGCTCAGAATGACAGGTGACGGCGCCATTTTCATTGTTCATGGTGCGCCGCCAGCGCATGGGTTGATTGTTTGGTCATTCGTCATTCGGACTTCGTCATTGGAATCACGGCTCACAGGCACGGTGGCCTGTGGTACCGGTTGATTCGTCATTCGAGTTCATTCAGTACTGGATACCTTCTTCCTGCATGATCTTCTTCGCCAGCTCCTGCAACTGGCTGGTCTGAATGATGCGTTCCTCGGTGTCATAGAAAAGCTTGTCCCCCGGCTTGATGATGAGGGTAGGGTCCACTATCCCTTCCGCGGGGACATCCAGCCGCCGGCTGGGATAGCCGTATCCCTTAGCGAAAACCGTCTGTCCCTCTTTGCTCAAGAGCCAGTTCACAAAGACGGCCTGGGCATTGGGATGCGAGGACCTGGCAGGCGCGGCGATGCAGCCTCCCGATGCGGTGACGCGATGGCCTTCCGTCTGCTCCGCCAGCTTGATGGGCGCCCCCGCCCGGGTAAGCTCGACCACCGCCGGGTTACGCGGGCCGATGGCGATGGCGTATTTGCCGCGGGCCACCCATTCCGTCACCAGCCTGTCATCCCGGCTGATGACCGCCTCCTGCTGCTTCAATATCTGCCTCAGCCACCGGCCGGCCTCTTCCGGAGTCCAGGCGTTATAGGCCAGGTGGCTCAACACGGAATTGGCGCTGCCGGAAATGGTGGGGTCGCCCATGGCAATCTTCCCCTTGTATTGGGGTTTGAGCAGGTCCTTGAAAGAGGTTATCTCGCCTTCCTTTATGAGGGTTGTATTGTAAAGGAGCGCGCGGTCGATGCCGGCGCTGTAGCCTACCACGTAGCGGTCCCTATCCACAAAAGGAAATCCCCCGCTCCAGGCGCCGGCATCGGTAACCTCGGGCAGGATCAGGAGAGGCTCAACCGGGCCCAGGATGCCCGCGGGCTTCAGCGAGGTTACCAGGGTGCTGGCCCCTGACCCGAAGGCGTCGGCTATGAAGAGGCCGGCCCGGTTTTCCGTCTGCACCCTTGGCAGGAGGGCCGGTCCCCGTCCCACGCTGCCGAACTCGAGTTCGATGCCGAACCTGTCCAGAAAGGCCTGCCGGAGCGGGTTGGTCACTTCAGCCCCCCAAACGCTGTAGAGGGTGACCTTGCCTTCTTTCTTGGCCGCCGCCACGGTAGTCTCCCACTTCTCCTGCCAGGCGGGTTTGACGCCAACGCCGGGCGAGGGGGCCTTGACCTCAGGCGACGGGGGAGGCGCGGGCGCGCCGGGCGCGCAGGCCGACACGAGGGCAGCCAGCAGGGAAATAACTACCCAAACATACGCTCGTTTCATCTTTGTTCTCCTATTCGAGTTGCACAGCCACGTAGGGTGGGTTAAGCACAGAGGGGCGTTGGGGAAGTGGGGTGGCTGTGCGAACCCACCGTTCCAGGCAAATTCCAATAACCAACCCCCGACTGAATCGGGGGCGGAATTTCACGTGCTGGTGGGTTCGCGCAACCGCCCCCGTCAACGCCACCCCGTTTGCGCTTAACTCACCCTACGCCCTTTCCAGCCTGTCCCGCGCTGCTACAGCACACCCTGGAACTTCTTCTTGACCCGCTCCACCAGTTCCGGGCTTATCTTTATCTCCTGGGGGAACTCGTCTTTCCATTCAAAGGGCTTGCAGGCGTCGATGATCGCCCGGGAGTTGAAATAGGCGTTGGTAGGTTTGCGAATCGTCGGGTCCAGGGGCGTGCTCCAGCAGCGGCGCATCAGGTCGATGTCCTTCTCCGGGTCCGACCGGGTGCAGATGGCCCACAGGACCTCCTGAAGATTGGTGGGATCGATATCTTCGTCCACCACCACCGTGTAGCGGCCCATGTAGGCGCCGCGGCGGCCCATGGAAGCCAGCGCCGCCGCCTGCTTGGCGTGCCCGGCGTACCTCTGCTTTATCGACACCACGAGGAACTGCTGCAAAGGCGCTTCGCCCATCCAGACGCCCTTCACGTCAGGGACGCCCGCCGCGACCAGCTCGTTGAAGGCCCTGGCGCTGCCGACGACGCCGTTGAAGAAGCTGGAATCGCTGGGCGCGCGGCCGGGGGGAGAACCGACCAGGACCGGGTCATTCCGATAGTAGACCCGCTCGACTTCGACGATGGGGGCGGGGCGGTCTTTGCTGGCGTAGTAGCCGGTCCACTCCCCGAAAGGGCCTTCCACGCGGGTCTTTCCCGGCGGGGAAAAACCCGCGATCACGATATCCGCGTCCGCCGGTATCGGCAGCCCGGTGACCTCTTCTTTGATGACCTTGACCGGCTCGCCGGCCACCGCGCCGATGTAGCCGTATTCCGCCCCCGCGGGCAACTGGAAGTTGCCCACCCGGAAGATGAGGGGGTGATGCCCCACCGAGATGCACACCGGGGCTTTTTCTCCCCGGGCATGAAACTTCTCGTAATGAATCCGGCCATGCTTCCCCGGAGACATATACAGCGCCGTCATCTTCTTTTCGTGCACCATTATGCGGTAAGTGCCGAGGTTCACGTCGCCGCTATCCGGGTCCCGGGTAATGACGGCATCGCCCGTGCCGATGTATCGCCCTCCGTCCAGCTCGTGCCACTTCGGCACCGGGAACTTCCAGAGGTCGATGCTATCCCCGGAGAGAACATTTTCCAGGATCTTCCCCTCTTTCACATACTGGACCGGGTATTTGTGGTAGCTGGCGTCCCACTCCTGCAATTTGGGACGGACGGCCGCTAGCAGTTCCAGCCCCTGGACGTTGGGCGGCAGATTGAAGGTGAGGGCCGCCAGGGCCGCGTTGGAAGTGGAGCTGGTGAGGACGCGGTGGCCGCGGGGGTACCCTTTGATGTTATCGAAGATGAGGGCGTGATAGGCCGGCTTCCTCCAGTTGAGCGCCGTGATGACGCCGATCTCCAGATCCCAGTCGGCGCCATCCACCTGGTCCAACTGGCCGAGATTCTTCGCTTTTTGTAACCAGACCCGCAAGTCGTCCAAGGGAAATACCTCCTACTAAAGAATGATGAAGTCCGAATGACGAATGACCAAGATGCAGGGGCATTTTAGGCGAAGCGGAACAATGATGTCAAACCGGGCCGTTCACCGTAGCGGCACGCTGCTGCGTGCCCCCTCCCCCGGCAAACCACCAAACGTTGGTAGGCATCTTCCGGGCCCGCCGGAGTTCCAGCGCTCACCCCGGCGCATCGGGGTGGTACCGGGGCGGCCTGCCATGGTCAACTGCCGGCCCCGAGAGGCACGGAGGCCTGTCGTACCGCAGCAGCGCCTATTTCATCAGCGGGCCCAGGATTTGCAGGGCCACGGCGGCAAACTCCTGCTTCCTCTGCGTGTGCGCCGCGGTGATGGTATTGAAGTACTTCACGTCCGGCTGGCGGACCATGGCTGGTTCCAGAAAGTCCGTCGGCACGTCGAGCCGGGCGCTGTGACCGCCGATCAGTTTGGATATGAGCGCTCCGCCCTCCTTGCTCATCGCCCAGTTAACGAACAGCTTCGCCCCGTTGGGGTGCGGCGGCCTCAAGAAGATTCCTACCCCGGCAGCTCCGGAGGTGAGATTGGTTCCCTCGACCGGGGTTGTCATCGCCACCGGCGCCCCCAGCCTGACGAACTCGGCCTTGTTCTCGCCACGTCCGCCCAGGGCCACGGGATACTTACCCTGGGCCACCCATTCCACCTGCTGGCGGGCGTCATTGACGATGATGGGCTCCTGCTTGGCCAGCGCCGCCAGGTAGTCCCGCGACATGACTACTTCGGATACGTGGTAGACCCAGTCGAGCCCCCCTCCGGTCCGGGGATTGAACAGGACGATCTTCTGCTTCCATTTCGGCTCCAGGAAATTGTTGTAGCTCCTCACCTCTTCCGGCTTGACCAGGTTGGTGTTGTAGAAGATGGGCGATATCGGATAGGCCAGGAGGCCCGCCCAGGTGTGTTCGTCATCGATGAAGATCAGATTGCCTCCCCACCAGGCTTTCTTGTCGACTACCTCGGGCAGGAACAGGAAGTTGTCCAGCGAGTCCATGACCTTCTCCCCGAACAACACGGCGCTCGTCCCGGAGAAATAGGCATCCCCCTGGTAAAGCCCGGCCCGCCGTTCCCGGTAAATCCTTTCTTCGAGCTGGGCGGTTGTCGCCGACACCCACTCCAGGTTTATCCCGTACTTGTCGCTGAAGTGCTTCGTCATGGGGGCGGTGACCACGGAGCCGGAGCTGGAATAAAGTACGATCTGCCCCTCTTTTTGAGCTGCCTGCAACAATCTGTCCCATTCCTGTTGCCAGCTCTCTTTGGCCGCTGGGGCCGGCTGCTTCGGGGCGGTGGTGGCCGCGGGCGCCGCCGGCGCCGGAGCACAAGCGGACGCGACCAGTCCGATCAGCATGAGCATTGCCGGAATGCCGTACACTACTATCTTCTTCATGTTTCTCCTTTCCGCGCCGTCATTGCGAGTAATATCGAAACCCCAATGGTCAATTGCCGAAACGGGTCCCGCGGGTCTTTTCACCTTGAATTTCGCCGTTGGGATCTGTTTGGGATTTGGAGTTTGGTTATTGGAATTTGCTTACAATGGTGGGTTCCGCGTCCCGATGCCATCGGGACGCTTCACCCACCCTACACGTGCTCTCACGGGCGGGGACGCCTGTGCCACCGTTGTTTCGTCAGAACGTCGCCTTGATGCCCTTCCCGGCGATGAAATCCTTCGCCCCGGCGAGGGCCCTCTGGTTGACCACATTGTGCTCGTCGTGGATGTAGCCGCCGACTTCTATGGCCTGCTTGTAGGTCAACTGGTCCATGCAGGCATGGCACGCCCTCTTGGTATATTGCACCGTCAGCGGGTCCCATCCTGCGACCAGTTTGGCAATCCTGAGGGCCTCTTTCTGGAGGTCCTTGTGCGGGACGACCCGTGATACTATGCCTGCCTGAAGGGCCCGCCTGGCGTCCCAGTTCTCGCCGGTCAGCAGCATGTCGAAAGCGAACTTCGGCGGCATGTAGCGCAGCATGACCGGAATAGGGCCCTTGGCCAGGAACCCGCGGAATATTTCCGGCAGGCCGAACTTCGCGTTTTCCTCGGAGGCAATGGTGATGTCATGGACCAGCATGATGCCCATGGCGCCCCCGAGACAATAGCCGTTCACCGCCGCGATGGTGACCTTGGGGAAGGTCCGGATCATTTCCCGGACATCGGGGCGGGACTTTTGCCGGGCCGGGCCTTCGGCCATGTGCTCGTAGCCATCGATCAGGTTGCTGATATCCCTGCCCGCCGAGTAGGCCACGTCGCCGGCGCCCGTCGTGATTACGGCGCCGACGGAATCATCGTGGCGCACTTCATCCAGGCACTCGGCGACGTCCGCCAGCAATTCGTGGCTGAGGGGATTCCTTTTCTGAGGTCTATTGAATATGATCCTGGCTACTCCGTCCACCCTTTCCAGAACGACATGCTTCTTTTCGGTGTTCAAGGTGCCTCCTCAAGTAAGTAAACTTCCCGGCCCGGATAGGCCGGGACCAACCCCCGAATAAATCGGGGGGACGAATGCCGAAACTACTCGTCGGGCAGCCGGGGATCCGAATGACGAAGGGGAGCTTTCACCGCAGAGGACGCCGAGACTCGCGGTGGATGTCTTGACCTGCGCTACCCGTTGGTCATTCGGACTTCGTCATTCTCGCGTTTGATTGGTCATTCGTCATTCGCCCCCGATCAAGTCGGGGGTCGTCATTTTGCCTTGAGCGTACCCGACTTTACCAAAAGGGTAGGGTGCTGTCAAATTGGGAAGGGTGGAGCTGTTGCCGCTTTTTGCAGGCCGTCTGATTTTGGTGTATCATATTGATAATGGTTTGCAGCCAAGGGTATATGGTCCTGGTGGCATTTCGGCGCGTACCCCCGGTATTCGATGCCCCCCAGCTCTAACTATGAATTTTATTAACCTGCCTTGTGCACTCACCGGGCGCTCAGTGGCGCATGCCCCATACCGGATCGGGGGCTTGCCGGGGTGGAAGAGGTGCGGGCGGCGCGCGCACAACGTGGGATTAAGAGGGGGGAGTATTCGATGAGTTCTTGACATAAATGATGAGGTGCGGTGCGGGAGGGACTATTTGACTTCGGTGCTGAAGATCAGCGTCAAATTCGTTTTACCAAGTGAAAGGAAAAAACAATGAAAATATATGTAGGTAGCCTGAGCTACGATGTCACCGAGGACGAACTGCGACAGGAGTTCGGCGCTTTCGGGAAGGTTGAATCCGTAAGCGTCGTTTCGGACAAGTACAGCGGCCGGCCCAAGGGCTTTGCCTTTGTTGAAATGCCGGTGGTGTCCGAGGGACAGGCGGCTATTGCCGGTCTCAACGGGAAGAACTTGAAGGGCCGGCCTATCGTGGTCAACCCGGCGCGGCCTCCGTCCGGCGACAAGGGTGGCGGTTATGGGGATAGAAGGGGCGGTGGTGGCGGCGGGGGCGGCGGCGGCGGTGGGTACGGCAGGGGCGGCGGCGGCGGCGGCAGAAGATACTAGACCGGACAAGCCAGGAACTGAATGACGGATGGCGAATGTCAAGATTCGAATTCGCTATTCGACATTCAACATTCCTCGCAAGATACACCTTGACGCGACACAACCCGTAGGGGTGAACCCACGTGTCCGCCCGACCGGCAGACTCACGGGTTTGCCCCTACGGGGAGCGCCAACGGCGTAGCGCTCCTGCGCCACGCCGCGTTGCGGCGTTATCCCCGCTTCAATTGCTTCTCGCTCCGCTAGCCCGGCTCTTTTTGACGGCTGAGGTGGCTTCGGGCATGGCAATCTGTCTCCGCTCCAAAACGAGCGCCGTGTATTTATTCAGGCTCATCTCATGCGCCGCTGCTTCATGAGCAAGCCGAGCATGCAAATCGGGGTCCACACGAATATTGATATTCCCGCTGTAGTCAGCCCTGGGCTCGGGGACCGCTATCCCATCTCTCAAGTAAGCCTCGATTGCCATAATCATATGTGTGTTCAGGCACTCTAGCGCTTCCCCCGGCGTTTCCCCATCGCCAAGAACATGGGGTATTTCAAGAACACGCGCGATATAGCAGGGATTGCCTTCATTGCCTTTATCTCTTTTCAGCAAGATGGTGTAAGGCAATTTCATATAGTATTCGAGCTTCTTCTCCACGGCTTACCTCGTATTTTGTTTGTCAATTATCCCCAGCCATTCCTCTACATAGTACTACTATATACGGTAGCATGTGTCTATGCCTCCAAAGCATCCGAATCCGGGATCCGAAGGCATAGAATGTCCCGATTGGACTTTGTGACGAATTGTCTACTTGCGTCTCGGCCATGACCAGGTCTTACGTTGCCGCAAGCAGTCTTGCCACCAACTTATCGATAGCAGGAGAGATGCCATCCTCGTTCAAGGCAGCCCGGATTTCCTGCCTGGCCTTCACGAAATGCATTCGCTCGTGTAGCTGGACTCGGGCAGCCACCTTTTCCGCGTGGGCGGCGGCTCCTGCCAGCGCCCTGTGCAACTTGTTGGATGCGTCAAAGCTGGGGATGGGCAAGGAGAGTATTACTTTGTGAAAATCGCGGGCGCCCCACTGACCACGGCTCTGTAAATGCTCCGCACGCTGGCGGGCAGTCTCGCTGTTAAGAACTGCGAGCAGATACTGGGCTTCTTGCTTGGAATCTACTCGTGCCCAGTAGAGCTTGGTGTCTATTATTCCCCGCGCGTCAGATATAACACTGGCCGCTGGCAAGGTGCCTGATGTACTGTAAACAACTCTTAGTGGAGCCAGCGGGAATTGGATAGCCAAACTACCGTGATAGTCAATACGTTCACCAAATAACATGGTGTCTCGGCCATGCTCAACCCATAACCGCTCAGCATTCCCAAGCCATCTGGCAAGCTGAACATATCCAAGCCGTTGGGCTGCTTGCGAATCCAGCAAACGGCCTTCCGTTTCTGACCAGGGAACCACCGCCAGGGCCGGGTCAAATACACGGTATGGCGCAATGGACTCGCCCATATATAGCGGGCGGACGAACTCTTTTTCGATGTTATCTCGGAGGGGAGGTAAGCTTTTCCAGGGTTCCTTTTCCTGGCTTGTACGGCGACTCTGCACCACTGGTGCACTCAGGTTGGCTCCGAGAGTTCCCGCAGGAGCCGCTTCTACCACACACAGCACCCTGGGAACCAGTGTTGCACCCTGATGGAATTTGTCACTGTATGGTGACGCTTCATCATTGTCATTTTGGCTTGGCCACGGGGCCTCGTGCCATGTGATATGCGTAGCAGCCTCCCCCAGCGAAGCATCACGTTTTGGCAGTGTGCCTGATGCCACCGACACTATTGCTGGCAGTCTGGGGCCTTCGCCGTCACCGGTGTTTCCAAATAATACACACGAAGGCACCGGGAACAAGGGCTGAACGTTATCCGCTAGCACCCAGGCCCCGGTGAACTGTACAGTAGCATAGACCAATCTGGAACCCCGTCTCTGGGAAGCCCCATAGAGGCCCTTTCTGAAGCCTTCAAACTGCCTCCGGGTCATTGATGCGTAGGGCATTACAAAGGCTATCTTGCCGTTGGCTTTGAGGTATAGCTCGACAGCCCGGACGAAGAAATAGCCGGACATGTCCTGGTGCGTGGCTACTTTTCCTCCCGCCCATATACCGCAAGCCTGACATTCTTCGCGAAAACGCTTTTGCATTTCGGCATCCATGAAGCGATAGGATAGCCAGGGAGGATTCCCGATTACCACGTCCACCTTCTGGCTGTCCTGAGCCAACCATATCGGACGCACCAGGTTGCGCATAACGAACCCCCAGATGTGGTCTCGCCCGCTCCTGTCCAACTCATGCAAAGTAGAGTATGTGTGCGCAAGCACGTTCGTGGCCTCCGGACTGAGCTTGTACGTTCGCTTTAGCCATGCTGTTAAACCTTCAGGCACGGTGTTTTGCCGGCTGAATTCAAGCATTTGCCCGATCACGGCATCAAATACACTGGGATCATGGGTGACTTCGGAAGGGAACTCCAGCAGTTCTTTGCTTTCAGGTGTTTCAATAATCACATCCCTTTCGGCTAGGAACCCGCGCGTGTTCCATTGCAGGGAATCGCCAATATACACCGGGATATTCAGACTCGGTGGCCGTTGCTTGAGCCGCGCTTGTCCAATGGCAAGCAGGAAAGTAACCCGTGCGATCTGCGCCGATACCGGGTGAACATCGATTCCGAATATCTGGTTACTGGCTCGCTCGATCGCATCAGGCGTAGGAATTCCGGCTTGCTCCGCCGCGATTAAGAACCCCCGAACAGCGTGGAAAACAAACGTGCCCGACCCGCAGGCCGGGTCAAGCACCCTTTGGTTTACAGGGTCATCAATAGCCTCGGCGCAGATGCGTTCGGCTAGCCAGTCAGGAGTGTAATACTCTCCAAGGAAGTGCCGTTGTTCAGTGTCAATCAAAGACTCGTATAATCCCTTTAATACATCGGTTTGCACATCCTCTAAACGAAAACGGCTCGCTTGCAGAGCGATACGGTGTACCAGGTCCAGCCCTTTTTCTGAAGCCAGGAGCCAGTCGAAGAAATCAGATTCGACGACCCCACCTATCCCGGCCTCGCGGAATGCGCGCCCGGACAGCAAATCATCAGGGTTAGGGACAGACACGCCCAGGACCTTCGCCGCCATCGTTTTGGCAATAATCGTCAGGTAAGTATGCTGCAAAAACAGGACATCTTCATTCAGGGCAGACCCATACACGTGGCGAATAAGCTGCGCCCAGAGGTCACGCTTAAGGCGTACGCCAGGCTGCTGGCCGACCTCGTTCCAGATGGCTGTAAGCTCTCGCCTGGCCAGAATCCAGGCGATGCTACCCCGCCCTAGCTCACGCTTTACGACATCGGCCGTCGGTTCCAGGTCTTCCTTAATGGCGACAACAGAGCTTAGCCAGGCGAGCAATTCATGCGGCTTGTCTGTTTGGAGAGAGAACGAATCTAAGTGAACCAGCTTGCCTGCCCGAAGCTCATACGCCTGGAAGGTTGCGCCGTCCGTGGCAACCGCGACAAAGTGAGCGCCGGTCTCAGTTTGCCTCTGGGAGAGATAGCCAGGCAATTGAGATTCTGCGTCTCGCTGTTCCCGTCTCAGGTCGGTCTTGAACTCAAAGAGAGTTCTGCCTAGCAACGCGTCAATGCGCCCATGTACTTCGGGCACTCGGCGTTCAAAGTCAACCTCAGTGCTGCTTGCACCAAGCTCGTTCACGAGTATTTCGTGCAGCAAGGCCCGCACCTTTTCATGATGTGGCCGAGACATTAGCTCTGAAACGACTTCTCGCAGACGCTCCGAAGATAACGGCATTTCTTACTGACTTCTCCTGCCCGAGGGCACCTGTTTTGCAACATATTACCACAGATTGGTGGAATAACTTAAATAGCCGCAGAAGAACCCGCGCGCTGGAGATGCATGGGTATGGTTGCACATTACTGACTTTTGTTTGGCGCCATCGTCCGTAACAAGACTGACCTTGGTCAGGGTCCAGGAACCTTGACCATTAAGCCACTCGGAGACTCTCTACCGACCCCTCCCGCCGTAGTCGCCGCCGGGCGTGATCTCAATCAAATCATAGTCCAAAATAAGCCGCGATACCCAATGTCTTTCTCGGAAAAGAACCTGCTATAATTGTCGCCAACCGGAGTATCTGGGGGTTTCGGCGAAGCCATCGAAGGGAGAACATGAGAAATGAGCGCTATTTCCGAGCACTTCCAAAAGGTTGAATCTGAGCTATTGATCCAGGCACAACAGGCCGGCATTTTGGGGCAGGCTAGGTGTGCCGTAGGCTCGGCCCGGGAGAAGTTTGTGGACGTTTTTCTTCAAAGGCACTTGCCACAGACTGCTTCAATCGGGACGGGAGTAATCTTAGACTTTGATGACAATCGTTCAAACCAGGTCGACACCATTATCTATTCGGCAGCAATGCCAAAGATTATCGTTGCAAACCAGGGTGCCTTCCTTCGGGAGTCGGTCTTTGCCACCATAGAAACTAAGTCTTATCTCAACAAAGCCGAACTGGAGCGATCCCTAATTTCCATCAAGAGTTTCAAAGGTCTAAAAATAGCCTCTCGCCAGTACACCCCAATAATAGCGACAGCAAACGGGAAAGGTTACACTTGGGAACAATTCTACGAAGGTCGCGCTGCGTCCTACATCTTTGGCTATGATGGCTTGAAACTGGATACACTTATGAGCCACCTGACGAGCTTTGGCAAAGACAGCGATAGTCTAGATTGTGGCCCTGATCTCATTGGCGTTTTGAACCAGGGAATTATCAGCAGAAACGATGGCCAATTCCTTCCGAAGCGAGAAGATTCAGGACAGTTTGTAACGAACGCATTGCCTCACGACGTTCTGGTGCTCTTATTCATTCATCTGTTGAACACAATTTCGAGCTTCGGAGTTCTTCCATACGATTTCAGAAAATACTTGTCGTTCGGAGACCTGAACAGAATTAGAGGGTCTTAAATCCTCCTCTACGCTTGCCGAAAACGATAGTCGCCTCCTCCAACAATCACTCATCCTGTTTGGCGTCAGCCCATTGGCCCCCCACCCGTTCGTCCACTTCACGACCTTATGTTCATACCTTGATCCGTCCCGCCTGCACCAGCTTTTCCAGGTAAGAACCCGGCGCGGGTTTTTCAGGGAACCGGCGATAGGTGACCACCGGAGGGATGCTCTGGCCGGCCTGGTCCAGGCTTCTCAGTCCCGCGCCGACCACCCGGGCCACCGTGGCCACGTTCCGTCCGAGGTTCCGGCAGGAAGCGATCTGGGGCCGGCCCAGCACGGGGTTCTTTTCCCTGGACACGCTGTCCTTCGAAAAGACTGACGGGGAATAGGCCCCGCTGCCTATCCCGGCCACGAGGGAGCCGGCAGGGAAGGCCTCGGTGCTCACCGCCCCCACCACGATCATCCCCAGGGACAACCCCCACCTCCAGACCGTCTGGACCACCAGCTCCTGGCCCTCCCAGATGCCCCCGGCCGTGGCCACCACCCCCAAAACCTTGTTGCGCAGTCTGTAGGAGATCTCCGTCAGCGGCGCCGGACAGAGGGCCGCGCACTTTTCCAGCAGGCACTTGAGCCTGGCGGAAACGTTCCAGGTGTAAACCGGGCTGCCGATGATGATGCCGTCCGCCGCCAGCATCTCCTTGATGATAGGGTCCACGTCCCCATGATTGTAGCAAATCTGGTTTTCGGTGGCGCCCCTGACGTGCCCCATGCACAGCTCGCAGCCGTCGCACGGCCTGAGGTCGTAATCCGCCAGGGATATCAGTTTGGTCTGCACCCCTCCCAGTTCCCTGGCGGCATTCAAGGTTTCCTTGACCAGAATCTCTGTGTTGGCATGCCGGGGGCTTCCGGAGATGCCCAGGATGTTGACTTCCATTATGACCTCCTTAATGTGGCTTGCCTTGAGTTCAGCGTTTGGTGCGGGGCGGAAAGAGCAAATGACGAATCCCGAAGTCCGAATGACGAATGGAATTCAAACGACCAAATGACGAATGCAAGCTGTGTTTCGACATTCGTCATTCGAGTTTCGTTATTCGTCGTCCGGTCCCGTCGTGATCGACTCAGGCATTCACCAGATTCTAGCAGAAAATGGCGGGTATCACACAAAGACACGAAGGCGCTAAGAGTGATGAGCTGCCCTTACACCCCTGGGTCCTGCCGGAAAATGAAAAACAGCCCGGTGCTGTCAGGATACCAACAGTTGATATAGCAAGAGAATGGTCTGTCCAGCTACTTCTTCGTCAGGTGTGTTGAGCTTTGCCTGAAGTCTACCGGTTGTATTTGCTGTGTCAGTGCCCTGTGCCGCGATGACCAGGCGGCAGTTCGCCCCGCAACCTCGCGACGGGGCGACCACCGGTTACGATACCGGCGGCAACGGGAGATTTGCTGACAACGGATGCAATTGCGGCGGAAAGCCAGAAGCGTTTGACAGGGGATGAGGCGTCACGGCCTTCCCGGAGGCAGGACCGCTTTGCTGTAGGTTAGGCACGTGGATTCAGGGACAGCGCCGCTGCTGTTCCCCCGGTATTGGTGCGCCGCCGCCGGACCGGCTTGCCGGGGCTTTCTTCAGCCGGCGACGTCTGGCGCGGGGAGTGGAAGCGCGGAGGCGCTTCCGAGGACGGGCGGAGCGAATACGTATGTTCCCGACCCGCGATAGACCAGCAGAATAGCGATTCCCATTATGGGCAAATGGCCGATCAATTCGACGGGTCCGAAAAGCAGCAACGTCGTGGAAAGGATTCCGAGTGCGCCGGCGGCAATGAACCGGGTTGCTATGCCGGTTACCAGCAACAGCCCCACGGTGACTTCGGCCACCCCGGCGGCAAAGACGAAGAGCGGGTTGGTGAATCCCGTCAAGCCCAGAAGACGCATGAAGTTAAGGTCGTGGGCATCCAGGAAGGTCAGAGCCATATCCGGACTCAGCAACTTGTTGTGTAACGCCAGGGTAATGAACGTCAATCCCAGTCCGAGGCGAACAACAGGAAGGGGCAATTGGGCCAAACTGCGGGATTCCAGCTTCATCCACTGGCGGACGCGGCTGCCGATGCGGTCGGGGCAGGTGGCGGACAGCCCGACGAGGCCCAGGGCCACGGCCAGCGCAGCATACTCGAAACCGTAGTCGAGCAGGGCGCCTGCCCCGAAGTAGAGCGTGATCACGGGGATCGAGAGCACCACGATCAGCAGTCCGGAGAGCAAGAAGGAAATCTGGGTGATCAGCACCAGCCCGATGAGGGCCTGGGCTATTCTGCCGGCAAGAATGATCCCCGGGTGCGGCGCGACCAGCTCGGGCGCCAGGAACGTGCCCGTGACCGAGTTGGCAATCAGCATGACGCCGGATAGAACGGAAACCATCCTCCATTCAATCGCCGCGGGAAGCCAGCGCCGCAAGCGGTCAAAAGAGGCGTTGGCGCCGCGGAACCAGGTCGCATGATGGATACCCAGCGCCACAAGAATGAACGAAACGCCGCCGAGCGCGAGCAACAGGCTGGTCAGGTCGGGGGTGAAGTGCTCGCCCGGATGCCTCCCCTGTTCGACGAACCATCTCTCGTGGGCGTAGGCGGTTGGCGCGGGGCTGGCGAAAGAAGCGGCGAGGGCGATGGCAGCCGGTATCATCCCCCAGAATAAACGTTTCCTCAACATGGTAAAGCTCCTTTTGTCCGGCGGCCAGGGTCACCTGTCACAAAACCTCAAACCGTAAAACGCGATGTTATGCTGGCAACTATTATGCGGCGCCCGCCCCGGCAAGTCCATAAGTGCGCTTACCTATTTGCCGGGGTGGCGTGAGCCGGCGGGCGGCCAGACGATGGCGTGGCATTAAGCGGTGGCACAGGCGTCCCCGCCTGTGAAAGTAGAATTCCGGCCGGGCCCGTAATTTGTTGAACCAGCTCTTCCCGCCCGTTTCTGTGGACGCCCACGCCGCCCGATCTCCCCATAAATTGTTGACATAAATCCGGCGGGCTACTAGAATACTGGCGAATTCCTCACATCGGTGTCACGTTCCCGGAAACGAATTCGACAGGTTGGCCAATGGTTAGTAATCCTGCTCCCCTTTTCGCAAGAGGGAGACAGGGGTAAATTCCCCTTAGTCCCCCTTTGCCAAAAGGGGAGAAGCTGGGAATCCCCCTTAGTCCCCCTTTGCGAAAGGGGGAGAGGACGGGGAGGAAAATGAAGCCGCCGGATAGCTCAGGCTCAAAGCAGAATAGCAAGCGCGGGGTCCAGTTGCCACTGCCGCTCGGCCCGGCGGAGAAGGACTGCCCGCGCTGGGAGGGCTGTTCGGCGCCCCTGTGCCCCATGTCTCCCAACCTTAAACAGGCGGTATGGTTCCCCGTCGAAGCTGTTTGCCGTTCCGAGTTGTACGCGGGCCTGCCCTGGCTGATGACGCAGGCTGAGATCGCCCGGCTGCCCGGCAAGAAGCACCGGGGCTATTTCACCGTTGCCATGCTGAGGTCTATCCGCGAGGTTGGCCCCGGGTTGACGGGTAAGAAGGAAGCGGAAGTTCCGGAAAGGGGGCCCGGACCAGCGGCCAGGAAACCGGCCCGGGTCGCCGCTCCCCGGCGCGGCGGTGCGGCCAAGGGCCGGAAGAAAAGGGGGACCGAGCGCGGCAAGAAATCGGTGGTCAAGAAACCGGTGGTGAAGAAACCAGCCCGGCGAACTCGCGCCGTCAGGGGGACCGCCGGCGCCGAAAAGGTTCCGAAGAAAAGCCGCCCGGCATCACCCTCTGGAAAGGGGGCGGCTGGCAGGGCAAAGCGGGGTGGAGGCAGCCGCAGGGGTGAGGGGGCCTCGCCCCGGGTGGCGGCCGCCCGTCCCCACCGGGCACGCGGCAGCGTGCCGCTAGGGGGCGGGGAATCCGCAAATCTGTAATCTGCAATCTGCAATCTGTCATCCGTCGTCCCTCTGCTACCCCCGCCGGCTCTTGATCCCGGCAGGTCGGGCTTGAGACCAATTGCCGCTGAGCGGCGTAGGGTGGGGTTAAGCACAGCGGGGCGACGGGGAAGCTGGGTGGCTGTGCGAACCCACCCTACCCGTACTAATACAAACGCAATAA
The DNA here is from genome assembly GCA_016210565.1 of Chloroflexota bacterium. Taxonomy (GTDB): domain Bacteria; phylum Chloroflexota; class Dehalococcoidia; order JACQUA01; family JACQUA01; genus JACQUA01. The sequence continues at coordinate 17,347 of JACQUA010000089.1, forward strand.
TAAACGTCGCATCGCGGTATCAGCGACGGGGGATACGGTTTCACACCAAGACACAGAGGCACAAAGAATACGGAGACAC
>JACQUA010000106.1 GCA_016210565.1 Chloroflexota bacterium
CCCCCGGGACTTGCCTTGCCAGAGCTAATAGCTTTTCTCGGGTTACCTCGGTGTGCTCTATATGCAAAGCCTTCATGGGGCCGATTATACACCACTTCTGGTTAATGTACAACTATTTACTGCGTTCGTATTAGTTGCTCCCGATACGGTTTACACAGGAGTGCCTTTCGATCAGTCATTCCATATGGTGCCCACCTTTTCCAAAGACCGCAAGGCCCGGCTCTCGTAGTCCTTTTGCTCCATAATTAGCAGGTAGTCATCATCAAAACCACGACCAGACCCAATGACTCTTTCCTCAGGACTGGCATACATGAGACTGGGCAGGGGCAAATCATATCGTTTCCAGTTTTCATAATAGTTGCGCATGAGATGGAGATAGAACTCGGGGGGCACTGGCGGCTGATTGTACTTTTTCTGCAAGTATGCTCCGGGCTCTCGTATCCACTGATTGAAGCGAGGCATCACACCATTGGACATAAGGAATCTGATTCCCTCCGTAGTTGACCTGACCGCCTCATCAATGGTTTTAAAACCATAGGGCCGCGCCATTTCTATTCCACAAACAAAGGTGGGGAGCACATGGCGTTCCCCAAAAACGTCCACGGCATCTACCAGGCGCTTGACCCATTCCTCCCAACCCACCCGTTGAGATTTTCCAGGGCAAATCCACTGAAAGAGACGCTTGTCCCAGACCTCTAAGTTACAAGTATATAAGTCTACTCCCCTACGGTGATATTCTTTCAGGGCAGTTTTGTCCTTAGCGCCCATTGCTAAGCGGACGTAACGTCGAGGGCCTCCCTCCTTAATTGCCTCAACATAACGAAGGTAAAACTCATCCTCTCCTAATCCATGAACTTGAGTGGTTATGGCGCCTCCGGTGACCCCAAAACAGATAGGTGCGGGATAACCCTCTGTTTCCAGAACTTCCTTCGCTATCTCATTGGCCACGATCGCCACTTGTTCCACTGTTTTGACCGGCGCTGCCAGCGTACTGGGCTTAAATTTTTTGACCTGCCGGGCATTCTCATTGATATCGCAGAACTTACATTCTTCTCGTACACCCCAAAACTGGCAGGAATGAAAGACGGTGACGTGACTACCATTGGCGATGATGTCTTGATAAGAACTGCCATCCGGAAATGACTTTGAACAATATTTCAGAGGGCTAGGGTAGCCGACGTCTGCGATAGCTGCTCCATCGAGAAGCAGCTTAAGTCGCCCATCAATGACATCAATCAGGTATGGAGAGTCCGTTGCTATTCCAGTTCTGAGGCCCACAGGGCGCAAATTGTAGGGGCCTCCTTTTATATAAAAGTACCGGGGTACTTTGGAATATTCTTGTCGTGACATGGCTGACATCGGAACCAAGTCCGAAGAGAACAACTCATAAACCTTCTTGTCAGCGCCAGCAGCAGCGGCGAGAGCGCGATCGCTAAACTGTTGACCGAGGCTCAAAACATCTTGCTTTATTACGAGCTCCTGGGGTACCTCAGGATACTTGTGAAATAGGTCTTCGATCAGCCGGAGCCTGCTTAGCATGGTGGTTTGAGTCAACTTGTTCCTCCTGGTCTCAGTTACCTGCACATTGCTTTCTTCTATTGTGGTCTTACTCACACTTACCCTCTTATGGTGTTACAGTCCAACTGAAACAAATCCAAAACCCAGAATAGGAATGACTGGGAACTTCGCTTAGAATTCGGCCAACACGATGCGCATCTATTTGGGTCGTCACACATGGTTGATGAGGTGATCCGGCCCAAAGGGAAGAACACCCCAATAATGCGTGCATCTCGTTACCCAATCGGCATACCCACCCCAGCCTCTAAATTCAAGTGGGCGTTGACCCAATAACAGGTTCCCAACCCAACCCAGCCCTTCCTACAAGCGCCAGCTTCAGGTCTTCTCGACAAACAGTACGCGCCTTAATTACTCCTTCCCGGCAGCGGCAATGTTTCACTCTACACCAAACAAAATCTCTTGTCAACACGGGGGCGGCTTGCAAACACCAACTCTAATCGCTGATCCAGGGTATTGCGGTCCAGGACGGTCAGATTATGAACTATTCCCCCCCGGATGGTACAATATACGGTAGAACTTCTCTTGCCCATGTACGAGTTTCGGGTTATCCCATTTTATACACGAGCTATCTCGCGGGTTAAGTGTTCCCCACCATTCCAACGCGGGGCTTTAGCGCCGTGCCAGGGTACAGCCAGCCAAAGCTGGCTGTTGAAGACTTCCCACAGAAAGCATTGCAACGCGCCAATCGCGGCGAGTCCTTCTACCACAGGAGACCCATGAGCGACCGAAAAATCATCAAAAGTTCCTGCAAGAGTTGCCACGGCAGTTGCGGGGTCCTGGTGACCGTAGAGAACGGGCAGATCGTCCGTATCGAAGGAAATCCGGATTCACCGACCCGTGGGACCATGTGTTCCAAGGGCCAGGCTTCCTTTCAGGAAGTCAATAATCCCAACCGCCTGAAGTACCCCCTGAAACGAATAGGCCAACGGGGTGAAGGGAAATGGGAAAGGATAACCTGGGACGAAGCCCTGGATACTATCGGCGGGAAGATCAACGAGGCCAGGGCGCAATACGGCGCCAACTCGATTGTCATCAGCCAGGGTACCGGCCGGGGCTACAGTTCTTTCACCGTGCGATTGACCGGCTCCATCGGCACCGGCAACCTCATGGGGCCGCTGCACGTGTGCTACATGCCCCGGCTGATGATATTTGCCCTCGTCGTCGGGGGCCGGCTCTATTGCGATTTCCACGGATGGGGCGGGAAGAAACCCAAAACGATTATCTCCTGGGCCAAGCAGATGGAAACCAACAACATCGATGGGGAAATGGGTGTGTGGCTCCTGGACGCCCTGGAGGAGACCAAGAACCTTATTCAAGTAGACCCGAGGACTACCCGGCTCTCCGGCCGCGCCACCCAGTGGCTCCGGGTCCGGCCGGGGACCGACGCCGCGCTGGCCCTGGGCATGACCAACGTCATTATCAACGAGGGTCTGTACGACAGGGAGTTCGTCGCCAACTGGACCTTCGGCTTCGACAAACTGCGGGAACGCGTCCAGGACTTCCCCCCGGATAGAGTAGCTGAAATCACCTGGGTACCCAAGGAGAAGATCATCTGGGCCGCCAGGACCTTCGCCACGGACAGGCCCGGGGTCATCATGATTGGGGAGCCCCTCGAGGCTGCCAATAACTGCACCTCGACGATTCATGCCCTGGTCAACCTCTGCGCCATCACGGGAAACATTGAAAGCCCCGGCAGCATGATGGTCTGGCAGGGTCCGCGGGACATCAATATCGAGGAGTTCGGGCGCGAGGTCCGCCTCACGGAGGAGAACCGCAAGGCCATCATCGGCGGCGACAAACACAAGTTCAGCCAACTGGCGCGGGTGGCCCAACCGGAAACCGTTTTCAGGCAGCTCAAAGAGGAAAGGTCCAATGTGCAGGTTATGCACATTCACGGCAGCAACCCGCTGCTCTGCTATGCCAACACCAGGGATACCCTGGCCGGCCTGATGAAAGTGCCGTTCCTGTCGGTGGCGGACCTCTATATGAGCCCGACGGCGGAATACGCCGACATCGTGCTGCCCGTGGCGCACTGGCTGGAAATGGATGCCATCTGGGACGAAATAGCCGTGTTCTATATCGGCGCCATCAACAAGGTGGTGGAGCCGCCGGGAGATGCCTGGCCCGACAACAAGATATTCAATGAACTGGGCAAAAGAGTGGCCCCGGAACACTGGTTCGACACTGTAGAAGACCTGTTGAACTACCAGCTCCGGAAGGGCAAGATCACCTGGAAGGAGTTCAAGGAGCTGGGGTTCCTGGCCCGCACCGGCAAGGACCAGACGTACTACAAGTACAAAACGGACTTCTGGAGGAAGGGCGGCGGGTTCAAGACCAAGACCGGCAAGATCGAGCTGTACTCCACCGCCCTGGAGGACTTTGGCTACGATCCCCTACCTTATTACAAGGAGCCTAACGAAAGCCCCTACTCCACACCCGAGCTGGCCAAAGAGTACCCGTTCATCCTGTCAACCGGCGGGCGCATGCCCTACTACTTCCATTCGCAGTACCGTCAGTTGCCCTGGCTCCGGGAGCGGCAGCCTTATCCCATCGTCCAGATACATCCCGGGACCGCCGCAGGCCTCGGCATCAAAGAAGGCGACTGGGTCTGGATCGAGACGCCGCGCGGCAGGATCAAACAGAAAGCCGAGCTACTGCCGACGCTGGACCCGAGAGTCGTCGTCGCCCAGTCTCACTGGTGGTACCCGGAAAAGCCCGGCCCCGACCACGGCCTTTCGGAGACCTGCGCCAACATGCTCACCGACAACAAACTCCCGTTCGACCCTCCTACCGGCGCTTCGAGCCTGAGAGCGCTCCTGTGCAAAATCTACCGGGCGGACGAACAGTAGCGCGGGCATCTTGCCCGCGCCCGTGCAATGGGCTCCTGATCCGGCACCGCAGGCCACCGTGCCTGCGAGAGCCGGATTTTTGCCAGGTACCAAAAGCCCCTGGAGCCGGCTTGGTTGGGTCCACGCCGAGGCCCTCGGCAGCTTCCCGCTACGCCGTCGGGCAAAGTGACGGAAGAAGTAACCATGTGCTCCTTGATATTGAAGCAGGGACACTGATATCCAGCCAGGGGAGCAGCGGGGTTTACGGTCGATATAGCGATTCGGGCATCTGGAACTCAACGCCTTCCCTCTGCAAGGCCTCTTTGTAATTTTTCCGGATCTGAGGATCCTCTTCGCGATAACCGATAGCGCGACCGCCCTCGCTAATCTCCGTACGAACATTGGAATGTTTTTGGCTGTTTCTCTGCAATTCCCTGTTCATGATCGCCCGGACACGAAGGCAATCCTTGCCGATGCTGAAGTGCTGGTGGAACCAGTTACCTCCACCTGGAGCCGCAGACACCATTCCACCCGGAACGTAGTCCTGGACCTTTACCAAATGGCCTTTCCCTGCCTCCCAGGGGCGCGGGCCCAGTTCTACCGGCCAGTTGTAGGTGTAGCCCATGCCCCTCAGACAAACCAAAACCGCACCCGCCTGGTGGTAGTGTGCTTTGGAGTAGCGTCCACTGGGATACTCAGCTATGTTGCCGCCAAAAAAGGTGTTTCCTGCCATCCGGGGTGTGACCCACCTGTAACCAGGGGCGCGGTTGTTGTCCAGGGGCAGATAACAGTGGGCTATATCTGGTAGGAGGCTGCTGCGCAGCAAAGCCCGCCCGCTCTCTGGATCAGTCACCAGCTCATCCCGGGGCTTGAAGTAGTCCTCGCTCTGGTCATATCGGTCCGAAAATTCAAAGGGATTTTCGAAGATGAAGCTCCGGCTCTGGAACGATTCCATAATGTGCGGAGCGTTCGTGGCCACCAGTACCAGAGCCGGGCTGGAGGTGGCATTCACGAGGCGATGCCGCGTATTCAGTGGAACTGCGAAGTGACTACCAGGCTGCCACTCGAAGATTCGCTTCTTGCCGTTCCCTCCACCCCAGACCTCAGTGGTGCCACGCCCCTCGATGACTAAAAATATCTCTTCGTATATGTGGCGTTCCGAGTTTAGCGGCCCGCGGGCTGGCACCTCTACAATGTACATACCCCACATGCCCGCTTGCCCATCGAGTTCAATAAAGGTCCCTTGCCCTCCCATGCGCTGCCATGGTGCCAGGGCTAATTGCCGCACATCGTACACCCCGATGCCTCGATAAATCGGGATGCCCTGCTCGTCCATAAATACCTCGTAGGCAGATGGCGATGCCTGGTAGTGGACGTGCCCGGCAAATTCCTGACCTATGGGCTCTTTGTACATGAACCTTTCCCTTCTCCTTACATGACTTACAGACCGTACGAGCTGTATTCATAGTATTTGGTTGGGAAAACCCCTCTGGCTATGAACTGGAAGAAATGGGACCTGGTTCCAAAGTGTATCCTCAACTGCTGTGACTCGATGGGTCCGGTATTAAAATGCTGGTGCACTGTCTGTGGCCCCTGGACCTGGAATAACGTTCCCGTCTTCCAGGGGATTCTTTCCCCATCGACTACGGAGTATCCCTCGCCCTGTAACACGTACAACAAGGCTTCCATGTGGGCGTGCTTGCCGCTGTGCATTCCCGGTTTATCGCAGAGGATCCCGGTTATTTCCACTTCCCTTGCTTTGAAGCCATTTTGAGGTGGACCCATGAACCACATAACACGAGACCGGTGCCCCGGCGTACCTGCAATTCTCGTTTCTTTAGGCGAAGTAATCGAGAACTCGTCTTTGAGCTTGGAACGAAATTCACCCGCCTGCTCTGAATCGACCACCAGCGCGTCTAGGCGCTTCATATGTATTCTTCCGTGTTCGGGGTGAATGTCGGATCCTGCTGCCGAAAGGCCCACCAGGTCGGATTTGGCAGTTTCGCCAACGTCTTCGTATTGCATGATTCTGGCCAGGCCACAAAACCTCTCCAGGGGCAGAGCCATCGTTGAGAAGTACTTGACAGTATCTGGGCCGGAGTTGAAGTGCTGGTGGGACGAGCCATACGGCATGAAAAGGCAACTGCCCGTTTCCCAATCGTATTTCAACCCATCCACGAGGCTGAATCCCTGCCCTTGCACAATGTAGATGGCTTCCTCGCCATGCGAGTGCTTGCCGGTGTGCCATCCCGGGGGGATCTCAGCAATGGTGGCTACCCCTGAGGTGATAAACCCACTTTCCCTCGCGCAAAGAAGGGCCGTCCGCCAGTCCTGCCTGGTCCTGGTCCATTGCAGGTCCTCTTCGTTAATGTAAGTTCTTGCTTTGCTCTTTTCCTCAAGCTCATCGTCCCAGTATCTCAACCAGTTTTCATAATAGTTGCTCATTCGTATCCCTTGACAGTCCGAAACTTTGCTTGATCCGCCGGAGCGCCGCGGTCAAGCCTTGGCCTTGTAGTCTGGGGCGTTTTCAATCTGCTCCAGGTCATTGAAACCCACCCATTGGTACGCGCGGTTCGTAGCCGAAATCAAGCGGGCCGGCTTCTTTGGATCGGCATTGAAGTGCTGGTGAACGGTATTCACCGGGACATAGACCAGGTCCCCTTCCTCCCAATCAAATCGTTTTACCTCCGGGTTCATCTTCCAGATGTAGGTGTCACCAAGCTCAAAGTCCATGTCCTGGTGGAGGTCATACCCCTTTCCTTCAAGGACATAGAGGCACTCCTCAGCCATATGACGGTGCTTGCCGGACCGGCTACCAGGAGGAAGCTCCAGGATATAGGCGTCAATGGTCTTCATGCGGACGTTCATCCTGTCATTGACGATGTGCTTGATCCGCCCCTGAGGGGAATCTTCCCAGGGCATCTCCTCGGCCTTGACCAGCTTAAGCAGAGTCTCGTTTAGTTTCTTCGCATCTTTGACCTCTTGGAGAGACTCGGCATAAAACTCTGTTTTTTTGTTCCCCTTGCCGTAACGCTTGGCTTCCTCTCTGGGCATGTTCGTCTCCTCAGTGCTTAATCCCGAATTATGCATCGGCTATCTGACATCTTCACTCGTCCCCGCCCCCGCAGGCTAAAGGACCTGCGGCTACGCCCCGCCGGACCCATACATAATTTGGGTTAATCCGTGGGATGATATTCCATATCCCGCCCGTGGGTCTTCTCCACGAAGCCCTGGAAGTTGAGGTTCAAGAAGTTGAACATGGGTTTGGCCTTAATAACCAGCACGCGCATCGGCTTATCCGGGTCATCATTGAAGTGCTGGTGGACAACCCCCTCCTCGTGCAGAAAGAGGGCATCCCCGGCTTGCCAATCGTAGCGCTTGCCGTCGTGGATGTCGTGGCCCTTACCATCGAGGATGAAGAACATAGCCCCATTCTGGTGGCCATGCTTCTGGGAGTGCATTCCCGGGCCCATCACCGAAAGATAGATGTGCAGACTCTGGCCAGGTGATCTCCCCGGGGTAAAAAGGGGTTTTTGCCACTGCCCCTTCCCTCCATTCCAGCGGATATCCTTACCCCGGATCACCCGGGGGAAGGAACGCATATTCTCAATCTCCCGCTTCAGCGCATATCCTCCCACTATGCCCCGCACAAAGACCCGGTCCTCGTAGTCGGGCTCCTGTTTTTCCTTTTCCTTCGACTGCATTATGGGTTTTTCCATACGGTCTCCTTGACGAAATCTCAGACCGGGGTTACCTTACTAAGGAGCCAAAAATCTGTTTGGCCATGTTTTGTTTTTCTTTTAAGGTCAGCGCGTATTCCTCACCTTCTGTTGTGTAGTATTCGATGCCAGGCTGCTTCTTGGCGGCAGCAAGAAGGTAGTCTGTAGGGACGTCCACCCTGTTGCTTGCGACGCCCGAGGACCGGCCAAAGGCTGTTTGTCCTTCCCTGCTGAGTATCCAGTTAAGGAAAAGTTTAGCCGCGTTGGGGTGGGGCGATTTGGCCAAGAAGTAAATGCACCCCGCACCGGCGGAGATAGTGGCCCCCTCTTTGGGAACAACTAAGGCCAGTGGAGCACCAAGTTCGATAAACGTACTTACGTCGTCATACAGACCAATCCCGATGGCATATTTACCTCTTGCTACCGTTTCCGCAAACAGCCTCTTGTCGGGGGTCACCGCAGGCTCCATCGTGGCCAGAGCCTTCATATAATCGTAACCCAGGACGTCGCTAAAACTGGCAAACCAGTTTAACGTCGTCCCTATCGTAGGGTCACCCATGATGATCTTACCCTTCCACTTGGGATTTAGGAGGTCCCTCATGGAAGTAACCTCGATTGCCTTAACCATATCGGTATTAATAGCTATGGGGGCGGCAACAGTATATGTTGAAAGGAAGCTCAGTCCGTCCGGGCTCAAGGGAAGCTGCCCTCCAAACCATGCCTGAGGGTCTCTTACTTCCGGCAGCAAGAGCAGTGGCTCAACCGGACCCAGCACGCCGGCTGGCTTCAAAGCATTCATAACCGTGTTCCTTCCGTCAACGATCACATCTGATGCTCTAAGACCTGCCAGATTCTCTCTCAGGACTCTTTCGGCGATCCCTGCCCCCCTGTCCGTCACGATATCCGCCTCAACGCCGTATCTTTCCCTAAAACCGTCCATAAGCGCTTGCCTTGTAGTGGTACCCGTACCAAGATATGCCATGACCCTCCCTTCTTTCCTGGCTTCACCCAATGTCCGCTCCCATTCTACTTCCCAAGCCGGTTTAGCTATGACCGCCGATGTTGCTCCCGATGGCGCCGGCGTAATTGCGGGAGCCGCCGGCTTAGCACAAGCGACAAAAAGCGAAAGCAGGGCTACCATTCCGATTAGTTGAACCTTTTTCATTTCTTTGCCTCCTCAAGAAAGTTCTTGACCTTGTAACAATGCCGTCCGCTCCACAACCCCCACAGCTACTGCTTTCGAACTTGCATTCCCTCTCCTTCCCTTAGGATAAAGCAGAACTCCCAGTTTCACCCTCCCGCCAGGGCGTGTTCGGTGCGCTGGATTATCTCGTCTTGAACCTCGGGACTGAGGTTCACGAAGTAAGCGCTATAGCCGCCCACCCTGACTACCAGGTCCCGGTATTGTTCGGGGTGACGCTTGGCTTCCCTCAGTACGGTTGCGTCCAGAATGTTGTATTGGATATAGCTTCCGCCCTTCTTGAAGAAGTTTTCGGTCAAGCCAACCACTTTGTCCCTCAGCTCCGGGTTCCCCAGGAAAGGTGCGGAGAGCTTCACGGTGAAGACAGACGCCGTCGCCTCCTTGAAGTCTGCTTTCAACGCCGAATTGAGTAAAGCGGTAGGCCCGTTACGGTCCATCCCCTGCATGGCTGACAGCGAGCCGTCGGCCAGAGGCTCGCCGGCCTTACGGCCGTTGGGCAGGGCAGCCAATCGTTTCCCCGCCATGAAATGCCAGGCCAACCCGTTGCGATTCATGGTGTACGGCTCGCCAAACACGTTCTTTTCGGACATGATGACGCCGGCAGTCAACTTGGCCACATCACGGACCATCTCGTCCACTTCATCTATGTCATTGCCATACTTGGGAGCGGCCAGGCAGAACTGCCTTATCTCTTCTCCCCTTTCGCCCGCGAAGTTGCCATCCAGCGCCTCCAGGAGTTCTCCCATGGTGATTCTTTTGTCATCATAGACCAGCTTCTTTATGGCCATCAGGGAGTCCGCCGCCGATACGTGGCCCCGGTCCCTGATCTGGCAAACATCGTAATGAGGAAGCCCACCGGCATAGAAGTCCCTGCCCTTCTCCAGGCAACCCGGCAAGAGGACGGAGGCCAAGGGTTGCCTGAGCATAGCTCCCTGAATTCGGTCCACGAAGCGGTCATGCCATATTTGCCTTCGCGTCACATAATCGACCTGCCTTTTGAAAGCATCGTAGAAGGCATCGAAAGTAGCAAACTGGCGCGGGTCACCGGTCGACACGCCGATCTTCTTCCCGGTCTTTGAGGCTACCCCGTCATGCAGTGCTAGGTCGAGAAGCAACGCGGCGTTAACCGTTGTTCCCGATCCGGCGATGGTCCAATCCCAGGGCACGATCAGAGAGCAACCGGTGGTCTGAAAGTATCGCGCGTTCTCCAGGGGAATACCCCGTTCCGTAAAGTAACGGATGACGTGCTCAGAATTATGAAACTGGGGCACCCCACCCCCGACCCGCAGGTTGGTCTCCATGGCCTTTCGCATTATCCAGCGGGGCGTCTCCTTGTGCCAGCGGAAAGCAAGGTGCGGCTCCGGATACTTCAACAGCCCCATGACATGCAGGATAAGGTAGGACAGTTCGTTGCTGGCATCCGCCCCCTGCCTGTTCATCCCGGCCAGGCCAACGTTGGAGACATCCCCTTTTTGATTATGGTCCCGGTAGCTTTGCTCCTGCACCCATTCCTGGCGGTTCAAATACAAAAGAAAGTCGCTCACCAGGTCCGCTGCTTTTTCCAGGCTAAGCCGGCCCTCGTCGAGGTCCCGCTTGAAATAAGGGTACAGATACTGGTCCACCAGGCCTAGACTGGACGATACCGTCATGCCCGTCTGCATCTTAAGCGCCAGGCGGACCAAAATGACGCTTTGCGCCGCCTCCCGGAAGGTTCGCGCCGGGTGTTCGGGGACCCTCTGGCATACTTCGGCGATCTCCTCCAGTTCGGCCCGCCACTCAGGGTCTTCCTCCACCGCCGCCATATCCCTCGCCGCCTTAGAATATCGCCCGGCCAGGGTAATCGCTGCTTGAAGGGAAATGATGGCCCCTCGCCAGAAATAGAGCTTCTCCACGTCGTCATCTTTGTTGTCCACCCATTCCTTTATGCGCCTTTCTGTTTCGGCGATAATGCTGGCGAGGCCTTCACTGACTACCTTCTCGTAGTTAGTAACCGAAGAATCACGCATCCGTCCCTCGTACCGCTGTGCACCCGCCTCCGTCAGGTCATAGTACCAGCTACCCATGGCGGCTGTTACCACCTCCCTGATCCTGTCTCCCGGCGTCTTACCCTTCCAATAATCGATAACTTCGATAAAGGTTGCATAATCTTCCCTGGTGATAACGCCTCTCTCGACGGGACCCCCTAGGGTCACCTCACCCTCGGCTTCCTTCAGCAGCGGGATCAGGTAGGAGCCGTCCCATTCGCAATGGGGGTTCGCCCCGCGAAAGTACCTGGTGTCGCTGCCTACCAGCATCTGACCGCGGAATATCACTACCGGTGTTCCTTCCAGGGCTTTTTTCAAAAGCCTGGCGCAGCGCACATCTATCGGTTCACCCTCGGTCTCTTTCCATGACTCCATGACTAACCGGGCACGTTCCCCGGCAACCCCCGGTTTGCATCTAAGGAATTCATCCTTCAGATGGGCAGCGCGTTGGCTAAGCTCCAAGTGGTCTATCCTGTTCAGTAAGTGCTCATTAACCGTAACCATGCTTACTCCTTCCCGCTAACAGCTACTATTTCTGGGGATACGTAGCCTTTCCCAGGTAATACAGTAACTGGCCTATTGCTTGCCAGCCTTCCATTCCGGGCAATCTTCCAATTGTTCGAAGCCAGATGCCATGTCCACTCCCAGGATATCGTACCAGTTGGGCTCGGCGCAGGCCAGCTTGACGGGGTGGGCCGCGTCGCTGTTGAAATGCTGCGCAACAACGCCTCCGGAGATGATCGGCGTCATTAAGAGGTCTTGAGGACCCCACTCGTATTTGACGCCGTTAATGACCGAGTAGCCGTGGCCTTCTTCCACATAATGAATCCTGCCGCCCTGCAATTTCTGCTTGCCCGAGCAACTGCCCGGCGGTATGTGGTGGGTCCAGAAGAGGATGGACTTCATGGCCACGTCGTCAAAGTCCGGGTGCACGTACCAGCGATAGATTCCCATGCGGTTGGTTTCTAACGGTTGGTCCTTTTCCCTGACGACCCAGCGGGCCTTGCTCATGTACTCCCGCCACCGGTTCCGGCGGGCAAAAATGCTGTCCAGAAGGGTCGTCGGCGGGCCATGGAAATCTATCGGGTAACCCTCGAGATACGCCTGGTCGGGCACGAAGTCCTCAGGCCGGTAAAGCTCTTCCTTTCTTTCTCCTTTCCAGTATGGGGTGTCTGTGATCTGGCGGGTCTCGTTGGCCGTGGCTTCCATGAAGGGCCAGAACATCAGCCCGAGTTGCCCGCAGGGCTTCCCGGGCTCGAGGTTAAAATGTTGATGGACATTCTCAGTGCGGGTCACGGGCAGCAACTCGAGGTCTCCTTTTCCCCACTCGAGGCTCATATCGTTGTTGACTGTCTGCCCCGTGCCCTCCACGCCATACAGGAGCCGGCCACCGCCCCGGTGGGTATGCTTGCCGCGAGGGACGTCCTGCTGATTCGTCACGGCGATGCTCCAGCCAGGCGCTGACATTTCATGCCAGTTGGTAGCGTTACAGTAGCGGCGACCATAGCCGTGGCGGGTCAACTGCAATGGGTTGTCTTGCGCCCGCAAGAGGACCTTGCCCTCCTTGCGCCGTCGACTCGCTTCGATCCTGAACACAAGGGAAGCGTCATAGGAATCCAGTCCGGGTTCGGGCTCTCTCGAACGTTCCTTACTCCTTTCCATAACGCGAGTCTCCTTTCAAAGTAGCGGGCTCGTGGGTTTAAGCCCCCATCAGACTGTGTTCGGTGCGCTGGATTATCTCGTCCTGGACCTCGGGACTGAGGTTCACGAAGTAAGCGCTATAGCCGCCCACCCTGACTACCAGGTCCCGGTATTGTTCGGGGTGACGCTTGGCTTCCCTCAGTACGGTTGCGTCCAGGATATTGTATTGGATATAGCTTCCCCCTCTCTTGAAGAAGTTCTCGGTCAGGTTGATCACTTTATCCCTGAGTTCAATGCTCCCCAGGAAAGGTGCGGAAAGCTTCACGGTGAAGACAGAGGCATCTGCCTCCTTGAAGTCCGCTTTCAATGCCGAATTGAGTAAAGCGGTAGGCCCACCCCGGTCCATGCCCTGCATGGCTGACAGTGAGCCATCGGCCATAGGCTCCCCCGCCTTGCGCCCATTCGGCAGGGCGGCCAGTCGCTTGCCCGCCATGAAATGCCAGGCTAACCCGTTGCGATTCAATGTGTATGGCTCGCCAAAGATGTTCTTCTCGGACATGATGACGGAGGCGCTGAACCTGGCCACATCACGGACCATCCCGTCTACCTCGTCTATGTCGTTGCCGTACTTGGGAGCAGCCAGGCACAGTTGCCTTATTTCTTCGGCCCTTTCGCCCTCAAAGTTGGCATCCAGCGCCTGAAGAAGCTCCTCCATGGTGACTCTCTTCTCATCGTAGACCAGTTTCTTTATGGCCATAAGAGAATCGGCTGCGGGTATAAAGCCCCGGTCTTTAATGTGGTAGACATCGTAATGAGCGAGGCCGCCGGCGAAGAAATCCCTGCCCTTTTCCAGGCAACCCGACAAAAGGACGGACGCCAGAGGTTGCCTCAGCATCTCTCCCTGGATCCGGTCGACGAAGCGGTCATGCCATATTTGCCTTCGTGTCACATACTCGAGCTGCTTCTTGAAAGCATTATGGAGGGCATCAAAAGTAGCGAATTGGCGCGGGTCACCAGTGGAGATACCAATCTTCTTCCCGGTCTTTGAGGCCACCCCATCGTGCAGGGCCAGGTCGAGAAGCAATGCGGCGTTAAGCGTTGTTCCCGACCCGGCAATGGTCCAGTCCCATGGCAATATCACCGAGCAACCAGTGGTCTGAAAATACCGCGCATTCTCCAGGGGGATCCCCCGGTCCGTAAGGTAACGGATGACGTGCTCGGAATTGTGAAACTGAGGTACTCCTCCGCCAACACGCAAGTTCGTCTCCATGGCCTTACGCATTATCCATCGAGGTGTTTCTTTATGCCAGCGGAAAGAAAGGTGTGGCTCCGGATACTTTACCAGTCCCATGACATGCAGGATAAGGTAGGTCAGTTCGTTGCTGGCATCCTCCCCCTGTCTGTTCAGCCCACCGAGCCCGACATTAGACACCTCCCCCTTCTGATTATGGTCCCGGTAGCTTTGCTCGTGTACCCATTCCTGACGGTTCAAATACAAAAGCAGGTCGCTCACCAGGTCGGCCGCCTTTTCCAGGCTAAGTCGGCCCTCGTCGATGTCCCGCTTGAAATACGGGTATAGATACTGATCCACCAGGCCCAAACTGGAGGCCACCGTCATACCCAACTGCATCTTGAGTGCCAGGCGGACCAGTACAACGCTCTCGAGCGCCTCCCGGAAGGTCCGCGCCGGGTGTTCGGGGACCCTCTGGCACACTTCGGCGATCTCCTCCAGTTCGGCCCGCCACCCGGGGTCTTCCTCGAAGGCGGCCATGTCCCTGGCCGCCTTCGAATATCGCCTGGCCAGGGTGATCGCCGCTTGAAGGGAAATGATGGCGGCTTGCCAAAAGTAAAGCTTTTCCACATCGTCATCCTTATTGTCCACCCACTCCTTTATGCGCCGTTCTGTTTCGGCTATGATGCTCGATAGGCCTTCATTGACTACCCTCTCGTAGTTAGCGACTGATGAATGGCGCATCCGTCCCTCGTAACGCTGAGCGCCTGCCTGCGACAGGTCGTCATACCAGGTGCCCATGGCGGCTTTCACCACCTCCCTGATTCTGTCTCCCGGCGTCTTACCTTTCCAGTAATCGATGGCTTCGATAAATGTGGCGTAATCTTCCTTGGTCACATCGCCTCTTTCAACGGGACCTCCCAGGGTCAACCCGCCTTCCGCTTCCTTAAGCAGCGGGATTAAGTACGAGCCGTCCCATTCGCAATGGGGGTTCGCCCCGCGAAAGTACTTGGTGTCACTGCCTACCAGCATCTCTCCGCGGAATATGACCACCGGGATCTCCTCCAGGGCTCTTTTCAGAAGCTTGGCGCAACGCACATCAATGGGTTCGCCCTCCGTCTCTTTCCATGACTGCATTACTAACCGCGCACGTTCCCCGGCAGCTCCCGGTCTGCACCTAAGAAATTCCTCCTTAAGATCGGCAGCACGCTGGCTAAGCGCCAAACGCTCTATGCTGTCCAGTAATTGCTCATTAACCGTAACCATGCTTACTCCTTCCCTGTAATAGCTTAGTTCTTCTGTATCTGTAATAGTGCAAGAGTTCAAGTTTTCTTCAACGAATTGGGCAATATCCCGTTTTGATCTCTTGGCAGTAACACCAATAATTCCTGCATAATGCAGTGGAGACCGGCCGCCTCTTCAGTGTATCCCCGAGACGCGGAGATTTATCTGAACAAACCGCCAAAAATCTCCCTGGCCATTCTTTGTTTTTCCGGCAGGGTCCGCAAATATTCTTCACCTGCCGTTCTGACGTAATTAACGCCGGGCTGCCTCACTCTGAAAGGGGGAATATGATCGTTAGGCACATCGAGCCTGGCGCTGGGAAGGCCTGAGGCCCGGCTAAAGACGGTTTGCCCTTCCTTGCTCAGCAGCCAGTTGATAAAAAGTTTAGTCGCATTGGGGTGGGGTGCGTTTGCAACGTAGGAAGTAGTTCCCGAACCACTGGAAATGTTGGCCCCCTCCTTCGGAACAAAAACGGAGACCGGGGCGCCAAGGTCAATAAGCTCAGTTATTGTCTCCACCGAACCAGGTGCAATCGCCACCGGGTATTTCCCCCTTGCTATCCATTCTGCCATGAGCCGTTTGTCCGATGTTGTTGCTGGCTCCATTTTAGCCAGGGCTCTCATAAAATCATAGTCTAATATCTCGGTAAAGGCAGCAAACCAGTTTAACCCGGACCCTATCGTCGGGTTATCCATGGCAATCTTACCCTTCCATCTGGGATTAAGGAAATCCCTCATAGAAGTGATCTCTTCTCGCTTGACCATACTCGTATTGATGGCTATGGGGGGATCGACATTTTCTGTGGGGGTCAAGATCAATTTATCGTCGGTCAAGGGAAGCTGCCCTCCAAACCATCCCCGCGGGTCTTTCACTTCGGGCAACAGAAACAGCGGCTCAAGTGAGCCAAAGATGCCCGCGGGCTTCAATTCCATTTCCATGGTCGTTCTTCCGTTTACAACGGCATCTGCCACTTTCAGACCTGCCCTGTGTTCCCTCATCAGCTTTTGTCCAATTTCACTTCCTCTTCCTATGGTGATATCCAGGTCGAGGCCGTATCTTTGGCTGAAGGCTTCCATGAGAGCTATTCTGGTGGGAGCAGTAAAACCGCCGTAGATAACCACCTGCCGTTCTTTTCTGGCTTCTTCTAACACCTGTTCCCATTTTGTTTCCCAATCCGCTTTTGTGGCAGTGGGGGCCGTGCTCCCGGATGCTCCGACAATAGGGGTTATTTGACTCCCCGGGCTACAGGACAGTACCAATAGCGCTATTACGGAAACAGCCAAAAAAGAATAGAAGTACTTTCTGGTTAAACGTCGATTCATGATCTCCCTCCGTATCGGACCGTATTTAGAAAAAGCCTATTTCGCAATAGTATTCGTGTACCATTTGGCTGACATTTTCTCGATTATTACCATATGCGTCGGATACGCCTGAACCCTGAGCCCTGAGCCCCCCGACATTCAGATGGACAACCGGGGCGCGTTACCGGTACAGCGATTCCGGCATCTGCAGTTCAACGCCTTCTTTCTCCAGTGCCTCCTTGTAGATTTTCCGGATCTGAGGGTCCTCTTCCCTGTAACCGAGGGCGCAACCACCCTGCCCGATTTCCACACCAGTACTGGCTTTATCCTGG
This sequence comes from Chloroflexota bacterium, assembly GCA_016210565.1. Lineage (GTDB taxonomy): Bacteria > Chloroflexota > Dehalococcoidia > JACQUA01 > JACQUA01 > JACQUA01. The sequence goes on from JACQUA010000106.1 coordinate 17,140, forward strand.
CCACCCTGCTCTGCTAGCTGCAAACCAGCGGTGATCGCCCGGACGCGAAGGAGATCCTTGCCCACGCTGAAGTGCTGGTGGAACCAATCTCCGCCCCCTGGAGCTGCTGCCACCATTCCACCCGGAATGTAGTCCTGGCGCTTCACCAGGTGGCCCTCCCCGACCTCCCAGGGGCGCGGGCCCAGTCCTACGGGCCAGTTGTAGGTGTAGCCCTTGCCGCTCAGACAAATCAGAACCGCTCCGGCCTGGTGGTAGTGAGCTTTGGAGTAGCGACCACTGGGGTACTCAGCTATGAAACCACTAACGTTGAAAAACACATTGCCGGCCATCCGAACTGCCATTCGCCTGTAACCAGGGGCGCGGTGATTGTCCAGCGGCAGATAGCAGTGGATGATGTCCGGTAGCAGATTGCTACGCAGTATCGCCCGCCCGCTCTCCGGATCAGGCTCTAGCTCATCCCGGGGCTTGAAGTAACCGTCGCTCTCGTCATATCGGTCCGGGAATTGCAGGGGATTGTCAAAGATAAAACTCCGGCTGGGGAACAATTCCATCACCCGGGGAGCGCTCGTTGCCACGAGCACCAGGGCTGGCGCGGAGGTCGCATTGACCAGCCGGTGCCACGTATTAAGGGGGACTGCGAAGTGACTACCGGGCTGCCACTCGAAAGTGCGCTTCCTGGAGCTCCCTTCTCGCCAGACTTCAGTGCTGCCACGCCCTTCAATTATCAGGAACATCTCTTCGTACATGTGATGTTCTGAGTTCAGCGTCCCGCGGGCTGGCACCTCTACAACATGCATACCCCATAGACCCGCTTGCCCATCTAGCTGAACAAAAGTTCCTCGCCCACCTGTCCGGTTCCATGTCGCCAGGGGCAACTGACGTACATCGTAGATGCCAATTCCTCGATAAATCGGGATGGTCTGCTCTTCCATGAACACTTCGTAAGCAGAGCGCGCTACCTTGTAGTGCAGTTTGTGCCCTGCCAACTCCTGACCCGCAGGCTCCTGATACATGACTTTTCCTCTGGTAACTAATACAAAGGCAATAATAAAAGCCGCATCGTGGGTGGTAGTCTGGGAAAAGGAACTTTCACCGCAAAGGACACAAAGGAACGCAAAGGGAATAGCGATCAGCCGTCAGCTATCAGCTTTCAGTCCCCGCCTCCCCGGGGGTGGGTGGCCGGGTGGCTGATAGCTGATTGCTGAAAGCTGTCAGCTTTCTGCGACCCGCGGCGTCCTTTGCGGTGAAAGCGTCCCCTTTTTGTCGGCGTTACTGGATGCGACATTATTTATTGCGTTTGTATTAATAGCCCCTGAAGAGAGAGCTAGCCTGTGGGCGGCCGCTTCGGGGAGCCGGGGAATATCAGGGACTTGATCACTACTGGCACCGCGCACGACGAGGCAATCAGACTGCCGATATCGATGTAGTCGAATGCTCTAAGGCTGATGCCGTCGATGGAGATCACGGGATTCGGAAGCTGCATATCTTCTTTTAAGTGGATACCAAGTAGGCCTCCGACATCTCCGTCGTTTACAAGTATCAACGGATTTCCGCCGATAACGATTGTCTCCATCCCCTTGACGATTCCGCTGCATAGCCCCCGAATTCTCGAATAGGTTGCTGAGCCTTCCCACCGGAAGGCAAGGGCAACCGGCGATTCCCCGCTCGGTAGTCCGAAACGATTCAAGGCGCGTTTGACGCTCTCCTCGATGGCAATCGGATCTATCTCAAACTCCCCTAAAATGAAGTCGGGGGTAACCACCGGGATATTACGGACAGGCACGACATCCGGGGGGCACAGGAATATGGTATTACCACTCACCTGTACCGTGTATTGGGAGGCGCCGATGACAGTCGCCCTTATTCCCGACGCCGGCTGCAGCACCGGAATGCCCATCCCGGCTATCTTCGCTTTGATTTCCTCCGCCAGCAGAGGTCCTAGATCGCCAAACTGATTGACCTGGCGGTCATAAATGAACTCCGAAACCCCTCCAGAGAACGTCAAGGCATTGACCGGCCCCGCGTAACTCAAAGGCGGGGTGCGCATGAGCTCTTGGCCTCCCCCCGAAGTTGGCGGCGCCAGGCAAATTGCCTCGAACAGGCGCTCGACCATATGTGTCGCTATTGACGTCAGTTCGCTGGTCCCTATCCGCTGACCAACGTTCAGGTCAAGTCCCACAGCTTTTCCGATTCGGCGTCCTGCCTCTTCCAGACGAATGATAACACCATCGCCATCCCAGGCTATTAGGCGCGCGCCTATATCCATAGCGGCAACGTCACTTATCTCACCCTTGGAGCAGACCGCCATCTTGGTAGTGCCACCGCCTATGTCCACATTCATGACGGTGTGGTGACCCTCGGCAGAGAGCGTTACCGCCCCTGAGCCATAAGCAGCCATGGTAGCTTCAAGATTGTCACCCGCACTTACCGCCACGAAGCGGCCTGCTTCCCGGGCAAATAGATCACCGATGGCGCGGGCGTTGTGTCTAAGCAGGGCTAATCCAGTCAGTATTACTGCTCCAGTGTCGATGCTCTCCCGGCGCAAACCGGCGACTTCGTACTGATGATCAATGAACCGGCCCAGTATATTCCCGTCAATCGTTCTATCATCGACATAAGGCGTTACCAGTATGTCAGACTGGCACAGAATGGTCCGGTTAACCGGAACGTAGCGGCCGTCTTCCCGTTCCAGTTCCAGACGAGAAAAGACAAGAAGAGATGTTGACGAGCCGATATCGACCCCCACGCTGGTAAGTTCAAGACGGTCTTCTTCGCAGAAAGCCATGTCCGAGACCGCAACATCTATTTAGACACAAGACAACGGACGCCGGCCATCTCAAAGGACTGCCTCACCGATTCTACGAAATCGGGGGTTGCGCTGGGTACCTCGTTCAGGCAATATATCCTGTCTAGAGCTTTGTACTTGCCGATGCCCAGGCGATGATAAGGCATAAGCTCAACGGAAGCCTCCTCCTTTTGCAAATCTTTCAGGAACGCAGCGGTTGCTCGAATATTCTCGCCCTCGCTGTTCAAGCCGGGAATAAGGGGCATGCGAAACTGGACTTTGGCCGGGCTGCCTGCCAGTAGTCGCGCATTGCTCAGCACCCGACCGTTTGGTTGGCCGGTAAGCTGGCGGTGTCTTTCTGTGTCCATATGTTTAAGGTCAAACATCACCAGGTCGACACATGTCAAAACTTCTTTGAGCGCTCCGGTGGGAGCAAAGCCAGACGTTTCGAGAGCTGTAGGAATGCCCGCGTCCCGGCACAGCTTGAACAGGGCTACGACGAACGGTGACCACCACAACGGATCACCCCCGGAAACGGTTACCCCTCCGTCGGGAGGGAAAAAGTCCTTATCCCGGAGCACATCCCGGAAGACCTCCTCCACAGATCGCCTCTTCCCGTAAACTGTCAGAGCTTCGGGGATACACACTGATACACAATCACCGCACGCATCACATTGGCGCCGGTCTATTCGGGGCATTCCGTCTGAGGCAATACTAATCGCATTCTTGCCACATCCTGCTACGCATTTCCCGCATCGATTGCAACTCACACTGGCAAACCCAAGTTCCAGTACCTGGCTTATCGACTCAGGATTGTCGCACCACTGGCAGTGCAAGCCGCAACCCTTAGAGAACACGGTTGTCCGTATTCCCGGGCCGTCATGGAGGCAGAAGCGCTGGATATTGAATATCACAGCTTCGGTCGGCTTTGCCCCGCAGTTTTCTCCGTTCTTGGTCAAATGTGCCCCGTTGGAGTGCTTACTTCACGCGGTGAATGTGGAAACTCGCTTCACCTTTTAAGGGACCCGAAGATTTGTATTACTCTCCTTGTAAACTCCACCTCGTTTTCCCGGAAGCCTTTATCGATGGTCGAAACGTATTTCACATCTGGTTGACGCGTTAGAGCTGGCAGCAGATAGTCTGTGGGCACGTCAATCCTGGAGCTTTGATAGCCAGTGACTCGAGAGGAAAGTGTTTGCCCTTCCTTGCTAAAGTAAAAGTTCGTAAATACTTTTGCCGCATTGGGATGCGGACTGTTCTTAAGAAGCATAAATCCTGCACCTGTAGTCAGGTACACGCCTTCCGACGGGACGCTGAACGCAATAGGGGCCCCTGCTTTCATAAAATCAAGCACGGGTTCCTTCTGAGGGCCTATTAAGAGGGGGTATTTTCCCCTCGCTGTCCACTCCACCGTCAGCCGCCAATCACTTGATAGCACGGGTTCCTGTTTGGCCAATCCCTCGACGTAGTCCCAGGACATCAAACCGTACGCAAACATGACCATAAGGGTTGTAACACCGCCACCCGCCGCGGGATCCACCATGGTCATCTTCCCCTTCCATTTTGGGTTTAGAAGATCGGAGTACGATCTTATGTCCCCAGGCTTCACCAAATCGGTGTTGATAGCCAACGATGGACTTACATACTCTCGATCATTAAAGTAAGTTTTGGTATCCGGGTCAAGCCAGGGAAGTTCACCCCGCCACCAAACTCGGGGGTCGCTGTTCTCCGGCAGAACGATAACCTTGTCCAGAGATCCGACAACCCCCTCGGGCCGAAAGTACACGTCAAAATCCCTTCTGTTCCCCAGCATTGCATCTGCATAGTGCACTTGATTCCTATATTCTGTCATTATGCGTTGAACGATCCCCCCGGTCGTTGCGGTAATTACATCCAACCTTATGCCATATTTCTTTGCCATGGCTTCGGTGAAAGCTGTGCGCCACGCATCTGTATAAAATGTGTAGAACGCCACACTGCCTTCTTTCCTGGCTGCCGCCAATGTGTGTTCCCAATCCTCTTCCCAAGCGGACTTGGCTATTACTGCCGCAGGCACTTCCCGTGGCGTTGCGATTTCAGTAGCTGCTGGTTTGAGAACACAGGAGCCGAGCAGCAAAGGCAAGAGTGCTGCTGCCATGACGACCATCAGTTGAATCTTTTCCATCGCAATACTCCATCTTTTAGAATTGGCAGCGAGGTTTCTTCCTCAAAAGCAAAGCATCCCTCCTTCCACCGTTCATCGTGGAGCCAAATATTTCCCTGCCCAGCTTGGAAGAAGCAACCTCCCTGAGTTAGCTTCCTCGTGCGACGCAGCCCCTGTCTACATGTAGGCCTCATTGTACGTGTTTATCCCTCGCTCATTATAGCAGGTGGGTGACATATTGCTTCTCAACCCTGATTTGGCCAGTTCGCTCTCGAAGATACCTCTGATCTCCGGTTCTTCATCGATGTATTCTATTTGTATGTGCTTGTCTTTCGTTTTCCGGGGATTGACATGCAGCACCAGGTATCTCGCTGGCTCCTTGCCTGTGTTGAAGTGCTGATGATACCAGCACTCACCCTGTAATGAAGTAAGTGCTACTCCGAAGAGGCTGCCGGGATGCCAGTCAACTCTTTGTTTCTCCTTTTCCCGGCCAGGCCGCCAGAACAAGGAATAGCCATTACCGGTGATCGGGATTATGGAACGACCGGGAGGATGTGCGTGGGCCTTTTTGTAGGTTCCAACCGGGAACTCAGATTGGTGGGCATTCAAAACAGCCAAGCCCGGCTGGTGAAAAACGATGTTGCTACCGCCTGCGCCCCTGACTTGAAGACCTGTCATTCGGTCAAACGCCTTTACATCAGGGATGAAATTTGCAGACCAAACGGTCATGTTGAGTGGCGGGCCCTGTCTGTATATTTTTGCCTCAGTTGAATAGAAGTCCTTTTCAGCCCCTTCGAACGCGAATTCGTTTTCAAATATGAACTTTCTGCTCCCGAAATATTGAAATATAGCAGGCAATGTGGTCTTGGCAAAAAGCCTTGCCGGTCTACTGGCGTCTCTATTAAGGTGCTGATACCCAACATTCGACGGTAGCGCAAAGAGGGATTGCTCATTCCATTCCAGTGTCCACGTAGGTCCGCCTTCGCGAGACCAAAAAGTGGTTGCGCCACATCCCGATAGGACATAAACGATCTCCTCAAACATGTGCCTCTGAGGCTTTAGACTTTGGCCCGGGGCTATTTCGCACAGGTAGTTGTCGGCCCAGGTCTCTTCACCAAAGAGATTCACGTAGCAACCTGAACCGCCCGTTCGAGACCAGGGCTTAATCTCCAGGTTCCCCAGATCCTGGACAAAATACCCTGTATGGACTGGTATGCCTTCTTGTTGTTGAAATTCTCGGTAGTAATCTCGCTGAACATCAGAGAACAATTCCCTTTGTTCGGTGGCTTCTTCTGCTGTCTTTTGGCTCATAATGCTACCAGGCCTCGACCGAGACTTCGTTCGGAAAAGGTGGCCCCTTCCGGGCGGTTAGAAATGAGAGTGGTTTTTCCGACGTCATTGAACCCAAATTATGCATGTGGTATCAGGATGCTTCACTTTTCCCCACCCCCGCAGGCTAAAGGACCTGTCCGCCCTGCGGACTCTCGCAAAGCGGAGCGGCTACGCCCCGCCCGAGGCCATGCATAATCTGGGATAATATGACTCTGGACGATGCTCACCTCATGAAATTACATACGAGCTGTATTCATAGTACTTAGTTGGGAAAACCCTTCTGGCTATGGGTTGGAAGAAATGAGACCTTGTTCCAAAATGAATCCGAAGTTGCTGTGATTCGATCTTCCCGGTGTTGAAATGTTGGTGAACCGTCTGCGGTCCCTGCACCTGGAACAGGGTCCCCTTCTTCCACGGAATCTTCTTCCCATCTATTATGGAGTGTCCTTCTCCCTGCAGCACATATAACAAAGCTTCCATGTGTGCGTGTTTTCCGCTATGCATTCCAGGTTCGTCGCAGAGGATTGCGGTGATGTGCACCTCTCTTGCTCGAAATCCGTTTTCGGGCGACCCCATGAAATAGACGCTGCGAGATCGATGTCCCGGCTCACCTGCGGTTCTCACTTCCTTGGGTTGAGTAGTGGTGTAGTCGTCTTTGAAATTGGCGACAAATGCTCCCATTTCACCAGAGGGGACAGAAGGCGCATCTTCCAGCTTCATGACTATCCTTCCGTAGTCCGGATGAATGTTTGATCCTGGCGCCGAGGGTCCCACCAAGTCTGATCTACAGGTCTCCCCGGCGTCCTGGTATTGCATGACTCTTGCAAGCCCACAGAACCTCTCTAGAGGCAGAGCCATCGCGGAAAGATATCTGACTGTCTCTGGACCCAGATTGAAATGCTGGTGGGACGAGCCGTAAGGCATAAAGAGACAGCTTCCGGAGCTCCAATCATATCTTGTTCCGTCTACCACGCTGCATCCCTGACCCTGGACGACATAAACCGCTTCCTCGCCATGCGAGTGACTCCCTGTATGCCACCTCTGAGGGATCTCTGCCAGTATGGCTACACCCGAGGTAACAAATCCATTTTCTCTAGCGCACAGAAGGGCGGACCGCCAATCTTGCCTCGTTCTGACCCACTGCAGATCCTCTTCGTTGATGCAAGTTCGTGCCTTCTCCTTTTCTTCCAATTGTTCGTCCCAATACCTCAACCAATTGTCATAAAAATTGCTCACGTTCGTTGTCTTTCCAGGCAATTTGGTACGTCGCTGGAGGGTTTACTTTGCGCCGAGACCGAAGATCTTCTGTGCCTCAATGCCCGATTGACGGCGTTCCGAAGTAACATCCTCGGCGTTGCTAAAAAGATAGATTAGTCCAGGCTGCCGTACCGCGTCAGGATCCAGGTGGTCCGTTGGAACATCCAGTCTGGCGCTCTGTGACATAAACGCTTTGCTGGCAATAGTTTGGGCCTCCTTGGTCAAGAACCAGTTGATGAACACCCTGGCTGCATTAGGGTGAGGCGCCTTGTTGAAAAGGGCTAGAGGGTAAGCAGTTATAGCATACGGAGCGTCTGACAGGAGAACCTGTTTCAGCGGAGCGCCTGCATTCAAGAACTCACCGATAGTATTCGAGTTTGGGCCTACAGCCACAGCGTATTTTCCTCGGGCCACCCATTCCAACAGCAGTCTCAGGTCCCTCGTTATAGCCGGCTCTTGCTTGGCGAATTCACGCATGAATTCATATCCCACTGCTCTGGAAGTCATTTGAAACCACGATTGACCGGTTCCTGACACGGTCGGATCATTTAGAACTATCTTCCCTTTCCATTTTGGGTGGAGCAGCGATTTGTTCGAGGTTATCTCCCCTGGCTTGACCGTGTCGGTATTGATGACAGCCCCAGTAGCCGGGGAATAGGCCCAAGACAGTGCATAGGCTCCGTCGTTATCACAGTAAATGTGGCTACCTCCATACCAGAGTTTGAAGTCCAAAACCTCTGGTAGCACCAGTTGTGGTTTCAATGGGTCCAGCACTCCTTGCGGTTTCATGTCCGATACTAACGTTGTTGCTCCCAGGGAACCAACATCTGCCAGATATAAACCAGCTTTTCGCTCCCTGAAAAGTTTCTCACTCACTTCATTCCCTCTTCCTGTTACCGATTCAATGTTGATTCCATAAGCGTCCGCAAAACCCTTGCGTATTGCCTCTAGCTGACCAGGGCCCGCGCCACTATACAGGCTAACTACCCCCTCCTGTTTGGCCGCTGCCACGGTCTTGTCCCAATCTACTTTCCAGGGGGGTTCTATGTTCGAGGAGAGAGTTGTTTTGACCGAGCCCGGACCGGGCGCAGGAGCTGATACTTCAGCCACTCCGCAACTTGCCATAGCCAGTGCCAGAACCATGATCAGTGAGAGCGGAAAAAGACCCAAAATCAGTTTGTTGCACACATTTGCCCCCTTTACTGCTTCCCGACAATACATCGGTTCATTCCAGCAACAAAGATCCCTGTCGCCATGGGCGGCCAACCAGTTAATGTCTGATTATCACAAGCCATGCAATCGGTCCAAAAGACGGTGTCAATGAGCACCTCGCAGGGCTAAACTCCCTCCAAAGCATGTTCGGTACGCCGGATTATCTCATCCTGAACCTCGGGGCTCAGGTTCACAAAGTACGCGCTATAACCGCCAACCCTGATCACCAGGTCTTTGTATTTCTCCGGGTGTCGCTTCGCCTCCTTCAGAATCGCTGCGTCGGTGATGTTGTACTGAATATAGCTTCCGCCTTTCTTGAGGAAACTTTCCGTGAGTCTGGCCACTTTGTCCCTCATTTCAAGGCTCTGAAGGAGAGGCGCGGGAAACTTCATGTTGAGAATAGACGCAAGAGACTCTTTGTAGTCAGCCTTCAATGCCGAATTGAGCAAAGCAGTAGGACCATTCCTGTCCATCCCTTGCGTGGCTGATAGCGACGCGTCCGTCAGAGGCTCGCCGGCCTTGCGACCATTGGGGAGCGCCGCCAGGCGTTTCCCTGCCATGAAATGCCAGCCTTGCCCATTGCGCGTAACTCTATAATGCTCGCCCCAGATATTCTTCTCCGACATGATGACCGCGGCACTGAACTTGCCCACGTCACGGACCATCGCATCCACTTCATCCACATCGTTACCATATTTGGGAACTGCCAGGCAGAGTTGCCTTATAGCTTCTCCCCTGTCGCCCTCAAAATTGGTATCTAGCGCTTCCAAGAGTTCTCCCATGCTGACTTTCCTGTCCTCGTAAACCAACCTCTTTATGGCCATAAGGGAATCCGCAGAGTCTATGAGGCCCCGGTCTTTCTTTAGCCAGCAATCGTAATGAGGGAGCCCACCGATGAAAAAGTCCTTCCCTTTCTCCAAGCAACTTGGTAAGAGAGCGGAGATCAGGGGCTGGCGGAACGTTTCTCCGAGAACCCGGTCCATCAAGCGATCATGCCATAACTGCCTTCGCGTTACATATTCATGCTGTCTTTTGAAAGCGTGATAGAACTCCTCGAAAGTGGTAAACTGGCGCGGGTCACCGGTGTGGATACCAATCTGCTTCCCCGTCTTAGAGGCTTTGCCGTCATGTAAAGCCAGGTCGAGACACAGCGCCACGTTAATCAACGTTGGCTTCATGACCTCGGCCCAGTCTCGTGGCGCTACCTCGGAGCAACCACCGGTCTGATAACGTCGTGCGTTCTCCAGGGGAACTCCCCGTGCCGTGTAGTATCGGATAATATGCTCGGAGTTCTGAAACTGAGGCACCCCGCCTCCGACGCGCAGATTCGTCTCCAGGGCCTTGCGCATCAGCCATTGAGGCGTCTTGCTATGCCAGCGGATGACCAGATGCGGCTCGGCATACTTCACCAACCCCATGACATGAAGAATAAGGTAGGTCAGTTCGTTGCTGGTGTCCTCCCCGTCCTGGTTCGGACCACCCAGGCCGATGTTGGAGACGTTCCCATGCTGCAAGTGCTCTCTGTTAATTATATCCACCACCCTCTCTTGACGGTTTAAATATAAGAGGAGGTCACTCACCAGATCGGCAGCCTTGTCCAGGCTAAGCCGGCCCTCGTCGAGGTCCCGCCTGAAAAACGGGTAGAGATATTGGTCAACCGAGCCCAGAGAGGTGGTCACCTCGTTGCCAGTCTGCTGTTTTGTCGCTACCCGAACGAGGATCAAGCTCTGGACAGCCTCCCGGAAGGTCCGCGCCGGGTGTTCGGGCACCCGGTGGCACACTTCGGCGATCTCCTCCAGCTCAGCCCGCCACTCGAGGTCTTCCTCCACAGCAGCCATATCCCTGGCCAAGTTGGAATACCGTCTGGCCAGTGCAATTACTGCCTGCAAGGCGATGATGGCAGCCTGCCAGAAATACAGCTTCTCAACATCGTCCTCCTTATTGTCCGCCCATTGCTGCATGCGCCTTTCTGCCTCGGCAATAAAACTGCTCAGACCCTCGTTGACTATCCTTTCATGGTTCATGCAGTAGGCGCTCGATGGGAGGGCCTCGGCGGGATTACTACCCGCTTCTACAAGGTCATCAAACCAGCTACCTACAACGGCTCCTGCCACCTCTCTAGCCTTCTCCGCTGGCGTTTTACCCTTCCAGTAGTTGATCGCCTCGGTAATGCTTGCGTAATCCTCCTTGCTGATGACGCCCCTCTCCACAGGACCACCCAGAGTCACCTGCCCTGGGACTTCCTTCAGGAGCGGAATCAAGTAGGCGCCGTCATAGTTGCAATGCGGATTGGCCCCTCGAAAGTACTTGGTCTCACTGCCGACCAGCATCTGCCCACGGAATATCACCACGGGCATTCCCTCCAGGACCCTTTTCAAAAGCTTTGCACTACGTAGATCAAGGGGTTCACTTTCTGTTTCCTTCCATGCATCCACTGTCAACCGGGCGCGTTCCCCCGCAACCCTTGGGATGCAACTGAAGAATTCCTCCCTCAGGCGGGCAGCCCTTCGGCTCAGCGCGAGATCGTCTATCTTGCCCAATATATTGGTATCGACTTTCTCCCCGCACGAGTGTCTTTCAACCTTCGTAACCATACTCACTCCCTGATCGCAATAGTATTCTATTATTTGTTCCGCAATGCGATGCCCTGCGAAAACCTCTTTAGTGGAACTGGCCAGATAAAAGATACGTCAGGAAGAAAGAAAATGTCTATGATGTTCGTCATACAGATCCCGGCACATCTTGGCCGGGAAAACTGATAAATGTTATGGGCGAACGGGGCAATCGGGACGATTGCCGAGCCCGTAGTGGCCTGATATAATTCAAGGGTCGCTGTGGAATCCGCTAGGGTAGGACATCGGACCATGGCAAGTGACGTGGGTCAGGGACGCTGGTTCTGGACCGGAGATTATGGCCAGTACAGAGCACCCTCACTCCAGCAACCCTAGCAAATCCGACTAGCCCCATGGACAATTTGAATGCCTCCATTCGAAAAACCGGACTCGAAGAAAGTCCAACAGGGATGGCAGGGTGCTAAATATTATGGGAGTCCACGTAGGGCATCTACTATAAGATTACTTGTCCTTAGGGTGTCGAAGAAGGAAGGCATAATATGTTCTTCAGAGTGAAGGGGAGCGGGAAATATCGATATCTGCAGCTCGTAGAAAACTGTCGGGAGAGATACCAGAGGGTGCAGCGCGTGCTCTGCACCCTCGGAAGATTGGACGAACTTGAAGCTAAGGGCGATATCGGAGTTCTTCTACATTCCCTCGGACGGTTTGCCCGACGGAAACAGGTAGGAGACCCGAAAGCATGTAATGCGAATGTGCCCCACCCCGGCAACGCATTCCGGCAGGGCGGCCAATACGTTCATAAAGCTGCTTCGGAGATTTCGCCCGGGGGTTTTCCCGCAGCAAATGAGTCAATACAAGCCCCGGCGCCGAGAGGCTTGAAGATTTGCGAGTTTCCAGAGGGCGAAACAAGGGTCGAGATCCTTAGGAAATGCCCGATGTTCTCGGATTTCGACACCGAGCACCTTGTGGAGCTTTCTACGCTTACTTCGGGACTTCATCTGAAGCCCGGTCAAATCTTGTTCGTCGAAGGTGATCCTGCTGAATACTGCTACTTGGTGACTTCGGGGATGCTGAAGACCTTGAAGCATTCCCGATCAGGAAAGGACTTTATCACTGCTATTTACAGCCCGGGAGAAATCCGAGGTGTTTTGGTTCTCCTTCTCGGCAAGCCGCATGGGGCTACCGCTCAAGCGTTAACTGACACAACCGTGTTGACGATACGGAAGGACGCCTTCTATTCATTTTTGCATCGACATCCTGAATTGATTCCCAAGGTTCTGAGCATAGTGATCGGATTTGGGAGGACGCTGTACCAGGCTGCCTCAGCACAGCTTTCAGAATTTACGGCAGGAAGGACTGGTGGCCGTCTTGCCCGTGTATTGTTTGCGCTTTGCTTGAAGTTTGGACCAACTATCCCTCTTACTCGAAGGGAAATCGCTGAAATGTCTGGAACAACTACAGAGACAGCAACACGGTTTGTCAGCCGCTTGAGAAGCACAGGTGTAATCCAATCATTTCGAGGGAAGGTAGTCATCCTAGACCGGGAAAAACTTCGCCTTTTGGCCCAACCCGAATTGCCCGAAGGAGAGGTTCCTCGTTGAGCCATAATGCGTGGTTACGTCGGGCGGAGAAACAGACAGTCTGCGCACGGAATATATTCCTCCCAATACCATCAGCTTCATGACCCAATCCGATTGTGACAGAGCACAGTAATGTATAATGTACACATATTCCCTTTGCCCAGCGAGCCCTCATGGTTAAACCAACCCGCTATACCGAAGACGAAATCCAGGAATACTACCGTTCCGGCCAGTGGTTGCCTCTGACCCTGGCCGACGTGTGGGACAAGAACGCCCGGGAACACCCGGACAGGGAAGCCCTGACCGACGGCCTGCGACGTGAGACCTGGGCTTCGGCGAAACTGGCGATAGATAAGCTCGCGCTGGGCCTCCTGTCCCTCGGCTTCAAGAAAGACGAAATCCTGGTAATCCAGCTCCCGAACTGCGTCGAGCTGGTGCTGCTCCGCATCGCCTGCGAAAAGGCGGGCGTCCTCTGCCTGCCCGTGGTGAGGAGCTTGCGACAGCGCGAAATCGAACGGATACTGGCCGATGTCAAAGCCAGGGGAATCGTCATTCCGTGGAAGTACCGCGACCTGGATTACCACGCCATGGTGTCTGAGATCCGGCCCCGGCTGCCGGCCTTGAAGCACGTGATGGTGGCCGGCGATGACCGTCCCCCCGGGGCCATGCTCCTGAAGGACCTGCTGGCCGGACCCGCTCTGACCGCGCAGCAGGTGCAACGCCTGGGAGCCTCCGGCTATGCCCCGCACGAGGTCTCCATGATCAACCACACCTCGGGGACGACCGGCTTCCCCAAATTCGTGGAATACTCCATGGCGGCGCGGCTGGCCCTCGGACGGGGGTTTGTCGAAAACTTCAGACTCACGGAGAAGGACGTGGTGTGCGCCCTGGGATCGGTCCCGGCCGGCGTCAACAATGTGGCCTATTTCGCCGCGCCGCAGGCCGCCTCGAAGACGGTCTGGTTGGAACACTTCGAGGCCGGGGACGCTTTATCCCTGATCGAAAAAGAGAGGGCAACGGTGGTGTGCGGGGTCCCGGCCATGTACGCCCTAATGGTGAAATATCCCCGCTGCCGGGACCACGACCTGAGCTCCGTCCGCGTCTGGTGGTGCGGCAGCGCCTTCCTGCCCTATCCGCTGGCGGTGGAGGTGGAAGAGAAGCTGGGGGCGAAGATCGTCAACGGCCTGGGCGCGGTCGACTTCGGGGGCACCACCGTGGGCGGTCCCGAGGACTCCCGCGAGACGCGCATCCTCACGGTGGGCAAACCGCGGTCGGGAACGCTCATCAAGATAGTCGGCGAGGACGGCGGCGAGGTGGAACAGGGCGCGGTGGGCGAGATATGGGGCAGCGGCCCGGCCAGCTCCAGCGGCTATTACCTGAACCCCGAAGCCACCTGGCAGACCTGGACCCGGGACGGCTGGTTCAGGACGGGCGACCTGGGCCGGTTTGACGACGACGGCAATGTCCTGATTGTCGGACGGAAGAAAGAGGTTATCATCCGGGGCGGCCAGAACATCTACCCGGCGGAAATCGAGGGCCTGCTGGCGGCCCATCCCAAAATCGCCGCCGTGGCCCTGGTAGGCATGCCGGACGCGATCATGGGAGAAAAAGCCTGCGCCTATGTGGTGCCCAGGGGCGGACAACAACTTGGCCTCGAGGACGTAGTCCAATTTCTGAAGGGGCAGGATATCGCTCCCTACAAAATACCGGAACGCCTGGAGCTGGTCGCCGAGCTGCCTATGGTGGCGGGGTTGCAGAAGGTCAACAAGAAGGTGCTGCAGGAAGACATAGCGATGAAGCTGGGGAACGCGGCCTAATGCAGGGCCCGGCCGCGGGGTGGGGAATCTTGTGATCTTGAATCTGCAATCTTGAATCCCTTATGGTGGGTTCGTCCCGATTACCATCGGGACTTAACCCACCCTACACCGTCTAACCGTTCTGCAAGGGCAACGTGAAGCTGAAAGTGGAGCCCTTACCCGGCTCGGATTCTACCCATATCTTGCCGCCGTGGGCTTCCACCAGTCGTTTGCAGACGAGTAAGCCGAGGCCCAGCCCGGGCCTGGTCGTCGACGTCTCCGCCAGGCGCTCGAAGGACTGGAATAGCCTGGCCTGGTCATCCGGAGAGATTCCCTTGCCCTGGTCGCTCACGCTTATCACCAGGTGGTCGCTTCCCTTCCTGGCGGAAATGCGCACCTCGGTCCCCGCGTCGGAGTATTTGCCTGCATTGATCAAGAGATTATTGAGTATCAGTTCCACCCGGACCCGGTCGGCGGAAACAGGAGGCAGATCATGAGGGATGTCCAGATTCAACCGGTGGCTGCTCAGGTGGGAGCTTTCCTTTTCCACGACACCCCTCACGATTGCGGCCATTTCAAACGTCCCTTTTTGCAGGGACAGCCGGTCTGACTGATAGCGGGAAAGTTCAAGAAGATTACCCACGATATGATTGAGGGATTCGGCGCCATCCATGGCGTCATGAAGCAGACTCCGGGCGTCTTCCGGCGGTACCCCCTCGGTCATCGCGGTTCCCAGGGCGCCCATGAGGACGGTCAGAGGCGTGCGTATTTCATGGGACACCATGCCGATGAATTCATCTTTCATCCGTTCCGTCTTCTTGCGCTCCGTGATATCGAATGTAATGGACACAGCATAATCCCGGCCGCCGATGGTAATCCGCTCGTTAGAAGAAATCACCGTAACAAGCCTGCCGGTCTTTGTCCGCACCGTGCGCTCGGGTGTTTGGTCCTTGCCTTGCTCGAGCAGCGACCGAGTTGATTGCGCTCGTTCCTCCGGCTTAACAAACATGTTTAGTTCAGCCGAGGTGTGGCCGAGAAGCTCTTCACGGGAATATTCCATCAGGCGACAAAAACTATCATTCACCTCCGTCCAGCGGCCTTCGGGCAGGCGGGCGATAGTCATGGCGACAGGGCTGGAGTAAAAAGCCTTGAAGAAGCGCTCCCTCGCTTTTAGCCTGCCGGACTTCGTTGCCTCAAACAGCGCCGCCCGGGGCAGTCGGGTCACTTCCTCGATGTGCGTGTACAGACATTTCGCCGTCTTCCGTGCCTTTGATTTCGGCGTCCGAGTCAGCCATCCTGCTGACCTGCTTCCAGATATTACCTTGCGGGCATTATATACCAGCCCCTCTTGTTTTGCTAATACAAAGGCAGGAACTGTTGCAGCATCATGTGCTGTGCTGCGAGGCCGTGGCGGTTTGATTTATCAAACCCGACTGAACGCTTGATGAATCAAGTCGCCAGGCTTTGGACAGGCTGCATGATTTACCCCGTTTGTATTAATACAGAGGCAGACGATGGCTTTGGCCTCCCGCTTGAGCAGCTTCTCCCCGGTCTGCGGCTCACGGCTTCGCGGTTTCCCCCTGGCAAAGGCGGGGAAGAGTGACGCCGCCGGATAGCCGATGTATAATACCGGGTGATTCAAACCTCGAATAGACACGAATTTGCACTGAGTACTGCCCTTTCATTCCCCCGTGCCGGCCATTGCGTCCGGCCGCTACTCGCTGCCTATTTCGCGTTCATTCGTTTCAATTCGTGGTTCCACTTATGGGCCGCTTCCGGGCTGGAAGGGCATCAGGCATGGGCAAAAGCAGGCCTTTGAGGGAGAGGACCAGACAGGGGTTTTCCCATGTACGACTTCAGAGAAAAGGTGGCGCTGGTCACCGGAGCGTGGAACTGAACCTTGAAATCAAAAGGCTGGAGGCCGAACTGAGCGCAGTAAAGGCAAAGCTAAGGACAGGAGATGATCAGTGAAGAACAGAAACCAGACCGCAAAGAAGATAGTCGGAGTTCTCAACAATGTCGACGAAGATGGCGGATTCTGGCTACCTAACATTCAACGGCCTTTTGTCTGGAGTGAAGAGCAGATCTGCAAGATGTTCGACTCGATCCTACGTGAGTATCCCATCGGTACTATGTTGGTCTGGAAGACGAAGAGCATCATCCGACACCGAAGGTTCATCGACAACTGGAAGGATACGCTTCACTTAAGCGATTTTTATGTCCCGCAGAATGAAAGGAAGAAATGCCTTGTGCTCGATGGTCAGCAGAGGCTTCAGAGCATGTTCATTGGCTTGCGCGGCAGTTTTGAGGGTAAGGAACTTTGCTTCGACCTGCTGAGCGGAGAAGTTGCGGCTCCGGACGATGTGAAATACAAATTTAAGTTCGCCTATCCAGGGGCAGTCGCATTCCCCTGGGTGAAGTTCAAGGACCTAATATTCGATACGAGGAACAAGCGCGAAGTCCTAAATGGCCTGAAGGCCGGTGCCGGCCGCGCGCTAAGTGAGAGGGAATTGAACAAGCTGGAGGATCACCTTGATCTGGTTGACCGGACGTTCAAGATAGACGAGGCGGTGACATACCAAGAGTTGGACAGTATCGATAACCCCGCCCTTTATACCGAGGATGACGTGGTCGAGATTTTTATTCGCGCCAATTCGGGCGGGACAAAGCTAGGCAAGTCGGACTTGCTCTTCTCACTTCTGAATGCGCACTGGGACGTGGCAGACACGAAGATGGAAGATCTATTGGACACTCTTAACCGACATGGCTTTGCATTTGACCGAGACTTTGTCTTGAAGACATGCCTGGTGTTGTTAGGACAAGGTGCGCGGTATGAGGTGGACAAGTTTCGCAAGGCGGGCGTACGCGAGGATATCGAGGCGAAGTGGGACGAGATTGCGAAGGCCATCCAGGACGTTCTTGACTTCGTTCGCGGCAAGACTTTCATCCAGTGCGACAAGGCGCTGCCAACGTATTTGGTGCTGGTGCCCTTGGTCTATCTGCGCTATCACTACCCTGAAGCTTGGAAGAAAGCGAGGGATGTTGATAGCTACCTGCTGCGTTGCTCGCTTGCCGGCGTATTCGGCGGAGTGCCCGACAACCTAATCGACGCCTTGGTCAGGAAACTCACCGAATCGAAAGAGTTTAGCGTGGACGAAGCGTTCGGTATCATCCGCACTCAAAACCGCACCTTGGAGTTGAGTGAGGAACGCTTTTTTCAAATGGGGTACAGCTCAAACACGATCCACCTGCTGTTCAATCTGTGGTATCGCGACTTCAACCATACTCCTGCCTATGACAATAACCTTCCTCAGATAGACCATATCTTCCCGCAAAGCGCGCTCCGGAAGGTGAAAGTGCAAAATCCTAAGACCGGGCATTGGGACCTCATAAAGTATCACGAGGTACAGCGCAACCAACTTGCCAATTGTATGCTGCTCAGCCGGGAGGAGAACGGCGCCGGCGGCAAAGGGGACACCCTGCCCGAAGATTGGTTCGCTGGAAAAGACAGGAGCTATCTGGACAAGCACTTGATCCCGACTGATCCGTCCCTCTGGAAGATGGAGCGATTCGAGGACTTTGTTGAAGAACGGAAGAAACTGGTTCGCACACGGTTCAACTACCTGCTGGTGCCTGTGGCTGCAAACAGGACTCCTTAAAGGATAAGGCAAACATGAAGAAACTGACAGACCAGGACCCGGAGACCAAGTCGCCCGACTTTGTTGCGGAGAATATCGAACAGCTCAAAGCCCTCTTCCCTGAAACATTTACCGAGGACAAAATAGACTTTGACGTGCTCAAGCAGCTCCTCGGCGGCCGCGTGGATGAGCGGGAGGAGAAATACGGCCTCAACTGGCACGGTAAGCGCCGCGCCCGCCAGGTCGCCCTTACCCCATCAACCGGCACCCTGCGCCCCTGCCCGGAGGACAGCGTGGACTGGGACACGACGCAAAACCTGATGATCGAGGGCGACAATCTTGAAGTGCTCAAGCTCCTTCAAAAATCCTACGCCGGGAAGGTGAAGCTCATCTATATCGATCCGCCCTATAACACGGGCAATGAATTCGTCTATCCAGACGACTTTGGGGACACCATCCGCAACTACCTCGAACTCACCGGCCAGTTGGATGACCAGGGACACAGGCAGGAATCACATCATGATCTCCCCAAGAACTCCGCCGCATCTGGCCGTTTCCACACCGACTGGCTCAATATGATGTATCCCCGGTTGAAGCTGGCAAGGAATCTTTTGAGGGATGACGGGGTAGTATTCATATCTATTGATGATAATGAAGTGGCAAATCTTCGCAGACTCGGAGACGATGTCTTCGGTGAGGAGAACTTCGTAGCCACTCTTATCTGGCAAAAAGTGTTTTCGCCTAAGAACACGGCAAAATACTTTTCCGAGGACCACGATTATATTCTTGTCTTTGCTAAGAGCAAGGAAACGTGGTTACCAGAGTTGCTACCCAGAACCGAAGACGCAAACGATCGCTATGCCAATCCCGATAATGACCCACGTGGCCCGTGGTCCTCCAGTGATCTGACTGCCAGGAACTACTACGGTGACGGGCAGTATAGCGTTACCGGGCGTACTGGCAAGACGTTTGGGGCAGGAAAAGGTCGCTATTGGCGGCAGAATCTTGAGAAGTTCAAAGCCCTTGATGCGGACAATCGAGTTTGGTGGGGGGAAAATGGGGCAAACATGCCGCGATTAAAGCGATTCTTATCGGAGGTGAAGGAGGGCATTGTGCCCCAAACCCTACTGCTTCACACCACGGTTGGAAATACGCAGGAAGCCAAGAAAGAACTTCTTGAGTTTGCCGAATTCGAGAACACCGAGAACGTACTTAATTCCGTCAAACCCACGCGTCTTCTACGCCATATTATCAGGATCGGCACAACACCTGGCTCTGACGACATTGTCTTGGACTTTTTTGCAGGGAGCGGCCCAACAGGACACGCTATTATGTTGCAGAATCTTGAAGACGAGAGCAGACGGAGGTTTATCCTTGTTCAACTTCCAGAGCCGTTACCTGTGCCGGAAAAGGTAGTTAGAACCATCGCGGACCTGGCCAAGTCGAGGATGAGGAACGTCATCAAGGACCTCGTCAACAAGGATAGTGGCAAGCTCGATCTTGATGGCACGCATAAGAAGGACCTCGGCTTTCGTGTTTTCAAGCTGGATTCGAGCAATATCCGGGCGTGGGAACCGGACCGCGATAACCTGGCGGCCACATTGGAGGAGCACGCCGAGCACCTGAAAACCGACCGCACCGAGGCGGACATCCTCTTCGAGCTATTGCTCAAGCTCGGCCTCGACCTGACGGTGCCCATTGAGCAAAAGATCATCGGCGGTAAGTCCGTCCATAGCATCGGCTCGGGCACTTTACTCGTCTGTCTGGCTACGCAGATTTCTGCCGCAGAAGTGGAGCCGCTGGCCCTCGGCATCGTGGAGTGGCATAAGCAACTGGCGCCGGCAGGCGAGACACAGGTTGTCTTCCGTGACAGCGCCTTCAGCGATGACGTGGCCAAGACTAACCTCACCGCCATTCTCCAGCAGTACGGACTGGAAAACGTGAGGAGCCTGTAAGGAGAAACGGTGAATAAGGATTTGACCAACTCGCCCCTGGAAAGGCAGAACATCCTGAATAACCCCTATGCGCTGGTTGAGATCGAGAAAGCAGCCGGCAACCGCGGTATTGCGTTTGAGGGTAAGACTGTGGTGCTGAAGGGGCAACTGCCAACGTTTTTCGAGGTGACTACCCGCACAGTGGACAATTATCTGGAGAAATTCAGCGAAGAACTGCGCCAAAACGGATACGATATCCTGAAAGGTAAACGCTTACGGGAGTTGAAGTTATCAACTCGCCATAACTTTGTTCACGAAACAGATTTCGTGAACAAATCCATGACACGTCAACTGGGCGTCTTTGATTTTCGCGCCTTTCTCAACCTCGCCATGCTCATGATCGAGAGCGATCGAGCGCGGCTATTACGCCAGGCGATCCTTGATATCGTCATCGACACCATAAACCAGCGCACCGGCGGCGGTACAAAATATATCAACCAGCGGGGCGAAGATTTCCTGCAATCCGCATTCGTCGAAGAGAACTACCGCAAGCAGTTCACCGACGCGCTCAAGAACTGTGTGGACATGGGCAATTTCAAATATGCCCTGTACACCGACAAGATTTATGTGAGCATGGACTATCAGTTCGCCGCCATCGTGGTCCTCCAGCATTACGGACTTGAAAACGTGAGGAGCCTGTGATGAGCCAGTTCCTCATCTACCAGAGCGAGGACGGCCGCACAAAGCTCGACGTGCGCCTCGAAGGTCAGACCGTCTGGCTCAATCAGATGCAGATCAAAGAGCTGTTTGGCAAGGCCAAGGGCACCATCAGCGAGCACATCAAGCACATCTTCGAAGACGAAGAGCTGACCCAAGAAGCAACTGTTCGGCTATTCCGAACAGTTCAAAAAGAGGGCGGCCGCGAGGTCGTTCGCGAGGTGGAATTCTACAACCTCGACATGGTACTGGCACTGGGCTTCCGCGTGCGCAGCCCCGTGGCCGTGCGCTTTCGGCGGTGGGCCGCGGACAAGCTCAAAGAGTACATCGTCAAGGGCTTCGTGCTGGACGACGAGCGCCTGAAGAACCCAAAGATCGGCAATGACTACTTCGAGGAGCTCACACGGCGCATCCAGGACATCCGCACCAGCGAGCGACGTTTTTACCAGAAGATCACCGACATCTACACTACGAGCATCGACTACGACAAGGACCACCCGCTCACCCAGGATTTTTTCGCCACGGTGCAAAACAAGGTGCACTACGCGATACATGGACAGACCGCCGCCGAGGTGATCTTGACCCGCGCTGACAGCAGAAAGCCGAACATGGGCCTCACCACCTGGGAAGGGGCACGCATACGCAAATCGGACGTCGCCATCGCGAAGAACTATTTGAACGAAGAAGAGCTACGTGCGCTCAATAACCTTGTAGAGCAGTATCTCATTTTTGCCGAGTCCCAGGCCGAGCGACGGATAGCCATGACGATGAACGATTGGATCACGAAGCTGGAAGGTTTCATGACCTTGAACGACCGGGATGTCCTCCAGAACGCGGGCAAGGTCTCGGCGGAATTGGCCAAGGAGCACGCCGAGCGCGAGTTCGCCGAATTCCGCCGGGCCGAGGATCGAAGCCTGGAATCCGATTTCGACCGCGCTGTAAAGCAATTGCCGTCGCCAATGAAGGACAAGCCATGAAACTTCACTTTGAGCCCAACCTGGACTACCAGCACGCCGCCATTGAGTCGGTATGTGAACTGTTCCATGGTCAGGAAACTTGCCGCACCGAGTTCACGGTCACCAGAGACTTCGCGACCGGCCAGTTGGGCTTACCGGGGATGGAGAACGAGCTTGGCATCGGCAATCGCCTGCATTTGCTGCCTGATGATATCCTGGCCAATCTGGAAAAAATCCAGCTCAGCAACGGCCTTCGGCCCTCACCCAAGCTGGACTCCGGTGATTTCACGGTGGAAATGGAGACCGGCACGGGAAAGACGTATGTTTACCTGCGCAGCATCTTCGAGTTAAACCGGCGGTATGGGTTTACCAAGTTTGTCATCGTGGTCCCTTCCGTAGCTATCAAGGAGGGCGTGTATAAGACATTGCAGATTACCGAGGAGCACTTTCGCAGCCTCTATGCCAATACACCCTTTGAGTATTTCCTCTATGACTCCAGCAAACTCGGGCAGGTGCGTAACTTTGCCACCAGTCCCCATATCCAGATCATGGTCGTAACGGTAGGGGCAATAAATAAAAAGGACGTGAACAATCTTTACAAGGATAGCGAGAAGACGGGGGGAGAGAAGCCCATCGATCTCATCAGGGCTACCCGGCCGATTCTTATCGTGGATGAACCGCAAAGCGTGGACGGCGGCCTGGAAGGACGAGGTAAGGAGGCACTGGGGGCCATGGATCCCCTTTGCACGCTGCGTTACTCGGCCACCCACGTTGATAAGCACCACATGGTCTACCGCCTCGATGCGGTGGATGCCTATGAGCGCAAGCTGGTCAAGCAGATCGAGGTGGCCTCGCTGGAAGTGGAAGGAGGGCACAACAAATGCTACGTTAGGCTGCTATCCACCGGCAACAAAAACAATAGGTTCACCGCGCAGGTGGAACTCGACGTGCAGCGCCTGCTGGGCGTCACCCGGGAGAAGGTCACCGTGAAACCGGGCGACGACCTCCAGCAGATCACCGGCCGCGCCGTCTATACTGACTGTCTGGTGCACAACATTGGATGTAAAGCCGGCGAGGAGTATCTCGAACTGAGCCATCAGGAGAAGCCGCTGCGTCCGGGTGAAGCCATCGGCGACGTTGACAGCGACGCCCTCAAGCGGCTTATGATTCGCCGCACCATCGAGGAGCACCTGGACAAAGAGCTGCGCCTGCGGCCGCAGGGCATCAAGGTATTAAGCCTGTTTTTCATCGACAAGGTTGATTACTACCGCAGCTATGCCTCCGATGGCGCCCCGGTAAAGGGCAAGTACGCCGTAATCTTCGAGGAGGAATACCGCAAAGCAGCCGCCAGGCCAAAATACCACACGCTCTTCAATGAAGTGGATTTGCAATCTGATGCTACCGAAGTCCATGATGGCTATTTTTCGATTGACCGGAAAGGCACGTGGACCGACACCGCAGAGAACAACCAGGGCAACCGCGAAAACGCCGAGCGGGCCTACAACCTTATCATGAAAGACAAGGAACGGCTGCTGGGATTTGAAACGAAACTGAAGTTCATCTTTTCCCACTCCGCCCTCCGTGAGGGCTGGGACAACCCGAATGTTTTCCAGATATGCGCCATACGCGATATAGGCACCGAGCGGGAACGCCGCCAGACCATCGGCCGCGGGCTGCGTCTCTGCGTCAACCAGCAGGGACAGCGGCTACACGGCTTTGACATCAACACGCTCACCGTCATCGCCACGGAAGGCTACCAGCAGTTCGCCGAAAACCTCCAGAGGGAAATTGAGCAAGACACGGGAATCCGCTTCGGCATCGTGGAAAAGCACCAATTTGCCGCCATCCCGGTCACGGACGAAGCCGGGAGGACCACGGCGCTGGGCGTAACCCAATCCGAAGCTATTTGGGCTTACCTGAAAGAAGCCGGGTATATCGATGCCAGGGGCAAGGTGCAGGATGCCTTGCGGAAAGCGCTCAACGACGGTACGCTGCAGCTCCCGCCACCGTTCCAGGCACAGCTCCCGCAGGTCAGGGACATTCTGCGCAAACTGGCTGGCAAGCTGGACATCAAGAACGCGGCTGACCGGGTGCAGGTGAAGACCCGGCAGGCCGTTCTCCATAGCGCGGAGTTTCAGGCGCTTTGGGACCGCATAAAACACAAGACAACCTATCGTGTTCAATTCGATAACGAAAAGCTATTGCTGGAGTGCGGCAAGGCAGTCCGGGAATGCCCTCCGATAACCAAAACGCGGGTGCAGATCCGGAAAGCCGATATCGCCATCGGCCGGGGCGGCGTCACCTCCGAAGAGACCGCAGCCGCGGCGCCGATCACTATTGAAGAAAAGGACATCGAATTGCCCGACCTGTTGACCGTTCTCCAGGACAGGACCCAAATGACCCGGCGCAGTCTTGTGCGCATCCTGACCCATAGCGGCCGCCTCAATGATTTCAAGAGCAATCCCCAGCAGTTTATTGACATGGCTTCCGAGTCCGTCAATCGCACCAAGCGTCTGGCCCTGGTGGATGGCATCAAATATCAACGCCTCGGTGACCAGTATTATTACGCCCAGGAGCTCTTCGAACAAGAAGAGTTGACCGGTTACCTCAAGAACGTGGTCGCGTCCGATAAGTCGGTTTACGAGCACGTGGTTTACGACTCATCGGGAGTTGAGCGCACTTTTGCCGAAGGTCTTGAAAAGAACGAGGCGGTGAAGGTTTATGCCAAGCTACCGGGCTGGTTCAAGGTGCCGACTCCACTGGGCGCCTACAACCCGGACTGGGCGGTGCTCGTCGAGAAAGACGGAGCGGAGCGCCTCTACTTCGTGGTGGAAACCAAGGGCAGCCTTTTTACCTCGGACTTGAGGGGTATAGAAGGGGCAAAGATTGAGTGCGGCAGGGCCCACTTCAAGGCCGTTGCGGTTGGTGAAACACCGGCCGAGTATATTGTAGCGAGGACGGTTGATGACCTGATGATCCGCTGCTGATAGCAACGGATGTGGTACTGCCAGGGCAGAGCTGAAAGCGGGCTATCGCCCCGGTACCCAAATGCTGGCATGGCCCGAACGCCGGTCCGGCTCACAAAATACAGGCCTTGCGGCCGCCACATTTCGCAAGTTAGCACGTATTCAACCCATATTGTGCATGGGCTATCTTGCGCCTTCAGGTGTCCCCGCCCCGCAAGCTCCCGATCTGGTTGGGAGCATGGGCTACGCCCCGCTTTTCGATCTTAGTCCCCCTTTTTCAAAGGTGGAGAAGGATTGGCCTTCGCCAGGAAATTGACATCCTCGATAACCATGTCCAGGTCGGCTTTGCGGCCTTCAGCCTTCTCCCTCCCGGCGACCTTTTCCCGGTGGTAGTCGACCACCTCCGCGGGCAGGGGCACGTTGCCGTGTTCGAGGTACCGCACGGCGCCGTCCCCGTCCCTGACCGTCAGCACCTTCCCCGCCAGGTGCACCCACGGCTGGAACGGCAGGTCGATGATGCCTTCTTTCACCGCCCTGACCTGGCCGGCGGCGATGTCCCCTTCCCCCATCTCGATGACCCTGTCCACGATGGCCCTAACCTCCAGTTCGAGCATCTCTTCTTCCAGTTGCAGTTCGCGGCTGCGGGGTAATCTTTGCCTGCCCAGGGCCAGGAGCAGTTGCCGGGCGATTTTGATGGCGGCGGCGCTGCCTTCTTTGGTGGGGGCGGCCTGCCCCTCCTCCACGGATTTGACGATGATCCAGTCCGGGCCGCCCAGGATGCCGATGACGGCCGCCCACGCTGATATAGCCGCCGCCCGGTCCACGTCCCGGCTCCACTCCCCCTGGTAGGGATAGGAACAAACATACAGGTCGGTGTCCCAGCAGCCGCCGCGCTCCAGATACTCCGGCAGAAGTTGCCGGACGACGTTCATGCCGGCGACATCCTGCACCAGGCTCAACACCTGGGCCAGGGGAATGCTCATGTGCCTGACGCCCTGTTCGGCCATCAACAGGGCCTGCAAAATAGACACAGCGATCCTCATGCCGTGGGGCTCCCAGCCGGAAAGGTGCGCCGCCGCCTTGACATGGACCGGGGCCCCCCTTTCGGTGTAGTAGGCTGCCAGCCGCCCGTTGTACCGGGCGTTTTCCAGCCGCTTGTCCGCAGGATAGTTCTTGGAGGCCTTCATCACCGAGTCGAGGCCGCCGGAGGAGATCTGGAAGCCCGAAGCGGCCGCCATTTCCGCCAGGAGCATCGGCTCTTCCACCATGCCGGTGACATAGAGCACGGGCAGGGCAGAGGACTGGGCGAGCCGCCTGGATTCCTTCAAGCCATAGACAACCAGAGGGACCCCGTTTAACAGCGTCCGGCCCTCTTTGATGCCGCGCTCCAGGGCTTGCTTCGCCCGATCGAACATGTTCCGGCGGCTGTAGGTGTCCGCTATGACCGTGTGCAGGTCGGCGCCGGCCTCCTCGACGAACCGCATGTGCTCCACGGTCTCTTCGATCGTGGGATGGCCGACCAGTCCCTCGATGAGTATCCGGCCCTCTGTCCTGGCCCGGGCGATCTTTTGGTTCCAGTTCCGGTGGTCGGGAATATGTTTGACGTAGTCTATGGCTTCGCCGAGGTCTATTTGGCTTCCCGTCGGCCAGAGGGCCAGCACCTTCCGGCGCTTTGCCAGGAACTCCTCGTCGGTCCATTTTCTGTCTTGAAGGTTCACGGGAGATCTTTCTGAATCACGATAGCAGCACCACAGGCCACCGTGCCTGTGAGCGATGAACCAGACAAACGTTGATTCTATTCTATTCCCAGGTGTTAGGAGACGGAAACCAGGGCCCGACAGCGGTCATTTAAAGAGCGAGCCGACATCGCCGAAATCCGACCCGCACAGACACGGTGGCCTGTGGTACCGGTTGGCAGCGCTGTCACGCCAGTACAGGATCGAGGACAATCACCCGCAAGCCCGCTGCAGGTCCCGGTTCAGGTCATCGATGGCCGTCCGAGGCGAGGTGCCCGGGGGATAGACCCGGTCGAAACCCAGCTCTTTGAACCGCTTTTCGGTCGACTCCCACGGCTGTTTGCTGGACTCCAGGATCCCCCCGATATACAGGAGGACGTCCTTCAGCCCGGCCTCGACGCACTTCTCCTTGAAGCCCTCGCAGTCCAGCGCGGCCATGCCGTAGAGCGAAGAGACGAAGATGGCGCCGGCGTTGGATTCGGTGGCGGCGTCAATGAACTCCTCCTGCGAGACCATGGCGCCGAGGCTGATTACGTTGAACCCTGCCCGTTCCAACGCGATGCTGACGATCTTTATGCCGACGCAGTGCGCGTCGGCGCCGATAACGCCGGTGATAACGGTCTTGCTTTTCATACACGTTCCCCGTTCGTTATTCCAATCTGGTGGTTAATCTGGCGAAATCTTGTGGTTTTTGTTCATCTCTCACCCCGACTCGTCGGGGTGGTACCGTGGGAGCTGGGTCAGATTTGCCGGCCCACGAAGTTCCCTTCCAGGATGGCCTCGGTCAGGTTGCGCGGCTTCTTGCAGTCGCCAACGGAGTACACCGCCCGGACTTTTCCTGCCAGGGCGGCAGAGAGACCGTCATTGGAAACGGCCCCCAGCGCCAGCACCACGGTGTCGGCGGCGATGGACTGCTTTTTGCCGTCTTTGCCCGCCACGAGCACGCCTGCCGCAGTAATCTCCCGGACCGTTGTTTCGGTCAGAACATCGACTTTGAACTCCGCCAGCTTCTGCGTGATGTAAGCCAGGTTCCACAGGCCCATGCCCGCCGCAATCTCGGGCAGCATCTCAATGATGGTCACGCTCTCCGCCAAGCCCTTTTCGGCCAGGAAATCGGCCGTCTCCGCCCCCACCATGCCGCCCCCGGCCACCACCACCCTCTTGCCCACCTTGACCTCCTGCCGGAGGACATACGCGGCGCAGACTACGTTCTTGCCGTGAACTCCCGGGATTCCCGGCACGCAGGGAGTGGCGCCGGTGGCAATGATAACTGCGTCGGGGTTGTATTTTCCGACTAGCTGCGGAGTGGCTTCGACGCCGAGTTCGATCTTCACGCCGGCCTTCCGGCACTCCCGGGCGCGCCAGCCGATGACGTAGGGCATGAAGTGGTCTTTGCCGATGGGCAGGGCGGCCACCCTGATCTGCCCGCCGAGCTCGTTTTCCTTTTCCAGAAGGGTCACCCGGTGTCCCCGGAGCGCGGCCACCCGGGCGGCCTCCAGTCCGGCGGGGCCACCGCCAACCACCACCACCGTCTTTGGATATAAAGCCCATACGACGGAGGAATAGACCTCCCTGCCCGTCGCCGGGTTCTGCGTGCAGCATATCTTCTGCTGGGTAACCGCCGTGGTGTCGTTGCAGGCATTGCAGAGGATGCACCGGGAGATGTCCTCGATGCGGCCCGTCCTGAGCTTTTCCGGCAACTCGGGATCCGCCAGCAGGGGACGGCCCAGCACGATGGCGTCAGCCTTACCCTTTTCCAGTATTTCCTCCATCAGCTCGGGCTCGTGTACCTGGAACGTGGCGAAGACGGGGATGTTCACTTCTTTCTTGAGGGGTTCCGTGTACTTGACGGTGGCCGCCCGGGGGCTCCTCATGGCCTGGGTGCCCTCGCCGGTGTGAAAGGTCTCGTAGTTCCCCAGCATGGGCGAGACATAGGCGATGCCCGCCTCCGCCAGCCGCTTGACGAAGACCCTCGACTCATCGAAGGTCACGCCCCCGGCCATCCTCTCGTCCAGGACGACCCGGTAGCCGACGGGGAACTCCGGGCCGCATTTCTGCTTGATCTGGCGGACGATTTCCAACGGCAGCCGGATGCGGTTTTCAAAGGTAGATCCCCAGCCGTCCTGCCTCCTGTTGGTGTGCGGTGAGACGAACTGCTGCAGCAGGTAGGATGTTCCGCCGTGGATCTCTACCATGTCGAACTCGGCGAATTTGGCGCGGTAGGCGGCCTCGGCGAAAAGCCTGATGACCTCGGCGATCTCCTCAACGGTTATCTGCCTGGACTCCACGAAGCCGCGGCCGCCGGATTTCCGGCAGGCGATGCCGGAAGGGGAAATGGGATCGACACCCCACATCCCCACGTGCCGCAGTTGGATGCAGGCCAGAGCTCCGTTCAGGTGGATGGCCTCGGCCAGCTCGTGCAGGCCGGCGAGGTAGGCGTCGCTGTTGATCCTGACGTTCGGCCTGATCCGGGGGTGGCGGTCTTCGATTTCCGACGATTCGATGGTGATCATGGCCGCGCCGCCCTTCGCCTCGGAGGCGTAGTGCTGCAGCAACTGCGGCGATACTTCCCCGCTGGTCAGCGACAGCCTGGTGGTGATGGGCGACTTGATGATGCGGTTCTTCAACGTGTGCGGGCCGATTTTCAGGGGTTGAAATAACTTAGTGAAGGTTTCTGTCATTTTCGATAGCTCCTTGCGTTGCGGTTCGAGATGAAGGCCAACGCCGGCCCAATGCGGGCTCTCACAGGCACGGCGGCCTGCGGTACCCCCGGGGGTGCGGTGGGTTCGACCAGCCATCCGGCACTCCCACCTCCCTTCTGTGCTTAACCCACCCTACCTGGGCTCGTGCTCAAACAGCGGCGCCCATTTTGCCTCTGTTCTTTCCATGACTTCGGCGCTGGGTTTGATGGAGCGGGGGAAATCCTTTATCCAGTGGTATGGCTTACAGGCCATGATGATCCCTCCGGAGTGGGTCAGATCCCCGCGCTGCCTCTTCTCCGGCGGCAGCAGCGGGTCCAGACTGGTTCCCCAACACCCCCTGACTATGTCGACGTCTTCGGGGTCGGCCCTCGTTCCCAGCGCCCACAGGACTTCGGATATGTTGGACGGGTCCACGTCCTCGTCCACCACTATTATCCAGCGCCACATGTAGGCAGCCGCCGATGATCCCGCGGCTGCCAGGGCTACCCTCTTGGCATGCCCTCCGTACTTTTGTTCTACTGAGATCACCACCATGCACCGGGGGCCGGCCTCCTTATAGTGCCAGACTCCCCTTATGCCAGGGATTTGCCCGTCGAGTTCAGCCCAGAGGGCCGCCGAACGCCTCAGGCTAACCGCCAGGCTGTGGGTATTGTAGATGTTGGGGCCGGCGCCCTGGAGGACCGGGTTATTCCGGTGAAGCACTGCCTTGACCCTGAAGACCGGCTCGGGCCTGGCGCCGCTGCCGTAATATCCTGTCCATTCGCCGAACGGGCCTTCTACCCTGGTCTCAACTTCGGGAGGGACGATTTCGCCTTCCAGGATTATCTCAGCGGCGGCCGGAAGCGGCAGGTCGGTGACGACGCCCTTCATTACCTCGACGGGCTTACCCATCAGTCCCCCTGCGTAATCATATTCGGAAACCCCAAAGGGGAGTGAAATGCCGCTCATCGCCCATAGGAGCAGGCCCTGTCCACAGCTAACAGCAGCCGGGCAACTCAGGCCCTTCGCCCAGTATTTTCTCCTGATGATGTCGCCCTGGTTCCCCGGTGAGATGTAGACCGTGGCCACCGACCTGTCGTGGACCTGGACCCGGTAGGTCCCGAGATTGATCCAGCCCCCATCTGGGTCCCGCATTATCACCATGCACCCCGTGCCGATGTACCTGCCGCCATCGAATTCGTGCCACCTCGGCGCCGGGAACTGGAACAGGTCAACTTCGTCGCCGAGGCGGATGTTCTCTTTAGCCGGCCCGGACGGAACTTCGACCGGAGGCAACAGTTCGATCTTCCGCTCCATCCTGTCCCGCCATGCCTTTACCAGTTGTATTCCCCTCGCTTCCAACGGCAGCCCCAGAGCCAGGGCATTCCTTCTCTGCGTGGCAAAGAGGTTGGCGGCGACCCGGTAACCAGGCTGGTAGCCTTTGATCCTGTCAAAAAGGAGCAGAGGCGAATCGGGCAGAGAAGCCTGCCAGGTGGTTATGTTGCCGATCTCCAGGTCCCAATCGGCGTTCTCGACCAGTTTGCATTCGCCGAGCTCGCGCGCCCGGTCTATGAAGGCTCTAAGATCATCCATTTGTCCTCCATGGGTTCACTGCCTCCC
Organism: Chloroflexota bacterium; assembly: GCA_016210565.1. Classification (GTDB taxonomy): domain Bacteria; phylum Chloroflexota; class Dehalococcoidia; order JACQUA01; family JACQUA01; genus JACQUA01. The sequence continues at coordinate 48,066 of JACQUA010000106.1, forward strand.
CCTTTCGCAAAAAGGGGACAGATGGGGATTTTCCCCTTGCAGCAACAAGGCTTTTCAAATCCCCGTTAATCCCCCTTTCCAAAGGGGGAGAAGAATTGAGCGCCTCCTCACAATCCTAACCAGCGCGGGACCATACCCTCGATCCGCGGTGTCTCGAAGGCCTGACCGAAAAGGCCCCAGTTAAGGAGGACCGCCACCGCTGCCGCCAGGGCGCCGCTCAGGAGCCACCCCACACCTTTCACCTTCAGATAGGCGAACACGAACAAGGCCGCGGAGAGCACGAAGCCGAACAACCAGGCCGCCGCGACGAACGCGGCTATGCCCCCGAAGAAAGCTATCTCTTTGCGTGGGCCTGCCTTCGCCTCAACGGGGCTCGCGACGCCGGGCTTGCGGGCGGCCAGCGCCTCCTTGATAAAAGTGATACCCATCAAGACGAAGCCGGGGATAGCAACGACCCAGGCGTAGAGCCGCGGCCCTGCCGGCCATCCCCGGGAAGCCAGAATACCAAACCCAAAGGCCGCCGTGATCGCCAGGGAGGTAACTATCGCCAGCCTGAATTTCAAGTTCCTGCCTCGAGGGTCTTCTTCCCCCCCATTGCCCCGTAAACGAAGCTCGCGATGATCAGGACTCCGATACCGATGACCCCCGGGCGCAGGAGCCAGGCGGCGCCATATCGCGTGGTCGAGATGAAAAGGAACTTCTCCAGGACGGGACCCAGTACCAGTCCCAGGACCAGGGGCGGTCTGGGCCAACCAAGTCTCTTGAGAACGTAGCCCAGGATGCCGAAGAAGACCAGCGTGTAGAGGTCCCACATGCTGGCGGTGGTCATCGCGGCGCCGGCGAAGATGAACACCAGTATAAGGGGCGCCAGAAAGCGAACGGGGAGCTGAAGGACCTTGGCGATCTGGGTCGAAAGGGCCATGCAGAGCACGGCGGCAATCACGTTTCCGACGGCGATGCCCCAACCCATGGTAAACACCAGGTCCAGGTGCTTGGTGAAGAAGTCAGGGCCCGGAACTATCCCCAGCATCAGGAACGCTGCCAGGTAAAGCACCATGCTTGTGCTGCCGGGTACCGCGAAGGCAATGGTGGGCAGCAGGTCCCCACCCAGACTGGCGTTGTTGGCAGCCTCCGGGGCAATCACGCCCCGCACGTCGCCCTTGCCGAAATTCTGGTTGTTCTTGCAGGTCTGGGCTGCCGTTCCGTAGGCCACCCAGGTAGCTGATCCACCGCCCACCGCGGGCACTACGCCCATCCAGACGCCTATGGCGGAGGAACGCAAGACGAGGAACCAGTTCCGCAGGGTATCTCTCACGCCGGTCAGAACGCCTTTACCGATCCTTTGGACGTCATAGACGGAGGTCTTGCCCCTGATGGCCAGATCGGCCATTTCGGCGAACCCGAACAGGCCGAGAACGGCAGGCAGGAGGGGCAACCCGTCGACCAGGTACGGAACGCCGAAAGACCAGCGGTAGACGCCTGTCTGGGGATGCAGACCTATCTGGCCGATAAGGAGTCCCAGCAGGCCCAACCCCATGCCTATCACCGGCCGGCGTCCGCTGAGCACGCCGACCACAGATAGTCCTGTCAGCGCCACCATGAAAAGCTCCGGCGACCCCATAAGAAGCACCAGGGGTTGAACGATGGGAACAGTCGCCATCAGAAAGACCGCGCCAACCAGGCCTCCTATCAGGGAAGCCGTGTAGGCAGCGCCCAGGGCGCGGGCGCCTTCCCCTCTCATGGCCATAGGGTGACCATCGACGACGGTGCACATCGCCGCGCCCGTGCCTGGCACACTGAAAAGAACCGCCGGGATGGTGTCTCCTGTGTGGACGGCGGCCCCAACCCCAATGAACAGGAGCAACGCCTTTTCCGGCGGGAGTCCAACAATGAACGGAAGGAACATTACCAGCGCCGTAATGCCGCCTATCCCTGGCACCGCGCCGAATACGATGCCGGCCACCACTCCGAGCAGCAGCAAACCGAAGCCCTCGGGCGAAAACAGGTTGCCCAGGCCGCTCGCCATGGCTTCTAGCATGCTTGCGTGTCACCTCCGGTTGCCATGCTGTCATTACGAGCGAAGATCGTGTAGGGTGGGTGAAGCGCGATGGGGCGGGCTGGGGCGAGGGTGGTTGCGCGGAACCCACCGTGTGCCGTCCGAGCATGGGATTGCTTCGTCACTTCGTTCCTCGCAAAGACGGATCGTTTTTCATCGTTCATCGTCCCGACTCGTCGGGATGGCCGATTGTGTTGGATTTGGTGCTTCGAGTCTGGAGTTTATCCTGGTCATTTGTCATTCGGACTTCGTCATCAGCCTTCAGGGTGCTTCCTTCAGCAACGCTACTATTTCGGCCGGGGTATCCAGGAACTTCTGCCATTGGCGCGCTATTTCGTCTCCGAACAGGTAGCCACGCTCCGTGTCTTTGGTACCGACCTGGGTCACTGCGAAGTCCTTGAATTCCTCAGAAGCCATCAACGCTTTGATGCCGGTCTTCAGGGTTTCCACGGCTTCAGGCGGTATGTCCGTTTGCACCATCAGGGGTATGGGTATTTGTCTCAGGAGAATGAGAGCCTTCAATCCCTCCCAGTCTTTGCCGCCGGGCGGCTTGTTGAGCATTTCCTGGTGGACCTCCGTTATCGTGGGGATAGTGGCGATGGCGGGACTCCGGCGCATGTCTCCCCCGATGCCATCCTGGAATAAGGGCACAACCTGGCCGGCGGCCGCAATCGATGCGAAATCGGAACTCCAGACGCCGCTGCCCTGGGATGACATATCCAGCTCGCCCTTGAGGACCGCCAGTTTGGTCTCGTTAAGGCTGCTGTAGCCGAATACCTGCTTGATGGGGAAGCCCAGGACCTTCTCAAGGTATTTCTCCTTGAACGACTGGCTCGATACGACGGTTTGTCCAATGGTTATGGGGCGGCGCAAAGCTACCAGTTCTTTGACGTTGCGGACCTTTAGCTTGCCGTCTACGTACCAGAAGGTGGACTGGGTGGTGGACAGGATCGGCGCTGCCTTGCGGATATCGTAGTTGTGTCCCTGGGCCTCGCTTAGCCACGCCATCTGCACGCCTCCCGTGGCTACTGCCCAGGTCAGGCCATCCGGCTTGGCTTGGAGAAAATATTGCATGCCTGTAGCGCCGCCGCCGGCCTGGCGGTTCTCATAAACGATCCGGGGATTACCTATGTGCTTCGCCAGATACCCGGTGAGGCTTCTCCCCACGGTATCCGGACCACCCCCGACCCCGGCCGCGATGACCACGGTAACGGTCTTGCCCTGGTAAAAGGGCCCCTTCGCGGGGACTGGCGATGGCTTAGTCGGCGCCGGGGTGGTCTGTGCTGGTGTGGGTTTGGCAGCCGGGGGTGGGGTTGGCGTCAGCGCCGGCCCGGCCGCCGGCGGCTGGAATGGCGTCGGCGCCGCTGTTGGCGGAGGGGGAGGTGTGGGTGTTGGTTGGGCGCAGCCGCCAGCAAGCGCTGTAGCGGCGACCAGAAACAGCAACAACGATACACCAAACATGACCCCAAAACCCGTTCTTCTTTCCATTTTTGCCCCCTTTGTTCCTCAGTTCTCCAGAAGATGTGTCCCGGCGTTTCCCGGAGCCCTCTGCATCCCTGTCAGCGGAAAAATGGCCGAGGGCGCCCACACATTCCTGAGTCGTGGGCATTTTACATCGCTACGCCATAGCCGTCAAGGAGCTTGACAATCTGAACCGCGCCGATTTAGAATTGCGGCGCTGGGGCAGATAAACCCCGGATAATGCATGCGCCGGGTGGGCGTAGCCGTCCCGATTCATCGGGGCGGGGGTGGGGAAAGGTTCAGTCGCCGGCCGGAGCGTGTATGAGACGGGATATAGGAGTGTAAGTCATGCTGTTAAACAAGGAACGAGCCCTGGGCATGATGAAAGAGGCCGGGCTGAGTGCGCTGATCGCGACTCAGCCTGAGAATGTTGCTTACCTGACAAACCATGCAGCGTGGATGGTCCCCGGTTCCTATGTTTACCGGGGAATTACACTCAGCCGCGGCTTTCAAATCCATGGCGTGCTTACTCCGGACGGGGCTCGAACTCTCATTATTCGTTGCGGCACCGAGTTGACCGCCGCGGCAACCTTCGGGTGGCAGGTGGACGACCTTTATGTGTACGGGACCCCTTCCAATTTCAGGACCCCCGGCTACACGGGCCAGCGGGAAGATGAAAAGCGATGGCTGGAGCTCTATGACAGCAAGAGCAACCATACGGTGGATGCCGTCAGCGCCTTGATCAAGGCCCTGAGGAAGCAGGGAGTGACCCGCGGGCGCGTTGCCATCGAGTTTGCCAACCTGGCGCCCGACGCCGAAAAAGCCCTCCGGGCTGAATTTGGCCAGATCGAGTTCGTAGACGCTGGAGACCTGCTGGCTCGGGTCAGGTACGTGAAGACGCCGGATGAAATAGCGAGGTTGCGAAGAGCGGCGTCGGTTAACGAAACTGCTGTCCAAGAGGTGATGAAGGCGATACGGCCGGGCGTAACGGAGCTGGAAATGAAACGGCTGTACCGGGCGGTCCTGGCCCAGGAAGACAGCGACCTGGACTTCTTCATGTGCTCCGGGGGCCTGCGCGCCGGCCTTCTGGCGGCCCCGGGAAACTACGCCTATAAGCCCGGTGACCAGGTTATGATGGAGTTCGGCTGCCGGGTCGACTGCTATCATGCGGACACCGGCGCCTGCGGCGTCCTGGGCGAACCGGTCCCGAGGCAAAAGGAGATGTGGCGGGGGCTGTGCGAGGTCTGGAACGCCGGGATTTCCGCCCTCCGCCCGGGAGTTCGGCCCTCCCGCGTCTTCGATATCATGGCCGCGGCGCAGCAGAAGGCCTTCGGCTACGTGACCGGCTATTTCGCCCACGGCATCGGGCTGGAATGCCGGGAGGGCCCCTTTGTCAACAAGATGCCCGGCGCCAGCCAGAAGCTCGGGGACGTCGGCGAGGACCCGCCTTTCGAGGCGGGCATGGTGATTTGCGTGGAAATCCCCATGCAGGTCCTGGGGTTCGGCTGCGTCCACCGCGAAGAAACCTTCCTGATCACGCCGACCGGCTGCGAGCCCCTCGTCCACACCATGCGCGATCTTTACGTCTTTGGTAGCTGAGACGGACCACCAGAAATACCCGGCGCCAGGTTCCAGGTTCCAAACGATTCGGGAAACTCCCTAGTCTCCTTGAGGAGGTCAGCGGAAATGTCTGGCATGGCCAAGTCAATGGAACTGTCTCCGGTGGGGCGGGCCGATGTTGAGAACGAGATGGAGGAAATGGTAAGCGGGGTCCTGAAGCAGGCCAGGATCCCGACAATGGGCAGGAAGCTTATAGTAGAGGCCTCGACTCCGGGCCATTATCCGGGGTTGTTGTGGGAGCGTTTCGGCGTCAAGAACATGCCGCCTCTCTCAGTGGAAGAGCAGGCAGCTTCTATTGTCGAATGCGTTAGGGCCGGGGCGGCGGCCATTCACTGTCACCAGAGAGACCCGTCCGCGCCCTACAACTACGACACCAACGCCTTCAAGTCGATGCGGCCCGAGCTGCTGGCCGAGATATTCGAGACAGCTTACCGGGAAGTCGATTTCGTGCCTCTGAATCACGCCTGGTACCCGAGAGATTGGCAGGAAATGGAGGATACGGACTATGTGACGCCGACAAGGAAGCTCCTGGAACTCGGCAAGGGCAACCGGTATATCCAGGGCAACGTCATCATGGCGCTGGCCGGCACCTACCGGCGGAAGGGGTTTCTGTCTTCCTTTCATAGCGCCAGGTCCATGGTGGAAGGCATAGCCTTTCTCGAGGAGAACCACGTCAAGCCCCTGGTCGCCTGTCACGTGGACTACCTGACATGGTTCAAGAACAGCGTGATGGACGCCGGGGTATTCAAGACGCGCCTTCATATGAACATCGAGGACGGCAAGCACAACGTGGACCGGATCTTTGCCGACCCCGAATCCTATTTGAACATCGTTAGCAGCCTGGAGCTCGTCAAAAAGCTCGTGCCCGACTGCACCATCGGGCTTCAGACCGGCGGCAGAAACTGGTTGCCTACCACGATATTCGGGATCATGCTTGGCGCGGACCTGGTGCGCATTGGAATAGAGGACCAGTTCTGGGCGTACCCGCACCGGGACGAGATTGTGAAGAACCCGGCGGATTCCGTCAGAAAAGTGGTCCAGATAGCCAGAATGCTGGGCAGGGAAATCGCCACGTCGGACGAGGCCAGGCAAATCCTGGGGATCAAAGTAACGTCCGCGGGAGTTGGACGCCCGTAGCGGCAGGGCTTGCCCCTGTCGTGCCCGGCTGACGGCCGGAGTTCGATCCCGACCTGTCGGGACACGGGGTGTCGCTACGGGGTCCCGTCTGACGGAGATTCGCTTTGCGCCTCCGTGTCTTCCTGTGAGGCTAATAGAAAAAGAGGAATCCATGGACCTGCGTCTCTTTATGAGCCAGATGGAGAATCTGGGCGAGCTAAGACAGGTGCAAGGGGCCGACTGGAACCTGGAGATCGGGACGATCACGGAGCTGTCGAATGAAAGGAAAGGCCCCGCCCTGCTCTTCGACCAGATCAAGGGCTACCCGCCGGGGTACCGGGTAGTCACCAACCTGATCGCCACCCCGAAGCGGGTGGGCATAACGCTCGGTTTTCCCGGGGATATTTCCAACGTGGAGCTGGCCAGGCGAATCAAAGACAAGTTCAAGATACTGAGACTGACGCCGCCAGCGCGCGTGCAAGAGGGGCCTGTGCTGGAAAACGTCGACCGGGAAGGCCGGATCGATCTCTTGAAATTCCCGGCCCCGAGGTGGCACGAACTCGACGGGGGGCGGTACCTGGGTACCGGCGATATGGTGATAGTGAGAGACCCTGATGAGGGCTGGGTGAACGTGGGTACCTACCGGGTGCAACTTCATGACCGGGATACCCTGGGCCTGTACATGGACCCGGGCCGTCAAGGCCGCCTCATCATCGAGAGCTACTGGGCCAAGGGCAGGTCCTGCCCGGTAGCGGTGGTGTTTGGAATCCATCCGCTGGTGTGGATGCCGTCATTTCTGGCCTTTCCGTGGAGAACGGAAGAGTTTGGCGTTGCCGGAGGGCTTCTGGGCGAACCCCTCCCGGTCATCACCGGTCAATATACGGGGCTGCCGATTCCAGCTCACGCCGAAATCGCTGTTGAGGGCGATTGCCCACCCCCCGGTATCGAAACCAGGGTGGAAGGTCCCTTTGGCGAGGCGCCCGGCTACTACGCCACCGGCGCCCACGACGCGCCGGTCATCAAGGTGAAAAGGATCATGCACCGCAATAGTCCGGTGATAACCGGCGCTCCTCCCATGAGACCGCCGGCCAACGCGGCCTCCCTCAACGTCATCCGGTCCGGCACAATGTGGCTAGAGCTTGAGCAAATCGGTATCCCCGGCGTCAAAGGCGTCTGGAATATGAGGGCGGGAAGCTCACGATTTCTCAGCGTTGTCTCGATTGAGCAGAAATATGCCGGGCATGCGACTCAGGTCGCCATGGCGGTGATGTCAGGCTCTGAGGGCGCCAAGTACGGGCGTTTTGTCATCGTGGTCGACGATGACATCGATCCCGGAAACGAAGAAGACGTCCTCTGGGCAATGGCGACCCGCTGCGACCCGGCCACGTCGATGCAGATCATCACCGGCTGCTGGGGAACGCTGCTGGACCCCACTATTTCTCCCGAGCGAAGGGCAAAAGGCGACCTGACCAACTCTCGCGCAATTGTCCTGGCCTGCCGTCCGTTCTATTGGAGAAAGGATTTCCCAAAGGTAAACCGGGCAAGCGACGAGCTAAGGGCGATGACCCTCAAGAAATGGGGCCGCCTGTTCCAGTCATAATGTCCACACCAGGGCACCAAGGAATCTGTGTAAAGGACTGAAGGTGAAAAGATCAACGTTGCTACTGGCCATAGCTCTTTTGCCAATCATGCTGTACGCGGGGTGCGCGCCGGCGGTTCCGGCGTCGCCCGCCGCGGAGAAGGCGGCGCCGGCTTCCGGCCAGTCTACCGCAGCCCCCAAGACTGGCTGGGAGCAGAAGTGGAATAGCACCCTGGCAGAAGCCAGGAAAGAGGGCGTGGTGACCATCTACAGTCAATGGGGGCCGGAGATCAGGACGCAACTGACATCGGCGTTCAAGGGAAAATACGGACTTGACCTGGAGTTCGCCTCCTTCAGCAGGGCGAATGAAGTCCTGGCCAGGTTACTGGCGGAAAGAGGGGCAGGGCTACATATCCCTGATTTCGTGGGCGCCGGCACGGGCACTGCAACAACCGATATGAAACCGGCGGGTCTCCTGGGACCTATCGACCAGCTTATCATTCTGCCTGAGGTAACGGATCCGAAGGCCTGGAAGGACGGGAAACTCCCCTTTGTGGACCAGGATAAGCAGGTCATAGCCATGTCCGCCAACATCGGACGGACCGTCATGTACAACACCGACCTGGTGAAGAAAGGGGAAATAGTCAGCTATAAGGACCTGCTGAAACCTCAATACAAGGGCAAGATCACGTTGAATGATCCCACCATCGGCGGCCAGGGCACGTCCTTTGTCGCGTTCCTGGCCAAGCGCTTGTGGACCCTGCCGGAAGCCAACGACTTTCTGACGCAGCTAATCCAGCAGCAGGACCTGAGCATCCAGAGAGACCAGCGTTTACTGGTGGAAACAGTGGCCAGGGGGAAATTCGCCATCGGCCTGGCGCCGGCTCCAGCCAATCTGGCGGAATTTCTGAGGGCGGCGGCGCCCGTGGATGTGGCCGCCGTAAAAGAGGGGACGTTTGTTCAATCCGGGGGCGGTGGGTTTTCGATTGCCGCGAGATTGGTCCACCCGAATGCCGCCAGGGTCTTTGTGAACTGGCTACTGACCAGGGAGGGGCAAACGGTCTTTGCCCGGAGCTTTGGTTCTCCCAGTTTGCGAACTGATGTTCCCACTGAGGGAATACATCCAATCTTGCTGCCTCAGCCGGGAGAGACGCTTTTCCTTGACGACGAAGAGATGATTCACTTCCGGACGGAACAAATGGTGAATATTGCCAAAGACGTTATTGACAAAGCCATGAGGAAATGACGAAGTCCGAACGACGAATGACCAACCAGGTAAGGAACTACTAATTACGAAGCACGAATTACGAATGAAATTCAAATGACGAACACGAAATTGGCCACCTCATTGGAACATTCGTAATTTGAGTAATTCTCTGGAAATCCCCCTCGGTCCCTCTTTACAAAAGGGGGAGGAAGAAAGGAAAAGGTCATGTTGCTAAACAAGGACCGGGCCCTGGCGCTGATAAAGGGTTCAAAGATCGATGCCCTGGTAGCAACCCAACCTGAGAATGTTACCTACATGACCGATTTCGAAGCCTGGCAGACCCCGGGGGCGTATCCCTATCGGGGTATCACGCTCAACAAAGGCTTCCAGCAGCACGCGGTGCTTACCCCGGACGGCGCCCGCAGTCTCATAACGCACTGCTGGAGTGAAGCGGGCGCGCTGGCTACCTATGGCTGGCAGGTAGACGATCTGTACGTCTACGGGACGTCCTCCACGGTGAGGCAGAAGGGGTACAAGCCGGATCGGGAAGATGAGAAAAGGTGGCTGGACGCCTACGATAGTGAATCCAACCACACCGTGGACGCCGTAACCGCCCTCATCAAACTCCTGAGAAAACAGGGGGTGACCAAGGGGCGCGTGGGGATCGAGTTCGCCAACCTGGCGCCGTCAGCGGAGCAGCAGCTCCGGCGAGAAATGGACAAGATCGAGTTCGTTGACTGCGGCGAGCTGCTGGCCCGAATACGATGGGTTAAGACGCCGGATGAGATCGCCCGGCTCCGGACGGCGGCCGCGGTCAATGAGAAAGCTGTGGAAGCGATGATGAAGGCCATCAGGCCCGGCGTCACGGAGTTGGAGACCAAGAGGATCTACAAGACCGTCCTGGCGCAGGAGGACGGCGATGTGGACTTTTTCACCTGTGCCGGGGGAGTTCGCGGTGGATTCTGGCCGGCGCCGGGCGCCTACGCTTTCAAAGCCGGGGAGCCGGTCGTCATCGACGTGGGCTGCCGGGTCAACTGCTACCACGGGGACACCGGTCTCTGCGGCGCGGTGGGCGAGCCATCGAAGAAGCACAAAGACTGGTGGAAAGCGCTCATGGAGGTGTGGCAGTCAGGGGTTGAGCTGCTGCGCCCCGGCAATCGGCCTTCTCAGATCTATGACGCCATGGCCGCGGTTGAGATGAAGAATTTCGGAGTGGTGAAGGGTTACTTCAGCCACGGCATCGGCATCCAGTGCCGGGAGGCCCCATTCGCTAACAGGATGCCCGGGACCGGGCAAAGCCTCATGGACATCGGCGAAGACCCACCTTACGAACCGGGGATGGTAATATGCCTCGAGGATTCCATGCCCATCCAGGGGTTTGGCGCACTGCACCGGGAAGACACGTTCCTGGTCACCGAGCGAGGTTGCGAGCCGCTAGTCCATACCATGCGCGACCTTTATGTCTTTGGTACGTAGACCTGGTGAACGTGTAAAAAGGCAGATCAGTTTTGTGAAAGGAGTGAACGGAAATGAGAAGGATCGAGATCATGCTGGTAATGGCGGCCGTCGTCTTGTCTTTGCTCGTTGGGGCCTGCGGGCAAGGCCCGGGGGGCGCGGGTGGTGCGACGAGGCCGAACTGGGAACAGGACTGGGACCGCACTGTTGCTGAGGCGAAGAAGGAAGGGACGCTGGTAATCTACACCATATACGGAGCCAACTGGCGCGAAGCTTTTGTGCAAACGGTGGCTCAGAAATACGGGATCACGGTGGACGTAATCACCGGCAGGGGCGCTGAGCTCCGCGAGCGCATAATAAACGAGCACACTAGCAAAGTTAACATTGCAGATGTCGCGGTATTTGGCACCGATGACTTCCGGCTGCTGAAAGGCAAGGACGTTCTGGAACCTCTCGAGAAGGTGCTGCTTCTCCCGGAAGTGACGGACCCAAAGGCGTGGTGGCGCGGCGAATTCCCGTGGATCGATGAAACCAAAACGGGTGTCTACTATATCGAAAGTGTCACCCCGCCGGTAATCATCAACACCGACCTGGTAAAGCCCGGCGAGATTAATACCTGGACCGACTTGCTGGACCCGAAATGGAAGGGCAAAATACTCATCGATGACCCGACCGTTTCCGGCGGCGGCAATACGGCCATGACTTTTGTTGCCAACGGCATCACGGGGTACGGTGCCACCGGGCTGGATTACATCAAGGCATTCGTAAAACAAGAACCCATGTTGCAGAGGGACTCCCGGCTCAAGGTGGAGTGGGTGGCCCGGGGAAGGGCCGCTATGGCGATAATCGGCGCGCCGGACACGGCGCTTCAGTTCATCAAAGACGGCGCGCTGATGAAGCAGGTGCCGTTTGGAGACAGGTCTTACGTGATTTCAGGGGCCGGCAACGTCATGATGCTAAAGGGGGCCCCTCACCCCAATGCAGCCAGGCTCTTTGTCAACTTCTTGTTGACTAAGGAAGGCACGTACACTTCCTCCAAGGCCACCCGCCATCAAAGCGCCAGGGCTGACGTACCCACGGACCACATGGAGCCGGCGATGGTCCGTCAGCCAGGGGTGCAGTACAAGTGGCGACAGAATGACCCGGCTTACGGGGCAAAATTCGACGAACTGTTCAAACAGGTGGTCGAGTCATTCAAGCCCCTGGCCACGGGAAAGTAATCGAAACGCATAAATCATCGATTTCACAGGAGAGCAAGAAGTGAGCCAAGCCGATCTCACCGTACACGACCCGATAACCCCCGAGCACGTGCAGGAGCGGTCGCCGATGCCGGACCAGCCCAGGATCACCACCATGGACAAGAAGCTGGTGATCGAAGCGGCTATCCCTGGCTGGCAACCTGTCAGGTGGTGGGAGGAAAGAGGGGTCAAGAACCTGCCGCCGCGCACCATAGAGGCCCAGGTGGACGCTATCGAGGAGTGCGTGAGGGCCGGCGCCTCGGTGATTCACACGCATCCCCGGCACCCGGGCGACGGACTGCCCCGGCTTCACGCCCCGGAACTTCTTATGGAAATCATGGACAAAGCCCTGGACCGGGTGGATTTCATTACATCCCACCATACCTGGGGCTGGGACTTCAAGAAGAGCCGCGCCGCGGACTATATCTCGTATGGCAAGGAGTTGCTGGAGAGGGGAAAAGCCAAAGGCGTGGGGAACAGGTACGTTCAGTCGGCGTTGATAATGACGGAAGGGACGTGGAGGGAAGACCGCCCGCTGCACACCGTGCGGTCCATCAGGGAAGGCGTCGCCTGGATGGAAGCCAACGGCGTCAAACCGATGTACTCGACGCAGTGCCACGCCTTCACCGAGCTAAAACGGGCCGTATTCGATAACGGCCTCGCGAAGTCGAAACCCTACTGGATCGCCATACAGATGGGCAAACACTGCGACGATCAGACCTTCGCCGATCCCTGGACGCATATCCAGGTCATCAATAATATGCAGATGATCAAGGAGGCCCTGCCGGATGCCTTCATCGGAATCCATGCGTCGGGCCGCAACTGGTTGCCCGTGGTCACCCAGTCACTGCTGCTGGGGTGTGAACTGGTGAGGGTCGGCCTGGAGGACCAGTTCTATCTTTACCCTCACAGAGACGATATATCCCACAAAGCGTCGGATACGGTGGAGCTCGTCGCCAGGATAGCGAGGGCGCTGGGCAGGGAAATAGCAACAGTGAAAGAAGCCAGAGAAAGACTGGGGATTGTGCTCGGCTGACCGCGGACCGACTACAGTAGCGGCACGCGGCAGCGTGCCCCCGGGCCGTCCGGAGGCCGCGGCATGGTCATTTCAGAAGCGGCAGAATGTTCAGGCCAGTCCACGTAGGGTGGGTTAAGCACAGTGGTGGTGCGGGGAATCAGGGTGGCTGTCCGAACCCACCACCGGGGGGGCAAGAAACCAGGGCAAGCACGAGAATGCGGCCGAATGATGGGTTCGCACTTAACCCACCCTACGCATACTCACAGGCGGGACGCGCTGTGCCACCGGGCTAGCCGGCCCGCATTTTTGGAACGGCCACAGAGGGAAGTCTAAGCTTGTATAGCGCCAGACCAGACTCAGGGGATACCATCAGGTACACCTCCTGCGGATACCACTGCCTCGTCCAGTGTATTCTGAAAGTACGGGTCAGGAATGGGGAGATTGTGGCTTGCGAACCGGACGATACCATCAACCCGGGCCTGCCACGGGAGGATGGGCATGTGGCTGAACAGGCAATCGAAAGGGGCATGATCCAGACCAGGCCCTGCCCCAAAGGGTATGTGCAGGCCGGCATTCTGCGCGATCCCCGCCGGGTGATCTACCCGATGAAGCGCGCCGGCAGGAGGGGCGAAGGGAAGTTTGAAAGGATATCCTGGGACGAGGCGCTGGACACGATAGCCAGGAAACTGGTGGAGGTGAAGGAGAAATACGGGCCGCTGTCCATATTACACCAGCCCTCCACCGGCCTCTCGGAGTGCAGCTTTCCCGTGGCGCCGTGGTTCGGGGCGGGGTTCGCGGCGTGGGCTCTCCACTCCATGAATGGTTGGGAGGACCCCGAAAGGTGGGTGCTGGGAAAAGACTACCCGGAACTGGTCCAGGACGAGGGAAACATACTGAAGTCCCGGCTCATCGTCCTCTGGGGATACAACCCGGCGACCACGTTGAGCGGGGGCATGATGTATGGTCTGCTCCGGGCAAGGGAAAGGGGCATCCCCATCATATCCGTCGAGTCCCGGTACAGCCCTTCGGTCGAGGTGCTGGCCGACCAGTGGATACCGGTGCGTCCCACGACGGACGTGGCCATGATGATCGCCATGGCCAACGTATGGTTCAAGGAAGACCTCTGGGACAGGGAGTTTGTGGACCGGTGGGTTGAGCCTGAGGGCCTGCGGCGTTGGAAAGCCTACGTGCTGGGCGCCGACGACGGAGTGGACAGAACGCCGCAATGGGCTGAAACGATATGCGGCGTCCCGGCAGAGACTATCGAGGGGTTCGCCAGATTATACGCCAGGAGCAGGCCGGTCAACCTGAATGTATCGGCGTCGATCGGCCGCCAGTTCTACGGTGAGAATCCAACCAGGGCCGCCATGTACCTGCAAGCGCTGACCGGCAATACGCTTGCGCCAGGGGGCACCGCCGCCGCGGAAACAGGTGTAGCCCAGGGGCATCCGGGACTGCCGAAGCCGGTCGTGGACTGGCGGCGAAAGCCGGGAATTTACAAGCCGCCGGTCGTGATGTGTTCCTACAAGTGGCCCACGGCCATTGATCTGAGAGAAAAGCTGGACAGAGGCGAAATCACCAGAGGTCAGTATAATAACGCTATCGGAAATGTCGCGGGCAACGATCCCCCCAATATCCAGATGGTCTTTCTCCAGTCTGCCAATCCCCTGAACAGCCTTTCGGATATTAACCGCAACATAAGGGCGATGAAGAAGGTCGATTTTGTTGTCGTGTCCTCGTGGTACGCGGAAACGCCGGCAGCGAGATACGCCGACATACTCCTGCCCCAGATTGCCTCGGCCTTCGAGGGCAGGGACACCAAGTTCTTCGTTCGCCGCCATGACCTGTTTCTGATGGGCAAGAACCTGGCGAACTATTTCGTCTATTGCCAGAAGTGCGTGGACCCCCCGGGGGAGGTCAAGGACGGCGAGTGGATCTGGGTACAGTTAGCCAGGAGGCTGGATATCGCTGACAAGTACAACCCGCGTCTGGCCAATGTCCCTGACGACCGGTGGGACGAGGTTGTGGAAGACCTTCACAGGGAGGCCTACGAAAAATGGAGGGTCAGGGAGGAGATCGCACCCTTGAACCCGCCGGGCTGGGAGGACTTCCAGAAGAAGCCCGTCTTTCGGTGGGAGACCAGGGACCCGTATCATGCCTTCAAAAAGGACCTGGAGAGTGGCAAGAACCCCTTTCGGGGGACCCCGTCAGGCAGAATGGAGTTCTATTCCACGACGTTGGCCAGAGGCCCGGACTATCTGGCGGCCCATGAGTTTTCCCCCGGCAGCGGAAGGTGCTACGGCGGAGGGAATCTGCCGCCAATGGCCGAGATGACCCCAGGCGGCAAAGATACCTTCTACAGTCAGGACACGGCCAGGTATCCCCTATTGATGTCGACCCCGCATTCGCTCTACCGTGTACATTCTCTTCTCGACAATCAGCCGCGGCTGAATGGCGACTGCTACAGGCACGCTGCCTGGATCAGCGTTTCAGACGCCGGGGCGCGGGGAATAGCGGATGGCGACCGGGTGAGGGTCTACAACGACATAGGGGAGATGGTCATACCCGCCAATGTAACTTCGAGGGTGGTCCCGGGTACGGTCTGCGTTTTCCACGGCGGCTGGTACGTGCCGGGGGAAGCCAGGACCCCCTTGATGCCGGAGGGAATAGATACCAGAGGGTCCCCCAATCTCCTGACCCATAACGAAGACCTGCCGGACACGATTATCGGCTTTCTCCCGTGCAAGGGGCTGGTCCAGATTGAGAAGTGGGCGGCGTAGGGTGGGTGAAGCGAGCAAACATTCCATATGCGGCTGCCCAGGCATTCGCCCTCAAAACGCACCGGCTGGTTTACTCCCGGTCGCGAGCGCAACCCACCATTCCCGGGGCAGGGTTGCCGGGATTTCGGCCACACCAATGGCACGGTGCGGTTCATCTCGTCACGGAGGACTCGCAATGACGACCTGCCCGACACCATTGTCGGTTTTCATGCCTGCAAGGGGCTTGTCCAGATCGAGAAGTACGAGGCTGCAGGCAGCGTGAGGACGACCCTGCTGCGGTAAGGCTGCACCGGCCTGATGCCGTGGCTCACAGGCACGGCGGCCTGCGGTACCCCCGGGGGTGCGGTGGGTTCGCCCAGCCATCCGGCACTCCCACCTCCCTTCTGTGCTTAACCCACCCTACCCGGGCAGTTTGACCACGCCGGATGCGCCATCAAAATCTATTCTTGTGCCGAAGGGCGCGGAAAGATCGCCCAGGTACTCCAGGAGGGCGCCGGCAGTGTCAGGGCCAGCCAGCAGGGGTATTCCGCCCCGGGACCGGTTGCCGTGGTCCATGGTCACCGGGTGAAGCCTCAACCCACTGAGCTTCCCATCCTGCCCCAGGGAACAAAGGCCCACTACCGAGCCTTTGACGCGGGCGCTGAACATCCCGCCCGGAGGGTTGATGAGCTTGGGCAGCGACACCCTGGCGTCGTAAACGTCCGCCGGCGTCGCCCGCCAGTCCCTGATTTCGGGTGGGTACCCCGGCCTGAGGTAATAGTCCGCCGGCATCTTCGTCACGGTGAGGCTCATGCCGAAGAAGTCACCGGGGTCATAGAATATGGGCCTATTCTTGTAGACCTCGATTCCCCGCGTGGGCGCGTGGCTTCCCTCCCCGACGAAGATATGCGCCCCGGCGTCGATGCAGGCCCGGGCAAAGGGAGGGACGAAATCCGGCGGCGTGTTGAGGCCTTTTTCGGGGTGGAACTCGTGGTTGTGGAGGTGCACCAGCACGTAGTCGGCCTGCCTGGCCGCGTCCCGAATAGAACGCAGGTTGCCCTCGGCGTCATCCTCGTCCACGGCGGTGTGCATTCCCGGCTTGTCCCCTTCCACGTACTTCCGGATCGCCATCATCAGGCCCGGCGGGCAGAAATACCACGTCTTGCCCTGGTTGGAAATGCACCAGCCCTCGTCAAAGGCCAGTTGCTTGACCATTTCCAGCTTGCGGGCGTCGGCTACGTAATAGTAGCGCAGGGGATTCAGGCCCGGGCGGCCTTTGACGTCCCGCCTGGCCTCGCCGGCCCTGGCCCAGCCGGTGAAGGTGGAACACATGGATACCAGGGCCACCCTGCCCTTCGCGGTGTCCAGGTAAGCCGGCTCCCGCGCCTCCCCCAGGTTGCGCCCGGTCCCGGCGTGGGGCAGGCCGGCCTCGTCGAGGGCTTTCCAGGTCGAGAACAGGCCGCCGTAGGAATAGTCCACGCAGTGGTTGGAGGCGTGCGACACGATGTCGAACCCGGCCCATTTCAGCTCATCGGGAATGAAACGCGGCGAGCGCATCCAGGTCCACCCGGCTTCGGCGGCGGGGTAGACCTCCGGCCCGTCGTAGTCGTGAATCAAGCTCTCCAGGTGGGTGTAAGCCACGTCGGCGTCCCGGAGAATCTTGACCACCGAAAGAAACCTCTCATCGGTATTGACCGATATGCGCCGGTTGATGATGGAGTCACCGGTGACCGCGATGGTGATGGCTGCTGGCATTGACTTCCTCCTTTAAGAGTTTGATGAGATCCGACCGGGATAACCACGAAACATGGAAATGACGAATGACGAAAATTCGAATGACGAATCAAACCGCAAATGACAAAGTCCGAATGACGAATGACCAATACCGACTGCCGAATGCAAACGCTTTTTGAGCATTGGAGTTTTGAGCATTGATTCGTCATTCGAATTTCGTCATTCGTCATTACTTCTGCTGTACTCTTTCTTGAGCAGGGCCACAACCCCTCCGGCGTCAAGTATATCCATGGCTATCTGGGGCAGGGGCTCCGCAGGCAGGATCTTGCCCGTGGAGGCATTCCGGACTTCGCCGGTGCGGAAATCCACCTGAAGCGTATCTCCTTCCGCAAACGCGCCCTGGACCCCCGGGCAGTACAGCAGGGGGAAGCCCATGTTGATGGAATTCCGGAAGAACAGTCTGGCGAACGACTCGGCGACAACGCAGCTTATCCCCAGCGTCATCAGGTTGCTGGCTGCGGGACGGCTCGAGCCGCAGCCAAAATTCCGCCCGGCTACGATCACGTCCCCGGGCGCCACTTTTGCCGCGAACTCGGGTCGATTGGCGTGCATGCAGAAAGACGCCCTTTCGCGGGGTGGTTTGCCGTGGCTGAAGCCGGGCATCAGCAGGTCGGTGCTGATATTGTCGCCGAATTTCCATATCTTGCCCTGAAAAACCGGAATGGTCATGGTCACCGCCTGTCACGAAATGACGAATTAATCACCCATCCCGACGAGTCGGGACCATCAAGAATGAGAATGAGCCGTCTTTGCGAGGAGCGAAGCGACGAAGCAATCCCACCGTTGTCTGAACGGGCAGGGGGATTGCTTCGTCCCGATGAAATCGGGACTCGCAATGACATTTTCGCAGCAATGCCCAATGACAAAACTAATGGCGATGGCCCGGTTTTGGCCCGATTTGTGCCGGCATTCTGCCCTGGCCCTGAGTTGGTCATTTGGTATTCGTCATTCGTCATTGACTCGTCATTCGAATTTCGTAATTCGTCATTTTCCCTTTGGGTTGGTCATTCGTCATTCCGATTTCGTCATTGGCCGTCATGGCCGCGGGTAAGCCATAGGTCCGGCCCTCGCAGGCACGGTGGCCTGCGGTACTGGTCATTCGTCATTCGGATTTCGTCATTGGCCGTCATGGCCGCGGGTAAGCCATAGGTCCGGCCCTCGCAGGCACGGTGCCCTGCGGTACTGGTTATTCGTCATTCGCCCCCGATCCAGTCGGGGGTCGTCATTTGCGTCAGACTTCTCTCGGGTCTGTGATGTACCCTGTCAGGGCCGAAGCGGCCACCGTGGCCGGCGAGCCAAGGTAGACCTCGGCCTCGGGGCTGCCCATTCTGCCCTTGAAATTCCGGCTGGAGGCGGCGATGCACCTTTCGCCCGCCGCCAGCATGCCCAGGTGACACGAGCCGCAGGGCCCGCAGGTCGGCCCGGCGACAAAAGCATCCGCTTCCACCAGGGTTTCCACTATCCCGGCGCGGAGGGCATCCCTGAACACCTCCTGCGAAGCCGGGATGACTATCAGCCGGACCCCCGGACTTATCTTCTTGCCGCGCAGTATTCCCGCGGCTGCCTCCAGGTCATCGAGTCTGCCACCGACGCAGGAGCCGATAAACCCCTGGTCGATGGGAATCCTGCCCACCTCGCTTGCCGGACGGACGTTGCTGACGTCGTGGGGGCAGGCTACCTGCGGCGGCAAACTGCTGACATCCAGAAGGTAGCTTTCTTCAAAGACGGCGTCGGGGTCGCTCCTGACCGGCTCGAAGGGTTCCCTGGCGCGGCCCCGGAGAAAGTCAAAGGTCTTCTGGTCGGCCTCGAAGATGGCGAACTTGGCCCCGATCTCCACCCCCATGCAGGCCATAGCCCACCGGTCGCTGAGGCCCATTTTCTGCACTGCGGAGCCAACGAACTCGACCGATTTGTAGAGGGCGAAATCGGCGCCGTAGTCGCCGGCGATCTTCAGGATGACATCCTTCCCCATGACCCTCGGCGACAGCTCGCCGGAGACCTCGAACCTGATGGTCTCCGGGACCCTGAACCAGGCCTCGCCTTTGGCCACCACCAGGTACGACTCCGGCATCGAGATCGGCGTCGCCGCCACGTTGAACGCACCGTAGGAAGTGGTGTGGGAGTCCGAGCCCGCGATGAGCATTCCGGGGAGCGCGTGCCCGTTCTCCGGCAGAATCTGGTGGCAAATGCCGCCTCTGCCGACATCGTACCAATGGGCGATATTGAACTCCCGGACGAATTTCCTCTTGAGCACGTCGCGCTCGGCCGCTTCCACATCTCTGGCCGGGGAGTGGTGGTCCGTCATGGCTATGACGCGGGCCGGGTCCCATACCCTGCTGATGCCGATCTCCTTGAAAGCCGTGTACATCTCCGACGTGCTCGAGTCGCCGGACATGAACCGGTCGATCCTGGCCGTGACGTACTGGCCGGGCCTGACCGAGGCCAGTCCCGCCTTCCGCGCCAGTATCTTCTCTGCCATTGTCATGCCCATAGATTCAAGTCCTTTTCCGGGCTAGTCAACGCTGATCATGCGTGGATGGGGGCGTCCCGATAGAATCGGGATGGCTTCAACCTTGCCGGGGTGGTCGTTGTCCCCACCCGCAGATATGAAGCTGTGCACTACACCCCCCACGCCGATGCATAATCCGGGATTGAGCAACGCCCACGGTTCGATGCCGCATGGCTTCCACAGTCACGCTTGCATTGTCGTTCCATTCCCTGGCTCCGGGATATGATACATTATCTGGACTCCGATGTCATCTGCAAAGACCGGTACGACAGGCCGCCGCGCCTGTCGCCGGCTGGTAGTCACGGACAGGATGGCCCGGGAATTTGCGAAACCGGGCCCTCACAGGCGGGACGCCCGTGCCACTGGCCTGTGCCACTGGACTACGGATTGCAGACGGAAGACCGAGTATTCATGGCCGTCGGGTGGGGAATCTTCAGTCTTTTGATCTTCGAATCCTTCCGACGTTGACGTCAAGGGGCATCGTGGTTTACACTTCAACCACCCGACCGAGCGAACACATATGCATCATCGACCTGCACTCTGGAAGGCAAACGCCATCGCCTTTGCCGGCAGCTCCTGCGTGATGGTGATCGAACTCATCGCGGGCCGGATGCTGGCGCCCTATATCGGCGTGTCACTCTACACGTGGACCAGCATCATCGGAGTGGTGCTGGCCGGGGTAGCCCTGGGGAACTATGCGGGCGGCAGACTGGCCGACAGATATCGCTCGTCCTCGATTCTGGTCGTCACGTTTTTCGTGGGCGCTCTGGCCACCGTCGCCATACTGCCGGCCATCAAGACCTTCGCCCCTGCCATCTGGACGGAGAAGGCGCCCGTGATGTTGAGTTTTGCCTTGAAGACCTTCCTGATCTTCTTCCCGCCCGCCTTCATCCTCAGCATGGTCTCGCCACAGGTCATCAGGCTAACCCTTGTCGATTTGGGGCGCACCGGCGGCATCGTCGGCGCCATATACGCCGTCTCCACCGCCGGGTCTATCCTGGGCACCTTCATGACCGGCTTCTACCTGGTGCCTCAGTTCGGCACCAGGATGGTGGTCTGGCTGGTGGCGGGGGTCCTGGTCCTGACCGGCCTGCTGGCCTGGTCCCTCTGGCCGGTCCCGGACGGAAGGAAGCGTTCGCTGAAACATGCGGCCACGGCGCTGGTCCTTGCCGCGGTGCTGGCGCTTTCCGCCGGCATCTGGCGCGCCCCGGATAGATGGCAGGAGAACTACACCAGGGAGTCCAGCTACTTCACCATCCAGATCAGGACGTTCGGCGATGAGGACGGCGTTTACAAGGCGCTGGTGCTGGACCACCTCATTCACAGCTTTGTCCTGCCCGATTCCCCCACCAAACTGAAATATCCCTATCTCAAGGTCTTCGAAGAGATAACACGGTACATTGTGCGGGACGGCCGGCCCCTGAGATCCCTCCATCTCGGCGGCGGGGGCTATTCCTTCCCGCGCTACCTGGAAGCGGTCTACCCCGGGACGGTGAACGAAGTGGTGGAGATCGACCCCGCGGTGACGGAAGTCGCCCACCAGGAGCTCGGCCTGCCGGCGGACACAACCATCAAGACCTACGACCAGGACGCCCGGATCTTCTTGATCGGTCGAAGGGCAACGGAAAGGTACAACATCGTCGTGGGCGATGTATTCAACGACCGCTCGACTCCCTACCACCTGACCACGGTGGAATTCGGCAGGCTGGTCAAGGCCAACATGGAGAAAGACGGCGTCTACCTGGTCAACATCATCGATGACTACCGGCAGGGTAAGTATATGGCGTCTTTCATCCATACGCTGAGGCAGGTCTTTGACAACGTCTACCTGTTCCGCATACCGGAAGAGAGGACCATGGTCATCCTGGCCACCGACCGGCGCCTGGACCTTGAGGACTATATGAAATCGGTGCTATCGCAGGGGAAGGAAGAGCCGTCCGGGGCGCCTGTCAACCCCCTGGAGCTGGAGAATTACCTGGCCGCAAAAGACCCCATCCTCCTGACCGATGACTACGTTCCCACGGACATCCTGGTGGCATCCCTGACAGTGAGGAGATAGCTCCCACCGGCGGCACAGGCGTCAGCCCGTCTCAAGAGTCCCTCTCCCTTGATGGGAGATGCCAGGAGAGGGTGACAAGCCCCGGAAAGTCCTATTATCCCGGATTATGCACGCGCAGGGCGGGGTTGTAGCCGCAGGTCTTTAGCCTGCGGTGGTGGTGAACAAGTAAAGTACTCAGATAGGCCGTGCATAGTCCGGGATTATTGTGACTTATTGTGACGCTCGCGCCCCCAGCGAGCGAACGGGCAAGATGCCCGTTCTACCGGTTTTGAAACAGGCTGGCGTCCCCGCCGGTCAATCGCGGTTTTCATTCTTGAAGGGGCCTGGCCGGCCAGTCATGAAAGGATTGACTCATCATTCGCCCCCGGTCCAGTTGGGCATCATCATTCGCGATTTTGGTTCAGGCTTGTCAGGCTTGGGTATTAGAGTATAGAAGAGCGGCGGCTGGGCCTTCTCCTCCCGCGATTTGCTTGCCAGAAACTCCATCTCTCTTTCCCTGTCTATGAAGTCCATATCTCGGGCCTCCGAAACTAATATACTCTAGAGTATCAAACTCCTGAGTATATAGCTCTCCCAAGGGACCGCCCACCTATGCAGAACACCAGCCGCGCGGGGATGACGGGCTCCTCACCGGCAGGAATCTTGCCGGGCAAGGTAACGGCCAACGGCGCCCCCGCATCTCACCACAGTGGAAAGCATACCTGGTCCTCCCGCACAACACCTCACTTTGCGCTACTTGTTCCACGGCCACTTGAATTGGTCTCTCAGGCAGGCTTCTATCCGCTTTCGGGCTTCTTTGCCCTCAGTCACCCGAGAAAACCACAGTTCGATCTTAGCCCCTTTTCGAGCTTCCAAAAGGACTGATTTGTTTATCCGGCAGTTCGTTGACCGGCCGTACTTGTAGCAGTTTCTCGGAGATATGTGTCCGTAACCCGAGTTGAACCTATCTGAGAGACTTTGGCATTCCCCTACGTACATCCTTTCCCCATCGGAGGTCAAAATGTAATTCCCGGCTTGATGCCGCATTTGAGTGCCGATATTGAACTCGCAGAACTCCCCCTCGCCGTCCGGGTCCAGCCGTGGCAACCCATGTTGGTTCGCATACCTCGATTGAGGGCGAAAGGTTTCAATGGCTCCGCAACGGTCGGTCTCCGGCAAGATATCGGCGACTTTTCGAAACATCACGCTGCCCAACGAAATGGCGGAGCTGCCGGTGCAACTTCCTTCGGCAGTTATCGTCGCAGGTTCCAGGACATTCGCAGACCGCGGCGCGGACCCGACGGACCGTTTGAACTTCGTTCCGGCGGAGTTTTGGCCGTGAACTTTGTCACGCGGGAGATAGTACCTTATCTTGAGGCGGGCACCGTTTCCTTTCGGGGGCCCGTCCAAAATCTGGTCTCCTTCGTGCATGTTGCCGCGCAAAACACTGCAGCATGTCGGCATCCGGTGGTGGTGACCGGGATATTCCCCGACTCGCTGGTGCAGGTCACCTGCGCGGACGTCAACGTGAGAGTCGCCTTTCCCCTCGGAATCGGTAAAAACATCGTTGAGCGCTTGCTGGAAATCTCGCTTCGTCGGCATTCTGAATAGGCCTCCTTTCATGATGTCGCCCGCAGAGTTCATTGCCATCTTGGCAGTCCACTGCGCGAAGCGCAAAGCCGCATGGTCCCGGCCTCCGGCTGCCTACCAGAACCTGGCTGGAAGTTCCCCCGTAGTTCGCCTTGAAATAGGAAATGGCATTGTCGTAATCACACAACCGGGCATAACAGAAGAACCCCATCCCGGCCAGATTATTGAGCTTTTCTTCTTTTTCATATTCATAAGTTGAGCCGAATGCTTGTTTCTTCGAGGGCTGTTCTCTCTTGATGACATCAATAAGCTCGCTGCACCTGGCTATGGTCATCTCTTTCAGGTCCGGGGTCCTGGCGAATTCCAGTATCACCGCCATCAGATTGTCGCGGAGCGTATGCCTGTCCGAGGCATTATTGACCATGGAAAGCAGGGCATTTCTTATGAAGGTGGCCTTGTCTTCACACTGGTATTTCAGGGAAAGAACCTTCCGAAAGAATTCTTCCTGCGCAATACCTACGGACCCGAAGGGATCATCGCCACTGAACAGAATATAGCTGCAGGAGTAGCACAGCAGGTTGTACAACTTCTCCAATATCGCCGCCGCCTGAGATACGTTCTCTTTGTCGGCGGCAAGCAATAAGTCTTTATATAACCGTTTCACAATGAAACGCCATTTGGGGCGCTCGCTCTTCGGAACAAAGCTGTTCGGCGCGAAGTAATACTGTTTATAGGCATCTTCAATGAACTCGTTGGCCTCATACTCCAACCAGTCAATGTCCGGCGGTTCCTCCTGCTTGCTTCCCCGTCCTGATTGGACGGAGGAGTTGGGGTCCCTCAAAAGACCATCAATGTCATTCTTTTCCTTGATAGCTTTGGGCATCGCTTTGTATAGCCGGGTGATGATCACCCTCAATTCGTCCCGGGAGTGTTTTTGAATTACGTCTCTGACTTCAGCTATTTTCATGTGTAGAAGGGTCCCCCGAAGGAAAATACACAGGGGTTAGCAAGGGAAATCGGGCATTGGTGTTTGTCCGCCTCTCACCCCGACCCTTCGGGGTGGTACCGGCGGTCAGGGCCGGGCGAGCACGGCCGCAGCGAGTTCTCCGATGTCTCCGAGTCCGGCCAGACCCGCTACGAGGCGACGGATGGTGTTCACCCTCTCCTCGGGCAGCACCCCCAGACTGAGCCTGGCAAACTTCTCGTGGAGGTCCTTCCGGAAAGAAGGGTCCCCAGGTGATCCCCTGGGGACAAGGACCGTCTCCGTGAAAGTCTCCCCCTCCCGCGACTTGATGCTCACCTTCGCCATGCCGCGGCGGCGCTCCACCTCCTCGTCAGGCACTACTTTGATGCAGCGCATGAACTTCAGCGTCTCCGGGTCGGTCATGGCCGCCGGGGTGAAGTCGTCCACCCAGACATTACGGCTTATCAATGCCCGCGCGATGCAATAGGGAATGCCATACTGCGCCGCCATGACGTCCGGGACGTCGTAATAGGCGTGCTGGTCGCAGGCCTGGGCCGCGTTGCCGCCCACCACTACCTCGCTGATATCTTCCGGCGATAGGTCCTGCGCCTCAGCGATCTTTATGGCCGCGTCGATCTGGGCATGGATGGTCCGGCAGCAGGGATAGGGCTTGATGGTCGTCTCCATCAATTTGAAGGTCTTGCCGAGGTCCCGGGTCAGCAGCGACAGGTCGGCCTCGCGGTCGAACACCCGGCAGAAGCCGTATTCGCCATCCAGCAGGGTGCTGGCTGCGGTGAAACCCCTGGCCGCCAGCACCGCCGACAGGACGCCATCGTGGGCGCCTTTCCCGGAGAAGAACCTCTTCTCCATCGTCCCTTCCTTGAAAAACTCCATGAGACCGGTATGCTGGTTGGCCGCCAGACCCAGGGCGGATACCAGCTTCTTTTCGTCCAGCTTGAGAAGCTTGCCGGCGGCAGCGGCGGCCCCGAAAGAGCCGAGAATCCCGGTGGCGTGATGCCCGTGGCGGATGACCTTGGCGTCATGGATGGCCGAACCGATCCGGCCTATCACCTCGTAACCGGCAACGACGGCAGCGACGAAGTCCCGGCCGGTGCAATGAAGGTCCTCCCCCACCGCCAGGGCCGCCGGAATCACCACCCCGCCGGGATGAAAGGGAGTCAGGGTATCGTCAAGCTCGAAGGCGTGGGACATGACGCCGTTGGCCAGGGCGGCGCTCCGGGGGATAGTTTTATGCCCGCTGAGGAACATCGTGCTTTGTTCCTTGCCGCCCTCGCTGATTACCTGGTCGGTCACCATCTGCGCCCACGGGGTGGTGGAACCGAAGATGCAGACCCCCAGGTGGTCGAGGACGAGGTCCGCTGTCCTGGACACGACCTCCGCGGGTATGTCGCCGAATTGCAGCGATGCTATGTAGCCGGCCATCTCCTGGCTTGCTGTTGGCATTGGTTACCTCCCTCTTTGGATTACGGGCAAAGGGTGCGCGAGACCCCCGTCAATGCGCTCCAACGCGGCAGAGTTCTGGCCAGACCAGCGACCAGACCGCAATGAAACCGTACCCAATGCTACGCCCACCACGCCCGAGTGCGTTGCAGAACCGACCTACCTGATACTGACACCACCGGCAGCAAGTCTGGCAGCCACGTTATTGCCGAGCGAATCAGACAACAGGTTGACGCTCACTCCCAGGGTTGTTGATCTTCCTACCGGCCCCACCGCGGAGATATTTAAGTAGGCGATCTCGCTGTCTTTGGTGACGCCTGGTATCTGGGGGTCGAAGCCGGCGAGCGACACGATCCCCTTGCCGTTGTCGATCCTGAACGCGGCTGGCTTCCCAAGCGGCCCTGGGCCGCCGTCGACGGAATCCACCCTGATCACACCCGGGTCAAATGTTACCCTTATCTCATAGGCGCCAACGCCTGCTTTTCCGGTTATGTTCCTCAGAGTGATGGGCACCCGGCCGGTGTACCCCCGGCCTAGCTGCAGTGAGCCTGTCTCCAGCACCGCCTCGCCTCCCGACCTGGTAGCGTAAGCCGATGAAGACGCTTCAACCCAGTCGAAGAATTCGTCGCGTAGGTTCACGCGATATTGCGATATAAACAAGGCATCGTTCATGTCTATTTTGTCATAGGGCTCATTGTGTTGGGGCGAAGCGGCGTTAACTGCGTTCAGGTCGCTCAGCGGCCTTATTCCTACTCTGTACTGGGCAATAAACATGGCGTCGTTCATGTCAACGTCGTTCTCAGGGTTCTCGTCGAAATCTTCCTTGGCGTCACCCCTCTGGTATTGCCTGCGGTAAGCTGTCTGCACTCCGACGTATCTGTCTAACCCGGCGAGGATATCATAGACCAGATACAGGTCATACGCTTTCTTGGCCGAACCGTCAAGCGAGAGGCCCATCCTGGCCAGTTTCAGTGGCGCCTGATAGCCATATTCCCAGGTGGTGTAGTAGAACCGGGCTCGGCCCTGGTCGTCATCAATCTGGACTGAATCGAGATGGTCAAACGGATAGTCCCCGGGTTCAACGCCGATGACGCGGACCGGGTGACGGTTGGCGTGCGGCGGATCGTAGTCCGGGTCCAGACCCGGGTAGGTCGCGTTCGCGACGTATCTTCTTATGCCGCCTGGAACGTTCGCCGCGTTCCCGGGCGGATAGGTCGAAGCCACCCGGGGCTCGGTCACGCTATCAATAAACACCGGGGCAAAGGTGGACTCGTCAGCGGCCCTCACCTCCTGGTCCAAGGAGGTGTAAGCATAGAGTTGGTCCGTCACCAGCCAGGCGATGCCCAGGTAGTTGGATGTCTCACTGCTGTAAGCCCTGAACACCTTCGCCCTGTAGTTGGCAGCGACAGCCGGGTAAAAGTCCACCAGTTGAAAGTTGTCGACATCAGAGAGCGAAGTAGCTACTAACTCCACTTCCTGGCCTTGCTGGTCCAGCCGGTGAATCTCAAGGTAAAGCCGGGTGTCCAGGTTGCTGAAATACCAGTAGTCTGCCGGGACGTTGGAGTCCCAGTTTATGGCCACCCTCACCCGTTTGCCTGGCGCCCCCCAGAACTCGGGGCTGGTCGTGTACCATCCGCCCGGGAAGTCGGACGTCAAGTTAACTTGCGCCCACTGGTACTTCGCAAACTGTGCCATGTAATCGGCGAGCTCCAGGTCAATCGCTCCGGCGCCGTCTGTGTCGTCCACGCCCAACTGATTGACGGGACTGCCTTCGATGTTGTGGATGGCGCTCGCCATCAGGATGGCTTTTATGGCCTCTGGTTTCCCCTCCAGGGATGGCTTCCTGTGAAACAAGGAGGCGATGGCCCCGGTCACCTGGGGGGCAGCGAGACTGGTGCCGGAAAGAGCCCCGCTGGTGATCCACGGGGCTTGATTGCTCGTGGTGTACACGGATTGGCCCACGGCCACCAGCTCGGGTTTCTCATTCCCGCGACTCGATAAGTTCTTCGAACTCGAAGGCGGCCACATGGCGTCCGCGTTCCAGCGGGCGGTATCGTTGTCGGTGTACCCGCCCACGGTGATAACGTTGTAACCCTTCCCGGGGGAGTCGATGGAGTACAGGGGGTACTGCCCCATGTTGCCAGACGTAGCCACCACCGAGACCCGCCTGTGCCTCACCACCCAGTCGTAGAACAGGTCGGAAGTGATGAGGTCCGGCATGTTCCCGTCTGCCCCCCAGCTCAGGTTGACCACTTTGGCTTCAACGGTGGGATCGATCAGTTCGAAGGTGGCCTGTTGATAAAACAGCGGAGGGTCATAGCCGATGTGGGCGCTGTATATCTCGGCCTGGGGGGCAATGCCCTTGTATCTGGGGTGGGAGCTCGCGGCCACGCCGGCCACGTTGGTCGGGTGCTCGGCCGGCGCCGGGGTGGGGCTATGAACGTAATGAACCCTGGGGGCCAGGTACGGATTGCTCGGGTTCACCCCATCCGAGTCGGCTATGCCGATCTTTCTGCCGAGGCCCGTGACCTGCCGCTGCCAGGCGCCGGGAGCGCCATCGCTTGGGCTTGCGGTGTCGATATTCTGCCTGAAGGACCTGCGACTGATCCCGCCCGTCGCGCCCATCCCTGCCACGTCTTCCCTCGCTTTCAGTTCCTCGATGAACCACTTTGGTAACCTGCCGGTTACGGCCGAGGAACCCTTCAGGAGCTCGACGTCGTACCCCCTGCTCTTGATGTAGTCAATCAGTGGCTGCGCCAGGGCGGCCCCCTGCCTGATGATTTCAGTGCTGACTTCAGTCTCGTATTGCTGCCAGCGTTTGGCGTCATAGGGCACCCGGGTGGGGGGCGGGATTGGTCCGAAGTAAAGGTCCGGATAGTTCTTCTGGACCTGCTTCCTGATAGCCTCCGGGTCCAGTCCTTTCACTCCGACGGTAACGTCGATGAGGTCCCCCGGCGCGGCCTTTTCCAGTTGGCCCCACAGCAAAGGATCGGTCTTGCCGTACTTGTTGGCGCGGGCGACATTTTCGGCGTTGTCAAGCGCGATGTAGTCGAATACCCTCCCCTGGGCATCGACGGCGATCGACCAGAATCTCATCTTCTCTGACGGCAGTTTTCGTGACTTATTGTTGTGCACGACGGCATGGCGGACTGCCACGTTGGTAAGGAGAAAGTTTCTGACGTCGCTTACATCGCTCTCTAGGTCGGCAATCGGGATGCCGTACGTCTCCGAAATGTGTTTGAAAGCTATCCTGACAAAGTCTTCGTGACTGAGAGGGAAGGGGGTCGCCGCGGCCGCAGGGGCCGGGGCGGCCGACCCCTGTGGGGCGGGCACCCCCCCGGGCGGGTAGGCATTGAGGAAAGGCGGGGTAGGCCGGGCGGGTGTCTCGCAACCCGGGATTACCAGCGCGGCGATCATTCCGAACGTGAGGATGGATGCTAGGACCCTTTTATCCATTGAATACCTCCTCCTACCTGATAAACCACCGAATGCCGCCCCTTTTGACTGAGACCAACCAAACAGCTTTCCCGAAGCGGACGATGCCGGACCCAGTGTGCAGGCCGTCCGGTCTCGATTGCGCTTCGCCGTTAGCTGAATCGCCCACCGGCGAAGCCATTGGTGGGGCCTGGCTGGGGCGATGTCCGATACAATGTTATGACACTGAAAAGGAAAAATCAAGACGCTTTTGAGGCGGAACCTCCCCCGAAACTCGGCCGCGCATGGCCGGCAGCCGGCCGCCAGGGGCGTCACCTTTTCAAAAACCGGACGCCGGGTCCGGAGGCCTATCGGTACCGGGACCCGCAGGCAGGGACGCCTGCGGCACCCCCAGGCAGTCATACCAGTTGCTCCAGCCGGGACTGGAGGCGGGCCAGGGTCTCCCCGGCCAGGCCCCGGAGCATCCCGATGAGGAGCAGCCGTTCGATGAGACCCATCCCCTCCGCTGCCGTCGTGCAGATGATCTCCGTTCTGTTCTCTTCCACTGCGGTCAGGGCGAAGGTCACCCTCATGCGCTGGCGGACGATGCCCCATTTGCTTCTGGCGGTGAGCAGGCAGCCCAGCGACTCAGGTGGGGCGTTGTCCACGAGTTGCCCCTGGAAGAACAGGGTCAGGCAGCCCGGCCCCACCTTCTGCCGGAGCTCGGCGTTGAAGGCGTTCTCACTCAGGAGGTCGATCTTCTCCAGGGGAAGCGAATAGAATATGGCGCTTCCCAGGAGGTCCCAGACGGTGTCGCGGGAAGCTTCGATGGCAAAGGTCTTTTCAGCTATCAGCATGATAGATCACCGGTCAAATCTTCTCCCCCTTTGAAAAAGGGGGATTGGCATTGTCCCACACCAAGCCGCAGAGAGCATAAAGGGACTGTGGCGGCGGACGCTGTCACCACAGAGGACGACAAGGTTTGCAGAGGCCAGGAATTCACTCTGTGTCCCCTCTGCGTTCCTTTGCGTCCTTTGTGGTTAGATCCCTCCCCGCCCTTTGCGGTTAAGTCGGCCCCGCACCCGCAAGGCTGAAGCCATGGGCTACCCCCACGGGGACTCTTTGGCGGCGTTCTGACCGGCGATCCGGCCGAAGGCCAGGCACTCGCCCACATTGCCGGACCCCTGGTACATGAAACCCCAGATGGAGCCGAGCTCCCCCGCGGCGTAGAGCCTGGGGATGGGCTTACCATCGGGATTCAGAACCCTGGATTCCTTGTCGCGGCGGGGTCCGCCCTGGGTGTTGATCAAGGACGGCCAGACCTTTATGGCGTAGTAGGGCGGCCCTTCCAGCGCCCGGAGCGCCTGCTTCGGCCGGTTGAAATCGGCGTCCCGGCCGCTCTTGCAGCCCTCGTTGTACCGGCTGATGGTGTTTTCCAGTGCGGCCTCGTCCACCGACATCTGCTTCGCCAGGTCGGATACCGTCTTGCCCTGGATTACCCACCCTTTGGCGATTTCCTTGGAGTTGTCCAGGCTCCACTTGTAGATATCCCTGTTGAGCCCCATGATGCCGGTGTAGAGTGGACCCTTGCGCCGGGTGGTCTCGTCAAAGATAGCGTGGGCAGGGATGCGGGGGAACTCGATGCGGTCCGGGTCGAAGTAGTTGACCGCCCGCCACATGTCGTGCAACTCGAATCCGACCTCGTTGGCGAACCGCTTGCTGGCCTTGTCCACGAAAATGAACCCCTCGCTCAGGAAGCGTATCTGGAAAGCCGCCTGGTACTCGGGGGTCTTGAAACCGAGGTAAGCGGATACCGCGCCCATGTGCCATAAGGCCGCGCCAGCCTTCTGAGCCATCCTGATGCCGTCGCCGGTGTTGCCCGGATTGCCGTAGCTGTGGAAGGGTTTGCAGGGCAGGAAGTCCCACTTCATCGCCTCATCCCACTCAAAGCCGCCGCAGGTCAAAATCACAGCGCGTCTGCACTTCAAGGCCAGGGGCTTCCCCTTCTCCTCGGCCATGACGCCGGTGATCTGGCCCCTTGAATTCGTCATGAGCTCCTTTGCCGGCGCGCCGGCCATGACCTTGATGCCGCGGCGCTGCACGCAGCCGGAAAGGAACTTCCATAGCCTCTGGGCGTTGGTACCCTCGGCGTCGGCGCCCTTGACAATGACCTTGGCGATGGCTTTGGCCCCGGGAAGTTTCGGGAAGGCCGCCCCCCCGGTGGAGAAGGGGTAACCGACCACCGTGGGCCGGTGGAATTCGACCTCGGCGCCGTTTTCCCTCAGCCAGTCGGCGTTCTTCATGCAGGACTGGACGTAGGTCTCAATTATCTCTTTGTCCACGGTGCCGAAGGAGAGCCGTTCCATGTACTGGACGGCTTCCATGCTGACCGGGTTGAGGATGGTCCCGCCCGAGAGATAGGTGTTGCCGCCTCCGGAAGGCATCTTCTCCAGGACGATGACGCTGGCGCCATTATCGTGGGCGGTAATGGCTGCCGTTGCCCCCGCGCCGCCATAGCCTACTACCACCACATCGGCTTCCAGGTCGTACTTTTCGAAAAGCATGTTTGTTCTTCTTCCTTCCTGAATTTGGCCTGGTGGCACAGGCCTCCGTGCCTGTGAGCGCCGGACTTCGGCCATGCCGGCTTCTCTCGTCAGTGGCTGGCATAAAGCCTTTTCGGGTTGAACGTTCGTCGTTGACAGAACACAACTGACACTGCAAAAATACAGCCCTCACAGGCACGGCGGCCTGTGCTACCGGTTGCCGTAGCGACCCCGGCATGTCCGGGCAATGGATGTCGCTACGGGGTTTCCCCCCACCCCCGCAGGCTAAAGACCTGCGGCTACAACCCCGGGGGGCTGCGACGGGTCAGCCCCACGGCTTTTCCCCAGCGGCGTTGCGGCCGGCGATCTGGCCGAAGACGATGGACTCGCCATTGTTCCCCGATCCCTGGTACATGAACCCCCAGATGGACCCCAGCTCGCCCGCCGCGTAGAGCCTCGGAATGGGTTTCCCCCAGGCGTCGAGCACGTGCGAATCCTTGTCCCTGCGGGGACCGCCCTGGGTATTGATCAGGCACGGGTACAGCTTGATGGCGTAGAAGGAGGACGTTTCGATGGCCGCCAGGGTCTCTTTGCCCCTCTCGAAGTCCGGGTCCTTGCCCGTCTTGCAGTACTGATTGTAGGTGGCGACGGTCTTTTCCAGGGCGGCGGGGTCGATGCCGATGCGGGCGGCCAGGTCCCTTATGGACCTGCCCTGGGCTATCCAGCCGCGGGCGACTTCCGCCGAGTTGTCGGCGCTCCATTTGTACAGGTACTGGTTGATGCCGGTCCCGCCCGGGTTGAGGGGGGCCTTGCGCCGGGCCACGTCATCGAAGATGGCGTACATGGGGATGCGCGGATAGTCCATGCGCTTCGAGTCGAACACGGCCAGTTTGGCGGCGATTTCATGGAGCTCAACCCCGGCCTCGTCCGTAAACCGTTGCCCGTTTTTGTCGACGTAGATAAACCGCTCGCTGATAAACCTGATGCCGAAAGATGCCTGGTATTCATCGCATTTGAAACCGGCGGAGGCCGAGGTGGCCGGCATGTGCCACAGGGCGGCCCCCACCTGTTGGGCCATCCGGATGCCGTCGCCGGTATTTCCGGGGTGCCCGTAGGCGTAGAAAGGCTTACTGGCGAGGAAGTCCCACTTGAGGGCTTCGTCGAACTCGAAGCCGCCGGTAGTCAGGACCACCGCCTTTCTGGCTTTGACCGTGATCTTCTTGCCATCCCTCTCGGCGACCACACCGGTTACCTCCCGC
Source organism: Chloroflexota bacterium (assembly GCA_016210565.1). Classification (GTDB taxonomy): domain Bacteria; phylum Chloroflexota; class Dehalococcoidia; order JACQUA01; family JACQUA01; genus JACQUA01. The sequence continues at coordinate 81,147 of JACQUA010000106.1, forward strand.
GCGCCGTTGGTGAGCAGCTCCCGGACAGGCGTATCCAACAGGACCGGCACTCCCCGGCGCTCGACGTTGGTCGCAAGCACCTCCCACAGCCGTTCGCCGCGGGTGCCCTTTACCCGCTTGAGGACGCGCTTCGACATGAACTCCGCGCCGGGGACGTGGGGAAAGCTGGCCTTGCCGCTCGGGCTGGGGTATCCTACGGAGAAGTCCGGCGAAATCTCCGGCTCTCCGCCGAGGCTTCTCATGTAGCTCTCGTTTTTCAGGGCGGTCTCCAGAAACGCCGCGGCTATATCTCTCTCCATGGTCCCATAGGATATTTTCTCGATGTACGGGACGCCTCCCATGCCCGTCGGGGTGAGAAAAGTGCCGCCCGACAGTTTGGTGTTGCCGCCGCCGGCGGACGTCTTCTCCAGGATGAGCACCCTGGCGCCGAGATCGTGAGCGGTGATGGCCGCCACTGCCCCGGCGCCCCCATAGCCCACGATCACCACATCGCTTTCCATATCGAATTTCTTTGGGGTCCCGTCTGCCAGATTAGACATATGCTGAATTATTCTCCTTTGCTATTCGGTTAACCCATCAGTGGCACAGGCGTCGTGGCACAGGCGTCTCGCCTGTGAATGCTGAACAACAGCGAACCCGGGTATTTGCCGGCGCCAGCCAACAAGCAGGTTGTGGCCCCTTCCGGGCGCGCGGCGTCCGAGCACGGATTGCCATGCCCCAACCGTGATCGCAATGCCGCGCCTATTGCTCCATCGGTCCGGTGGGTTCGGGCGCCCGCCGCACGCCCCGCTGACCCTTGTGCCCTTAACCCGCCCCACACGGGGGTGATTATTTCACGAGGGGCTTGAAGATGTCAATCAGCCTGTTATAGAGATCAACCTGCACGGCCATGAACTTTTCGTCGGTCGAACTGGCGTACTTGATGCCCGGGATGCGCACCAGGTCGGGGTCCAGATGGTCCACGGGCACATCCAGGCGGGCGCTCTGGGACAGGGTGGTCCTGGTGGCGACCGTCTGGCCTTCCTTCGTGAGCAGGAAGTTGATGAAGACCTTGGCCGCGTTGGGGTGCGGCGCCCCCTTGAGCATGGCCACAGTGCCGAAGCCGGCCGTCACGGTCGCCCCTTCCGCCGGCGTGACCAGCCCGACCGGCGCCCCCGTCTTCTTGAAGGGAGACAGGGAAGCCGTTTCCGGGAACAACAAAACGGGATTCTTGCCCATGGCCAACCACTGTAGTTGCTGGTTGCGGTCTCTTAAGAGGAGCGGCTGCCAACCCGCCAGTTCACGGACAAAGTCCCAGCCCATGATGTACTCACCCACCAATGCCAGTTGCTGTATAGCGGGGCCGCTTCCGAGCGTTGGATCATCCATTATCATCTGCCCCTGCCATTTGCGCAGGTCCCGCCAGGACTTTATCTCGCCGGCCTTTACCATGGTGGTGTTGACGGCGATGGGCGGCTGCACAAAGGCATACATCTGCAGGACGGTAGCCGCCTCCCGGTCCACCCATGGGACCGTCCCCTCCCACCACATCTTCGGGTCGAGCACCTCCGGCAGGGTGATGACCGGCTTCAAAGGCAAAAGGACGTTCGCCGGCCACAGGGCCATTTGATGCTGCGAACTGCCGATTATAACGACGTCCGCGGCGTAGGCCCTGCTCCTCTGTTCCCTCATGATGCGCTCGGCGATCTCCGCAGACCTCCCCAGCACGAATTCCGCGTCCAGACCGTATTTCTCCTTCACCGCCTGGCTCAGAGCCGCCCTGAAGTCGGCGCCAAACCCGGTGTAAACAAGGACAGTGCCTTCCTTTTTCGCCTCGGCCAGAGTGCGCTCCCAGTCCTGCTCCCAGAGCGCTTTGGCGGACGACGCCGGCGCGGCCTTGCCCGCGGGGGCAGCGGGCGGCGGGGCCGTCGCCGCAGGGACGGTGCAGGCAGGCGAGACCAGGGCCAGAATGAAGAATACACTCACGGCCGGGGTAAAAAGATTGCGCATCGGCGTTTCTCCTTGACGACAATACAGTACCACAGGCGTCTCGCCTGTGTGCCGGTACCCTCACCATTCGTGGCGCGTGCTACCGGTGGCGCTTCTGGCAGCGGCGAATCCCCCTTAATCCCCCTTTTTCAAAGGGGGAGAGCCCCTACGGGCACGCGCAGCGTGCCGCTACGGTTGCCCGCGCGGGCGAACACACGAGTTCGCCCCTACTTCTTCAGCGGAGCAAAGATCTCGATCACCCTTTTCTTCAGGTCGACTTCCTTATCCATGAAGTCCTTGTCATTGGTCGATATGTATTTGATGCCGGGCTGGCGGACCACGATAGACTCGAGGTGATCGGTGGGTACGTCGACCCTGGTGCTCTGATGGCCGGTGGCCCTGGAAGAAAGGGTCTGGCCCTCCCGGCTCATCAAGAAGTTGATGAATACCTTTGCCGCGCTGGGATGGGGGCTGCCCTTGGGCTGCGACACAAACCCATAGCTGGCCTCCAGGTACGCCCCTTCGGTGGGCACCATCTGGGTAATGGGGGCGCCCAGCTTGGCGAACTCAAAGACCACGGCTTTTTCAGGCGCAATGACGATGGGATACTTACCCCTGGCCACCCACTCCACCAGCAAGCGGGGGTCCCGCTGGATCACCGGTTCCTGCTTCGCGAACTGGTTGATGTAGTCCCAGTCCATTATGCTGTAGGCCAGCATTGTCATGGTCTTCTGCCCCGACCCGGAGATGGTGGGGTCGTTGATAACGATCTGGCCCTTCCATTTCGGGTTCAAGAGGTCCTTCCACGCCTTCACTTCGCCGGGCTTCACCATGTCGGTGTTGATCACAATCGGGGGCGTGACATACTCGTAGAACTGCAAATAGCTTTTGGTGTCCTTGTCCAGCCAGGGGATTTCCCCGCGCCACCAGACTTTGGAGTCCGTTACTTCGGGCAGTATCAGCGACTTCTCTATGGACTGGAGCGCTCCCTCGGGCTGGAAGGTCAGCAAGAACTGGGAAGAGCCGACGACCACGATGTCCGCCTGGAAGACCCTGTTCTTCTGTTCCCGCATGACGCGCTCGGCGATCTCGGCGGACCTGGCGGTCAGGGCGTCGACGCTTATGCCGTACTTGCGGGCCATGGGTTCAGACAGGGCTTCTCGCCACTCCGCCCCGTATCCGGTGTAGACGACGACCTTGCCCTCCTTTTTGGCGGCGGCCAGCGTGCTATCCCACTCCTGCTCCCAGGCCGTTTTGACGGCTGACCCTTGGGGGCCTCTCTCCGGGGCCGTGGCCGGGCCGGCCTGTTGCTGTGGGGCGCAGGCGGCCAGGACGAGGACCAGGATGGAAAGTAATACGACTACGATTTTTGGCATGGTTCCTCCTTGGTAACCTGGAAATGACGAATTTCGAAGTCCGAATGACGAATGACTAACTACCGGGTGATGTTAGCGTCCTCGTTTTGGACATTCAGATTTTGAACATTACTACGAAAATGTCACCCTGAGCGAAGTCGAAGGGTCTTTGCTCTCGTGGCCCGAAAGATTCTTCGACTACGACTCGCTTGCGCTCGTCTTCGCTCAGAATGACATTCTCATCCTTCATGGCGCTTGGCTGGCCAAGCATGGGTGATTGATTCGTCATTCGAATTTCGTCATTCGTCATTTATTTCAACAGTGGTTTAAAAATCTCAACCACTCTGTTCTTCAGTTCGATCTCCTGTTCCGTGAACTTGCTATCGGAAGCGGAAATATACTTCGAACCTGGCTGGCGGACCAGGATTTGATCGAGAAAGTCCGTGGGGGTGTCGGCCCTGGCGCTGTGATGGCCGGTGGCTTTCGAGGAAAGGGTCTGCCCCTCCTTGCTGAGCAAGAAATTGATGAATACCTTTCCGGCATTGGGCTGGGGGCTGCCTTTGGGCTGCCCCACGAAGCCGAAGCCCGCCGTCAAATATGTCCCCTCGGCAGGATTGTTGAAGGCCAGCGGCGCGCCCGCCTTAGCGAATTCGAAGGCAGTCTCGGTGTGGGGGGCCAGCACCATGGGATACTTGCCCCGGGCAATCCACTCGACCATCAAACGGGTGTCCCTTTGCAGGACAGGTTCGTGTTTGGCCAGGGCACTGACATAGTCCCAGTCCATGATGCCGTAGGCAAAAACGGTCATGAGCTTCTGACCGGAGCCGGAGGTGGTGGGGTCGTTGATGACTATCTGGCCCTTCCACTTGGGATTGAGCAGGTCCTTCCACGACTTGATTTCCCCCGGTTTGACCATATCAGAATTGGTCACCAGCGAGGGGACCACGTAATCATAGAACTGGAAGTAGGTCTTGTCCCGGTCCAGCCACGGAAGCTGGCCCTGCCACCAGGCTTTGGGGTCGATGACTTCCGGGAGGACCAGCGTCTTGTCCATGGGCTGGAGAACACCCCCGGGCTGGAAAGTCAGCAGGAACTGGGATGAGCCGACGATGATGGCGTCAGCCTGGAAGACCCTGTTCTTCTGTTCCCTCATCACCCGTTCGGCGATTTCCGCCGACCTGCCGGTCATGGCCTCGACGGTTATGCCGTATTTCCGGGACATAGCCGCGGACAGGGCTTCCCGCCATTCGGCGCCGTAGCCCGTGTAAACGACGATCTTGCCTTCCTTCCTGGCCTCCGCGAGGGTGCGCTCCCAGTCCTGTTCCCAGGCCTGTTTTGTCGCCCCTGGCGCCGCGGTCTGTCCCGGGGGCGGGGCGGCCGGGGTGGCTTCCGGCCTGGCGGCGCAGGCCCCGAGGATCATCAGCGATAGCGCAAATACCGCCATCATCACTGTTTGAACCGTTTTCATCTTTTCCTCGTTCAATTCTTTTCCCCCTTTGGAAAAGGGGCACTAAAGGGAATTCAAAAAGCAGGACCGCAGGGGCGAACCCGGCCCGACGCATCGCACCGATGCATCGGGGTCGCAGAGCAGAGTGTGTTCGCCCGCCGGCGGGCAGACCCATGGCTTTGCCCTTACAGTTGTCGGACGACATTTTGCATTCTGGTTTGTCATTTTGATTCTTGACTTTTGATTTTTGGTTTACCTCATCAGCGGCTGGAAGAGCTCCACCACCCTCTTTTTCAGATCGACCTCCTTGGCCAGGAACTCTTCGTCAGTCGAGCTGACATACTTGACGCCCGGCAGACGCACCTGGGCCGGCAGCAGATGGTCCGTTGGCACGTCCACCCTGCCGCTCTGCAACCCGAGCGCTTTTGAGGCCAGCGTCTGTCCTTCCTGACTCAGCAGGAAATTGATGAATATTTTGGCCGCGTTGGGATGGGGCGCCGCCTTGGGAATGGCCAGGCAGCCGAAGCCGGGCGTCACGTAGGCCCCCTCGGCGGGCGTGATGAACCGCACCGGGGCGCCTTCGTTAATCAACTTGTAGAACTGCTCGGGTGCCACTCCCACCAGTATGGGGTACTTGCCGCGCACCAGCCACTGCGTCTGGAGGGTGCGGTCCCTGGCCAGCGCCGGCTCCTGCTTTATGAAATCGCGCACGTAGTCAAGATCCATCAGCGAATAGGCCACCATGGTCATGAGCTGCTGGCCGGGCCCGCTGATGGTCGGGTCGTCAAGCACGATGCCCCCTTTCCATTTGGGCGCCAGGAGGTCTTTGTATCCCTTTATCTCCTCGGGTTTGACCAGGTCGGAGTTGACGGCCACCGGGGCGTTGGCGTAGGCGAACATCTGAAAGACGGTGGCTGTTTCGCGGTCGACCCACGGGGTCCTCTTTTGCCACCACGCGGCGGGGTCCAGGACGTCGGGCCGGATGATCACCGGCTTCAGCGGCTGCAGCGCATTCGCCGGCCACAACGCCAGTTGCATCTGGGATACCCCGATATTGATAACGTCGGCCATGTTGGTCCGGGAAAGCTGCTCCCGCATCACCCGCTCGGCGATTTCGGCCGACCTGGCGCTGACAAATTCCGCGTTCAGGCCGTATTTCGTCTGCATGGCCTTAGCCAGGACTGAGGTAAGATCGGCCCCGTAGCCTGTATAGACCGTTACGCTGCCCTCCTTTCTTGCCTCACGAAGGGTGTTTTCCCAGTCTTCTTCCCAGGCGGCCCTAGCCGACGCCTGGGGCGCAGACGGGGTGGCCGCCGGCTGGGCCGTTCCCTGCCCCGCAGTGCAGGCAAGCAGGACCGCGGCCACAGCGCAGATAATGCTCAGCTTCAATGCAGACCACATACGGTTCTCTTCCTCTCTCAGATTATCCGGGGAAAGTCCCCTGCATACTCATTCGTCAAAGGGCGACCGAAGACCTGCCGGCATTCATCCCTTTTCAGAATCGTCATTGCACCATGATGTTATCACAAAGAGCGAACGCAGAGCAAAGTGGTTTGAAACAATACCATACGCCAGCGGCGGACCATCAAGGACGAAAATCGGCCGTCATTGTCCCAAAACCGTAGGGGCGAACCCGTCCCGGCGCATCGCCCCGATGCATCGGGGTCGCAGAGCGGAGCGTGTTCGCCCGCCGGCGGGCAGACACATTGGTCTGCCCCTACGGTTCTCTATCTCGGTCTTCTCTCCGATCACCACAGGTTCGCCAGCACGTACTGCGCCGGCCACCCCGAATCCGGAACTCTCTTCGCGGGCGCAATCCCATGCTGTTCCAGTACCGAATAAAGCTGCCGCAGGTGGTGGATGGTATGGCCGGCCAGGAGGTCCAATCGCTCCGCGCCGCTCCTGGCATTCGCCCCGGCAGGCGCCGGCGCACGAAGGCTATCCAGATTCGCGGTTGCGGCCCAGCGCCGGACCTGGTCGAGGACGGTCTCCCCGTAGTCAGCGATATCTTGAAACCCGGCGCCCGGCGGCGCTGCGGTGTCCCAGGTCGCGGGTACCCCTCCGGCCCGCAGGTCTTCCACCGTCCTGGAGACTATGGCGAAGACATGGTGCGCCAGTTCCCGCATAGGCCGTTGGCGCTGCGCGATCGACCATTCCAGGAGTCCATCGGGCATTTGCTTCACGGCCTCTATTGCCGCTGCCAGCGCGCGCTCTATGAGAGGGACCGTTTCCCGGGGGTCGCCGACGGCCGACTTTGTCCCGAGACCGATTAACTGTCCGATCTCGTTCGGGCTGAATCCGGTGACAACCCGGTCTCCTATCACCGTGGCCGGTATCGACCTGATCCCCAGCGCACGGGCCTCATCCGCTGCGGAGGGATCGTTCTCTATGTCCCGGTTGGTGAACGAGATATCATTCTGTGAAAGAAACTCTTTCACCCTGGCGCAGGTGGCTCAGCCTTTGCGCGTGTAAACGCGGACCGAAGCATCGGGCGACATCAATTCAACTCCTGAGAGCAAGATTCAGTTCCCGCGAAGCCCGTCCTGGCTAAAGCGGGGTGGGGACTCTGACATTGGGACCAGCCGGAACCGAAATGACGAATGACGAAATTCGAATGACGGATCAATCAGCCATGCGCCGATGGAGGGCCGGGAACGATAAAAATTGACTGTCATTGCGAGCGAAGCGCGGCAATCCCCCGGATGGCTTGACGGGCCGCAGGATTGCTTCGTCGCCCCGATGAATCGGGGCTCCTCGCAATGACGGCCCAGGCGCCGGTCATTGTTTCTTGCTTTCGTCGGAGAGGTCCGCGGCCAGGGCTTCTAAGGCCAGCAGGTAGCCCCGCCAGCCCATCCCGCTGATGTGTCCCTTCGCCACCGGAGCGATTATCGATTTCACGGGGCGATCTTCGCGATAGATGTTGGTAATGTGGACTTCTATCACCGGTATCCCGGCGTCTATCAAGGCGGCTCTCAGCGAAAACCCGCTGTGGGTCAATCCCGAGGGATTAATAATAACGCCTGAGGCTTCCGGTGAGTTGGCCTGGATGAAGTCTATGAGGCGCCCCTCGCTGTTGGACTGGAAAAAACTCAGTTCAACGCCCAGTTCGGCGGCCCGCTTTTCCAGCGCGCTGCTTATGTCTTCCAGGGTCTTTCTGCCAAAAGTTTCAGCATGCCTTCTGATTCCGACCAGGTTCAGGTTGGGACCGTTGATAACGAGAAATTTCATTCCGTAATTCGCTCTGTGATGTCTGTGTCTCTGCGGTGAACATATACCAAACCGTAGCGGCTTGATTCATCAAGCCTTAGCCTGGGTTTGATGTATCAAACCGCAGCGGCATCGGACCGAATCGCAATATGCGACAACTGTTATTGCGTTCGTTTAGTCGCTCCCTACGAAAGACTATCACCGCATGGGAATGTTGTCAATGGCCCGTGCCCGCGCACCTCTTGGTGCTTTCTGGCTCCCTGTGATCCTTAGTCAGTGGTGCGGCATCAAAGAAAGGACAACGCTGGCCGCCCTGACGCCAGGCATTGGCCTCAAGTCCCGGCCGGAGGGAAGGCATATCTTCATCTCGTCCACGTGGGGATTGTATTATTAAGACTTTTGGCGTAAAGCTTTAATAACAACTGGCCTGATTAAAGTTTCTTTAACAAGCACAAACCGCCATGAAACGAGAACGAACCGGAGAATACGTGGACGAGAACTTGCGAGAACTCATGGACCGGGCGCACAGGCCAGCGGCGACACCGGCTCAATGGGTACAAAGAATACATCAACACGCTGAACGAGGGAACGGTACCTCTCTGAGCCTCTGAACGCCGTGAAGTTGGGGTTATGAGCGATGATGGTTCTGGTCTAAACCGTGTGAAGTCGGCCGCTTTGAACGCCCCGAATGACCATCACCGTATTAGGCTAATTGAGACACCGATCGCGAACTGGCTCCAGGCTTTGTCTGCGGTAATCGTCGGAATGCCGAGGCGTTGAGCCAGAGTCAAACACGCCCGGTCCCCAAGGGATAGCCCCAGGCTGCGCGTTGCGGGCCACAGCCTGGCCGCGGCCTCGCCATCCTCGGCGGTGAAGGGAAGGATCGTCAGTCCAAGGGCCTCGAGGTCCTCCCTCAATCCGGCCACTTCAACTTTCCGCTTCAAGCTTTGCTGGATGGCCTCGGACAGGTTGACCGAAGAGATTGCCGCTCTCTCCAATTGATCGACCACACCTTGTCCGCCTGGCTCGCTGTGAAGCGCCGATAGAAGGGCGGAAGCGTCCAGCACTACTTGTACAATCTTCTCGTCGCCCGGATGGGCCGGGTCCTCCACCCCGATAGAAGGGCGGAAGCGTCCAGCACTACTTGTACGCCAGTCATGCTCCTCGTTCCCGGCGGACCTCGGCGCGCCTCTCCTCGATCAGTTCATCGGCCAGGCTTACGCTCCGGGGCACCCCTTTCCGTACCGTTCCTTGAGCCGAGAGAGGATGTTTTCACGCTTTTCCAATATCAGCCGACCTTCCTGAACCCGGGCTGACAACTGTTCTCCCTGGTGGAATCCCAGCGCCTTCCGAAGGGCCGCGGGAATAACAAGTCGTCCCTGAGGGCCTGTGTGGACTTCGGCTTCACGACCTCGCCGCCCGCCCGGTTGCCAAACCAACCTCCCCCGAGCGTCTATTGGCTTGCCTGTCCGCACATCTGAGAAACGGCCAGGGAACTTCCGGCAGAGAGTATGCCACCCGTATTGATCGTCAGGGTCAAGGCCCAATTGAGGCGCCAGCGCCCGATAGGTCTCGTTCCGGGAGGGATATACCCTTCCGGTTTCCGAATCCCTGGTCGGGCTGCCTCGCTTGCGCTCGGCGCTCACCGCTTTGAATAAGTCTCCAGACATGGATCTCCTTCCTGTAACTCAGGCACTCTTAGCGACAGTATATCACAAGCTGCATCATGTGGCGTATATGACAGATAATGGCACGTTTTGGAATAGTTGTGAACGTAGGCCGTCGATTAGGAATAATACCTTCCCCACGCCTGCAGGCAAGAGGGAACGCTCAGATAGGGAAGGCTGTATATTGAACAGGGTGGTGGACCATCGCGTTCAATACACAGAACGCTGAACCAACATTTACGCAGGTCTTCCCGTATCCTCAACGACTATCTTCCTTCAAGTGTTGCTCCACGAAAACCCCTGGCCTGACAACGGTTATTCCTCCGTAGTCCGATACCTTGAGAAGATGCTTATCTCCGCTGACAATCATGTCTCTCTTGCTGACCAGAGCGCAGGCCAAAAACTTGTCATCGTCCGGGTCGTCGCATACCGGGCAGGGGAGCCGGGGGGACTGGACCATTTCGGAATTGGCTGCTATTAATGTAACAATGGTTTCGGCTCCAGTCGCGGGGAATTCTTCCTCCAGGGACCTGGCAACGCGATAATACTCGTCAAGAATCTCCGGCGACAATACGAACTGAAGATGCCCATCTCTCCAGGCCTTCAGTATCAGTGACGGCGGGCCGGAAAAGAATATCCCGGAAATCAGGACATTCGTATCGACCACAATTCTCACCTTCTGGACCGTGCCTCTGATACCACTCTGGCAACGTCAGCGCGCTTCATCCCGGCCGCTGTGGCGCGTCGCCGCGCTTCTTTGAGGAGACCCTCAAATTCATCCAACCGCGGAACTGAGAGCATCTTAAGAATCAGCACGTCCTTATCGCCCATGACAAGGAACTTGTCGCCTGGCTTCAAGCCGAGCTTATTACGAATTCCCTCCGGTATCACAATCTGGCCCTTTGAAGACATCTTGGTTGTTTCGATGGTCGTCACGGTCAATCTCCTGGACATTTTTGTCTTACGAGTAAGATTATACCTCTTTTTGACCAATACCGGCACCAAGAATTGACCGCTCGCCTGGTTCATGCTTGCTCCTCCAGCTCGAAGTCCTTGCAACGCTGGGTGTCGAACGGGTCGCTGGTCTAGCTGATGTTACGGCCTCACGTGCGCAAAGCATTCCCGCCCGCGTAAGCCGGGCCGACCTTGCCAGCGCAATCATTCCCGAGATGCAATAACTACCCGGGCTGGTTCACAAAAGAAACCACTGGAAAGGCAGTGGTGGGCGGTATCCCGATCCGATCGGGATGACCTCAGCGATTCTGGCGGCGCGCTGTGACCGCTGCCCGGCTGGATGGTGGGCGGATATCCCGATCCAATCAGGATGACCTCAGCGATTGCATCGGCATGCTCTGACGGCTAAGAAGATGGTGGGCGATACAGGGATCGAACCTGTGACCTCAGCGATGTCAACGCTGCGCTCTAACCGGCTGAGCTAACCGCCCGCGACAGGAGGGGACACGGAGGCATCCTGATTACCCTCCGCATAGTGAATTCTAGCAAAGGCCGTTTTTGAAGTCAATTCGCCTGGAGAAGCCGCCTGCAATCCGTGGGCCGATTTCAATGGAGACGGCAGGATCTACCTGCACGACCTGGTGCAGGCAGGCCTGAACTTCAGCAAGCCCCGGCCGTGACGGACGCTGCTGATCAACAAGAAAGTGAAACGCAGAATCGAGCAGGCGGTGGACCCGGCCGCAGGTTTTGCCAGCCTCACCGGCCGCCTCAACGCCTACAGAGCGCTCAAAGCTAACTGATGCAGGAGCCTTGAGAAACGCTGGTGCTACGGAGGGACAAAAACGCGGGCTTTCACCGCGGACACGGAGAACACTGAGCGGATGAGATTCCACAATCCGGCACGCGTTTGTTCGCTAAACTAATACAAACGCGTTAATAAACGTCGCGTCTCGACATCATACGAAAAAGAGGAACGTCCACCGCAGAGGCGCGGAGAACGCAGAGAAAACGCTAGGGCAGGCAAACTTGGCGATTCGTCGCTCCGCTTCAAGAATTCCTCTGCGCCCTCTGCGTCTCTGCGGTGAACAACATGCGACACTATTTACTGCGTTTGTATTAGTTTCTCCGTGCTCTCGTCGCGTCGTGCGCATGCATGGTCCGGGTCAATTAGCGGACCAACTTCAATGACGGTATCACGAACTCGAGCCCGCTGTTCTTCAACACGCCGGCGCTCGGGATTCCATCCTCGCCCAGCCCCAGCTCCACATAAGCCCGTTTCCGGTGTTCCAGGAACTCCTCTTTGTCCAGGATATGAGGCCGTCCCTGCTTGTCATATACTGTTTCGGTGAAGAAGCGCTCCGGCAGGATGTCGTCCCTGGTGGGGACGTGCCCTTCCCTCAGGGCATAGGCCCGCTCCAGAAGCACCAGCCGGCTGGCGGTGGTCTGCCAGTCCCGGGTCGTCCATTCCCAGCCAGCCGCGTAACGCAGGGCCGTGGTCCCCCATTTATCCCAGCCACCGAAGGTATCGCCCAGGACGCCGGTCAGGAAGGTACAGGCGGTCAGTGAGTCCATCATGAGGTTTCGGTAACCGAACCGCCAGTGGTGCAGCGCGCCGTTGGGATGGGCGGCAAGGCCGACGGCGTCAACCATGCTGCCGCGCGGCTCGTAGGAAGTGATGGCCACCCCTTTGCCATGCATGGCATATTGTTCCGAGCCTTTGCCGATCTTGGCCGGGGCGAATTTGAGGCCTTCGGCCAGGACATCGCCGATGCCCTCCCGGTAGGCAATCATCTGCGCCAGCTTGCTGATGGCCTCCAGGTTCCCCCAGGTGAGGTCGAGGCCGCCCAGGTCCTCTTTAGTCACGATGCCCCTTTGATAACATTCCAGCATCCAGGCCACGACGCCCGAAACGTCCTCGCTATCGAGTCCCCAGTTGTCCATCAACGGGCTGAGGTACATTTGCGGCTCGTAACCGGGAATCATGACGTTGGCGTTCCACCCGCCGGCATTGTCATGGCGCATCTCGCCGACCACCGGCCCCAGGGGCGGGTCCCGCCGCATGTAGGGGACCTTGCACCCGGCGGCGCACATCGAGCAGGCGTCATTCCAGACCTTATGCCGTTGTTCCATCAGAACGGGGTTGCTCTGGTCGCAGATCGGGTCCCAGCCCAATTGCTTGTTCTTGATTCCTTCCGTGGTCGCGTAGTACCTTTCCGGCATGGATACGGCATGGCCCCAGCGCCGCACAGAAGCTTTGTAACCGTAGCTGCGGTGGTAGTACTCACGGAGCATGTTCATCAGATTGGCGGAAGAAGCGTACGGGGCCAGCCGCGTGCCCCTTACGGCCACCGCTTTGAGGTTCTTGCTTCCCATGACCGCTCCGGTGCCCAGGCGCGCGCCGTGATGATAGAAGTCGTGGCAGATGTCGGCGTTGCGCACCTGGCGCTCGCCGGCGGGGCCGATGGAAGCTATCTGGAAGTTCTGGTCGTCCAGGGTCTGGCGCAGTTCTTTCTTCAGTTGCACCTGGCAATTGTGGTTCAGCTTTCCCCAGAGGTGGGCGGCGTCCCTCACTTCCACCCTGTCATCGCGGATATAGATATAGCAGGGGCTGCTGGCCCTGCCCGTGACCAGGAGTCCGGACTCATAGCCGGCCCGGACCAGTTCCGTGCCGAAGCGCCCGTTCATGTTGGTCTGCCCGCGGAGGAGCGTCAGGGGCGACTTGACATTGATGTCGGTCACCCCTCCCCAGAGGCCCGTCAGAGGACCTATGCCAAAATACAGTATGTTGTCCGGGCCGAGCGGGTCGGCCCCCTGCGGCACGCGGTCCCACAGTAGCTTCGTGCCCAACCCCCGGCCCCCGACAAACTTTTTCACTTCGTCCGTCACGTCGAGCGTGCGGGACGAACCACGGGTCAGGTCGACCTCAAGCAGATGAAATCTTCTCTCCGGCATGGCTATTTTCCTCCGTCATCGGTCATTCTGAGCGTAGTCGAAGAATCCTTCGCTTCGCTCAGGACAAGTTTTCTTAGGGTGGGGAGAGCAAAGACCCTTCGACTTCGCTCAGGGTGACGTTTTTTGAGCAGTCCCATAGTGCAGGGATATGATGGACCTTCTGACATGGCTATTTTCCTCCGTCATCGGTCATTCTGAGCGAAGCGAGCGTAGCGAGCATAGTCGAAGAATCCTTCGCTTCGCTCA
>JACQUA010000107.1 GCA_016210565.1 Chloroflexota bacterium
GATGGCGCACCATGAAGGATGAAAATGTCATTCTGAGCGAAGCGAGCGCAGCGAGCGTAGTCGAAGAATCTTTCGGGGCGGGGCGCGGGACGAAAGACCCTTCGACTTCGCTCAGGGTGACAGCCTATTTTCAGAGCAAATGACGAATGACGACCCCCGACTTGATCGGGGGCGAATGACGAATGAATGTTCAAAATTCGAATGTCCAAACAAGGCCCCGGCATTCGCGCCTGGTCATTCGTCATTCGGACTTCGTAATTCTTTTCAATGGACCACAAAATGAAAATAGCATTCGCCCTTATCATAGCCGGTTTCCTGGCGCTGGTGGCTGCCGCTTCGGCGCAGGCCGCCGGGCCGAATCAGGGCCTCGACTGCGTGACCTGCCATGGGAGCAAGGTGACCCTGGCCTATCACGATAAGCTGGGCGAGGGAAACAAGGCCTGCTGGACCTGCCATGACGGCATAGACATGAAGAGCCTGCGCCTGAGCGACGGTACTCAGGTTGCCCGGTCCGAAGCGCCGAAAGTTTGCGGGCAGTGCCATCAGGCCCGTTTTAACGCCTGGATCGAGGGGACTCACGGGGTTCCCGGCACCGTGGCCGCGGTGGGTTGCACCTCCTGCCACAACCCGCACCGGCCCCAGATGGTCTTTCCGGAGATAACCAAACCCCACCCGGAGCCGGCGGCGCCGCCGCCGGCCCCACCGAAGGATGCCATCATGATCGTGGGCATTACCGTGGTGTTCATGACGGGTCTGGCCGTGGTCGTATCCAGACAGGGCAAGAGACCATGAAGCCGATGGACCGCCGCAAATTCATCAAAGGTCTCGGCGGGCTAGCCGGAGCTTCGGTCCTGGCCCAGTATGGTTGCACGCCCCTTTCAGCCCAGGGTCTCCTGACCGCGGTCTCGGGCGGGATCGGTGGACAGTCGCCCAACGAGCCAGGGGCGCGGGCGGTGGACGGACTCGGCACAGGAACCGACAAGCGAAACAAGTTCACCATGGTCATTGACGTGGGCGCCTGCATCGGCTGCCGCGCCTGCCAGTGGGCTTGCAAGGAGGAAAACAACATCCCCGCCAGTATTTCACCTCCCTGGATAGAGGTGTTCGAACTGGAAGACAGGGTCACCGTGACCGGCGCTCCTTCGCTGGAAGAACTCAACAAGGGCGCCACCACCTCGTACACCCAGTCCCCCCGGGATGGTCACTGGTATATGCCGGTGGCCTGCAACCACTGCAGCAACCCGTCTTGCACCAAGGTTTGTCCCACCGGGGCAACGTACAAAGACAAGGACGGCCTGGTCCTGATGGACTACGACCGCTGCATCGGCTGCCGGTTTTGCGTGGTCGCCTGCCCCTACAGCGCCCGCCGTTTCAACTGGACGAAGCCGGAAATCGCCACCGGCAAGGCCAATACCCTGGTGCCGGTCCGCCCGGCCGGCGTCGTGGAGAAATGCACCTGGTGCGTCCACCGGGTCCGGCGGGGGAAGCTGCCCCGTTGCGTCGAAGTCTGTCCGGTCGGGGCGAGGCACTTCGGGGACATAAACGACCCGGAGAGCGAGGTATCGAAGCTTCTGAAACGGGAACGGAGCTTCCGGCTGCTGGAAGAACTGAATACCAAGCCGAATATCCTGTACATCACCCGCGGTAAAAAGTACACGAGGTAGCCGAGATCTGTCATTCTGAGAGCTTGTGAAGAAATTGGTTAGTCCCTATCTAGCGAGTTGTCTCGCTCATATCTGGGTTTTCAATAAATTCACAAACTCTGAGCGAAGCGGAGAATCTTTTCGGGGATTTATGCAATTACGGAGCAGCACGTGATTCAAAGAAGGACCGCCGTCAGGACCGCCTCGAGGACTTCCGTGAGGACCGCCGAAGAACCCTTTCTTCAGCCTCTGGTTTCCACGGGGACGACCTTTTATATTTTCGTCGGCATATTGCTCAGCATCGTCAGTCTTTTCGGGTATGCCTGGTATATCCAGTTGACCACCGGCCTGGGCGCCACCGCCATGAGGACCCCGGTCGGCGCCGCCTGGGGCGTCTACATCGCCAATTTTGTCTTCTTCGCCTCCATGGCCCACGGGGGCATGGCGATTTCGGCGGCGGTGCGACTGCTGAAGCTGACCAGATTCATACCGGTGGCCAGGATGGGGGAGGTGGTAACCCTGGTCTGTGTGATGATGGCCGGGCTCAGCATCATGATCGACCTGGGCCGGCCCGACCGGTCTTTCAACATGATCCTCTACTGGCCCGAGCGGGTGGTCTCCTCCCCGCTTACCTGGGACATGACGGTCATCGTGCTGTACTTCACGCTGTCCTCTTCCTACCTGTGGCTTACCATGCGGAAGGACCTCTACCGTCTGGCCGGCCGGTTCCCCAGGCGGGGTCTAATCTACAAGGCCCTGCTCATAGGTTACAGCCCCGACCAGGAGCATGCCATCGAGAGGGCCGCGTGGTTCCTTTCCGTGGCGATACTGGTCCTTATCGTTATGCTCAGCGGCGGCGTGATACCGTGGATTTTCGGGCTTCAATCGGGCCGTCCGGGGTGGTTTGGCGCCGTGGCCAGTCCGTACTTCCTGACGGCGGCCATGGTCACCTCCATCGCTGCGGTTATCATCATCGCCGCGGCGCTGAGCAAGATTTACCGCTGGCAGGCCCACATCAAGCCTGAGATTTACCGGCAACTGGGGGCCGTGCTGGGCGTATTCACCCACTTCTACATCTATCTCACTATCGCCGAGCAGATCACGATGAGATACGCTTCACCCCATGGGGAAACGACCATATCGGAAATACTGCTCGAAGGACAGTTCG
Source organism: Chloroflexota bacterium (assembly GCA_016210565.1). Classification (GTDB taxonomy): domain Bacteria; phylum Chloroflexota; class Dehalococcoidia; order JACQUA01; family JACQUA01; genus JACQUA01. The sequence goes on from JACQUA010000107.1 coordinate 2,812, forward strand.
CCCCGATTTTCTGGCCCATGCTGGTGATAGGGTTGGCCCTGCCCGCGGTGGTCCTCATCGCCCAGACTTTCCGCCCGAAGTGGTTTAGCCTGACCCGCACGGTAATTGCGTCGGCAGTGATCCTGGTTGCTTTCTGGATCAAACGGTTCATCATCGTGATTCCATCCCTCCTCCGGCCGTTGCTTCCGTTTCCCTCCGGCTCCTACAGCCCTAGCTGGGTTGAATGGTCCATCATCATAGGTATATTTGCCCTGGCAATCCTGCTTTACGTAGGGTTTCTTAAACTATTTCCCATCGTGGAGGTAGAAAACAAATGATAGGAATACTGATACTCGGACTGATCCTGGTCCCGCTCCTGGCCCTGATGGCAGCCGCGGTCTTTGACGGTCCGAAGATGCCAAAGGTGGCCGGGATGTTTGCGGGCGCCCTGGTGCTGCAGGTGGCGGGAATGGTGATAGGCATGGTGGTGTTCGCCGTGGCGCTGAAATACATCGCTTTCTAGGCTGACACCGGTACCACAGGCCGCCGTGCCTTTGGGAGCACGGTAGGGTGGGTTAAGCGCAGAGGGGCTGGGCAGGGGAGAGGTGCTGCGCGAACCCACCGGAGCGAGACCTGGAAAACAGAGGCATCGACGGCGATCGGGGAAGTGGTGGGTTCGCGCAACCGCCCCGATCAACCCCGCACCATTGCGCTTAACCCACCCTACGCGCTGGTGGTCGCAGTTCTCACAGGCGAGACGCCTGTGGCACTGCTGTTCAGCAGCATTTCCAGTTATGGTGTATAATTATTACTTAGTTGGTAGGAGCCTGGTACTCTGATCGAAACAACCGATACAATAAACAACATAGCAGCAGATACAACGGTGAAGACGGCTCAGGTGAAAAAGATACGGGTGATGGTGGTGGATGACCATATGATCGTGCGTGAGGGCGTGCGCGTTCTCCTGGAGTCCCAGCCCGACATCGAGGTAGTTGGGGAAGCTACGAACGGGGAAGAGGCGGTAGCCAGGTCGAGCGAAACCAAGCCCGACATTGTGCTGATGGACATAACCATGCCCGGGATGAATGGCCTGGAGGCCACCCAGCGGATTAAACAGGAAACGCCCGAGATCAAGATTCTGGCTCTGACCATGCACGAAAGCGACGAATACTTCTTCAAGGTGCTCGAAGCGGGGGCTTCGGGGTATTTCGTCAAAGGGGGTTCGTCCAGCGAGCTGGTTTCAGCAGTGCGGGCGGTGCAGAAGGGGGACGTGTTTCTATATCCCACCATGGCCAAGAAGCTTCTCAGCGATTACCTGCAACGGGTCCGGTCCGGCCAGGGCGTGGAAAGCTACGACGGGCTGACCAGCCGCGAGCGGGAAATCGTAAAGCTCATCGCCGAGGACCTGAACAACCAGGAAATTGCCGAACGGCTGGTACTCAGCCCGTTGACGGTGCAGACGCACCGGGCCAACATTATGGCCAAGCTCGGGCTCCACAGCCGGGCGGAGCTCGTCAAATACGCCATCAAGCACGGGTTTATTACCCTGGATACATGATACACGTGGATTCCCGCCTGCGTGGGAATGACGGCTATCCGGTTCAATGCACGGGTTTATTACCCCGAATACATGATGCAGAGTAGGTCACTACCCTGCTTATCGCCCACCCCGCCAAAAAATCCCCTGTCCCGGTAGCCTAACTTACCCCACTGGATGTATACCACGCCTGGAAAGGTCGTGGTATCCTGCCTGTCAGGAAGCTGTAAGGTACATACTCATTCCTGCGGACAATTGACGGAGGTAAGATAAGATGAATATTTCCAGACCGTGGACAGGCACAAGAGTGACCCGGAAGGAGGAGCGATGGCCAGGACAGAGATCCCAGTCAAGGGCATGCACTGCACAGGCTGCGAGCGGACGCTCGAGCTTGCCCTCACTCGACTCGACGGGGTGCGCTCGGCAAGGCCCGACCGCGGGTCAGAGCGGGTAACGGTGCACTACGACCCCCACCAAGTGAGTGAGGAGAGACTCCGCGAGCAGATCGAGCTCTGCGGCTACGAGGTCCTCGCCTGATGGCGGTTCGCGAGCGCGAGCGCGAGGCAAGCTGGCTCCATCTCGCCCCGCTGCGCACGGGCGAGGACGGCCTCGCCCGCTTCCAGATCAAGCTCGGCGGCCTGCACTGCTCGTTCTGCGTCTCCACGATCGAAAAGGCGCTCACCCGCCGGGACGGCGTCGAGC
>JACQUA010000108.1 GCA_016210565.1 Chloroflexota bacterium
ATGACAAAGATACTTCGACTTCGCTCAGAATGACAAAGATACTTCGACTTCGCTCAGAATGACAAAGATTCTTCGACTTCGCTCAGGATGACAGCTTCCTTTTTACTTCAACAAGACAGGTATTGAACGTCGGCGACCTGGCGTATCCGGTCAGCCGGTTGCCGGTGAGGAGATTCTCCATCCCCTGGTCCGGCGAGCCGCAGTGGTAAACGTGGACCACCCCGGGGAGAATGGCTTCGGCCACGGTGGCCTTGATCTCTATGGCGCCCCGCTCATTGAATACCGTGACTGTGTCGCCGTCCGCGATGCCGCGTCTTGCCGCGTCGGACGGGCTTAACAGAACATCGTTGATGTAATTTTCCAGCAGCTCGGGCTGGTTATAGAAATTGTTGCCTGCCCTCCACTGGGAATGGGAAACGATCAGGTTCAACGGATAGCGCCGGTGCAACTCCGGCGTCTTCACCGCGCCTTCCTCCGGATGCCTGTACACCGGTATCGCATCCAGACCCTGTTTGAGCAGTGTTTCGCTGTAAAGCTCTATCTTCCCGGAAGGGGTCGGGAATTCCATGACAGGCCCGACGGAGGGGAACTCATCGACGTCTACGATTCCCTCGCTTCTCAAACGCTCCATGCTGATGGACTTGAGCCAGGGGAAAGCCGGGTCCTGCCTGGCCTTTTCCAGGACTTCAGTGATGTACTCTTCCACGTTTTGCCAGGGGAACTGCCGCCCGTAGCCGAGCTTCCGGGCCAGGGCGCAAACGATGTCGAAATCATCCTTGCTTTCCCCCAGGGGTTCAACCGCTTTTTCGCTGAAATAGAGCTGCTTCTGGCAGGTCGAAGCGCCGTCGATGCGGCGGAACTCGGCGTATCTCTTGACGTTGCCGATGTCCGAACCTTCGAAGACCTGGCTTCTCGCCCACGCCAGGCAGGACGGAAGCACGATATCAGCGTATCTGGCGGTGGCGGTCATGAACATGTCGGCAACCGCCACGAAATCCAGCCGTTGCAGTGCGCTTATGGTCCTGTTGGAGTTCCCTAGCTGTCCTACCGGATTGGCGTACATGCAGAACAGGGCCCTTATGTTGGTGTTGTATTTCGAGGGATCGAGGATGGCCTCGGCCAGATGGTTGGCCGGGAAGGGCGTGGCCACCTTGCTCCCCTGCAATATCTTTCTGGCGGTCACCATGAGGCCGATGTCGGAATTGGCGGGCAGGTCGAGGTTGCCGCGGATGTTGCCGGTTATGACGTTCAGGAATTCGATGGCCGTAACGGTGTTCTCGGCCCAGGTGTGGAACCCCAGTGAGCCGCCGCGCGGCCCGTCGATCCTGGCCGGTTTGGCGGCCGCCAGCTCCCTGGCCAGCCTGACAATGGTCGCGGCCGGAACGCCGGTCAGGGCGGAAGCCCTTTCGGGCGGCCATTCTCCGGCCAGGTCCGAGATCTTCTGCCATACCGGTTCGAGTTCCAGGTCCTGCCATGCGTATTTTCCGGAGAGCGCGGGGTCCAGCGCCGGCTTCCGGTGGTCCTGCGGCCGGTTCGAGTTCCGGTCCCAGACCAGGTATTCCTGCGCGCCTCCCGGTGCGATATGGTTTTCCCGCAGCATCAACCCGTTGTCCGATCTCACCAAGAAGGGAGCGTTGGTATGGGAGGCGACGAACTCGCTGTCATAGAGCCTTTCCCGGATCATGACATTTATCATAGAAAGGGCCAGGGCGCCGTCGGTCCCCGGGCGGACAGGGATGTACTCATCGGCCAGCGCCGCGGCGGTGGGGGTGAAAACGGGATCGAACACGATGAACCTGGCACCCCTCTCCCTGGCGTCCAGGTAATAGCTCATCCTGGCTTTGTGCCAGGTCTCCGCGGGATTGAGGCCCCAGATAATGATGAGCTTGCATTCGTTGGGTTCCGGCTGGGCCACGTTTCTGCCGCTGTCCCCGTAGAGATGCGTCTTGGCTTTGCTGGCGGCGCCGGCGAGAGAGGAATGGCCGCCGGCGACTTTTACGCAGCCGCCCCACAGGGTGAACAGCTTTTCAAGGACCAACCTGGGAGAGCTGGGGAGTTCCCATTCCGTCATGGCGGTCCAACCGCTGTACCAGGCCAACGCCTCGTTGCCGTGCCTGGCCTTGACGGCGTTCAGCTCTCGGACGATGGTATCCAGGGCTTCATCCCACGAAATCCGCTGCCATTTGTCCTCCCCCCTTCCTCCCTCTCTTTTCAACGGATATTGCAGCGCCTCGGGATGATAATAGAAGGCGCTGGTCCAGCCCATGGCGCAGGGAGGATATTTCATTTTGGGATGGGCCTGAAAGCGTACTATCTTCCCGGCTTCAACTTCAGCCTGGAACTCACAGGTGCGGTCGCTGCAGTGGGCGCCGCAGAAAACATTCACTAATTTCTTTTCATTCACCGGAGGTTTCTCCTATGGTTACAGGTACAGTCCCCTGTGGTTCAGTATAGCACACGACTAATACAAACGCACTGATTGATGTAGCCATAGCCAATAGATTGACTGCTCTAAGGCAACGTTGGGGATAGCCGGTACCACAGGCGTCCCTGCCTGTGAGTGCTGGATTATGAACAACGCAACTTAATCTGTCAACGACGAATTCCCGCTCTTCCGATTCGTACTTCAGCAACGGTCGTTGGCACAACAAGTCACCGTCTCAAAGTCGGGGGCTCACAGGCACCGAGGCCTGTGGTACCGGTCCTCTGTGTCCAGCCCGAGCCGTTGAGTACGATCAGTTTTTCAAAGGGGAATTAAGGGGGATTTTGCCTTCAGACCGTGTAGGACTTATTTAACTCCGCGACCTCGACAGGGCCGGGGAAGGTCTTCCGGGCCAGGGCCAGTTGGGCGGTATAGTCCCGGTCGTGGTAAACGTGGCTAAGGAGGAGACGGGATGCCCCGGCCCGGGCGGCTATCTCTGCGGCCTCTCCCATGGTCAGATGGCCTCGGGGGCCGTGTTCGGCGGGGTACGTCAGGAGCGCCTCTGTCAGCAGCAGTGCGGACCCGGCTGCCAGGGAGGCCAGGACGTCGCTGGGGCCGCAGTCGGAGGAGTAGGTCAGTCTGCCGTCCCCGTTTATCGACATGGCGTACGATGGAACGTAGTGCGGCACGGGGGCGAACTCGAACCGGAGGCCGGAGATATCCGTTGCCCCGGGGCGATATTCGCTGACATCGAAAAACGAGGTGAAGAAAGCCGGATCTCTGAGGAATGAGACCACGCTCAGCAGCGTCTCGGCGCCCCCCGGGGGCAGGTGCAGCGCAACGCGGTGAGACCGCGGGCCGAAGGCCAGGAGGTACCGGAGGGGGACCAGGTCGAAGAAATGGTCGGCGTGCATGTGGGAGATGATGATGTGCGAAAGCTGGTATACCGGGATGTGCTTCTGGAGGTTGGCCAGGACGCCGGTGCCGCAGTCCAGGAGTATTCGGGAATCGCCGGATTCCACCAGGTATCCGGCGCAGGCCCCTCCCGGGCCGGGATAAGCGCCGGCAGTACCAAGGATGGTGAGTTTCATGGGGTCTCCTTACGGGAATAACGAAGCCTGTCCCCGCGCAGGCGGGGAGCCGAATGACGAATGACCAATCAATCTGTCATGCTTGGCCGGCCAAGCACCATGAAGCATGAAAATGGCTGCGCCAACTGTCATGCTGAGCGAAGCGAGCGTAGTCGAAGAATCCTTCGCTTCGCTCAGGACAAGTTCTTTCGGGTTGGGGAGCGGGACGAAAGACCCTTCGCCTGCCCCTTCGCTTCGCTCAGGGCTTTGGCTCAGGGTGACAGCCTATTTTCGTAGCAATGACGAAATCCGAATGACGAATGACTAATGAATCACCAATGCCTGGCCGGCCGGTACCACCCCGATCGGTCGGGGTGAGAGCTGAACTAATACTAACGCATTAAGTAAGGACGTATAGGTTCACACCAAGACACAGAGGGCACAAAGGTGGCTGTGTGGAGACGCCCTGAAATGGCTCGTCTCTCTGCCTCTGCGTTATCGGCTTTGCCGGAATTCCAGGGCCCACAGGTACGGTGGCCTGTGGTACCCGGTCGCGGCGATTCGTCATTCGGACTTCGTCATTTGCTTCTCGGTTTCCAGGACTACCGCGATGGCGCCGATGGGGTTCCCCTCGAGATTGCGGAACGGCGCTGCCCAGCCGGAGTAGGTCTTGCCAGACCTGCTGTTCTGGATTTCGTAGCTCGCTGTATTCCCGGCCATGGCGGCCTCGTGCGCCGGCATCGCCCCGGCGCCGAAACCGCTGGCTTCGAGAAAACCGGCGAGGGGCGTGCCTATATCCTGGCCCAGCCGGAGACCCAGCGCCGCGAGCCCGGCCCCCATCAGCGAGGTGAGCTTGAGCTCGGCATCGGTAGTCCAGAGGATGCCGGGGAGCTGCTCCAGCAGCCAGCGCGGCCCGAACTCGCCGGCGATTTCACGCACGACGGTGACGATGAACTCCCCGTGGGGGGTTTTCGTCAGGCTGTTATGGACCAGGACCGGCATCAGAGAGCCATCCTTGCGGACATGCACCGTTTGCAGGTCCAGGCGGCCGCGGGTGAAAATCTCTTTCAGGCGCGGTTCCACGAGTGGCGCATCCTGCGGCCGGAGCAATTGACGGAGGTTCATGCAGACGAGTTCGTCGGGAGTATAGCCATAGGCAGTGGAGGCGGCCTGGTTGGCATAGACGAAGTTCCCGTTCGGATTGACAAGAAAGATGGCCTCCTGGGCGTTGTCCAGAATAGCGGCCCTGAGTTCCAATCCGGCCTGCGCTTTCTGCCGCTCGATGATCTCCTGGTCCAGTTGCTCGTGGGCTTCGGCGGATTCGGCGGTGCGGTCGGCCACTATTTGCTCCAGTCGCCGGCGGTAGGTTTCCAGCTCAGCTTCAAGCTGTTTTCGTTCGGTGATATCTTCACCGGAACTGAGGGTACCGCTCGGGCGGCCGCCCTCCCCGAGGAGAAGGATGTTATGCCAGGCAATGGCACGCTCCTTACCGTCCCTGGTTAGAATCGGATTTTCGTAGTGTTCGAGACGCAGGTCCCCGTCCATGACCTGGTGGAACAGGGGTCTGACCTCCTCTCTGATCCTCACGGGCAGGAAGTTGTCGAACCAGTTCCGGCCGACGATCTCTTTTTTCTCATACCCCAGGATTTCGCAGCCCTTCTTGTTTATTTCGGTGACCAGTTCCTCTTTGTTGATAGCGACGATAATCACGTCGGCTATGTCCAGATAGAGTTGGGCCAGATTCATCTCAGGCGGCATGGCGGCCTCCCAGAAGAAATTTAAACATCAAAAATCAAAATGCAAAAATAGCTGTCAGCCATCAGCTAACAGCTTTCAGCGCCTCGCCAAGGTAGCTGTCAGCGTACAGGCGACACCCGACCACCGACGGCTGATAGCTGATAGCCGACTGCCGACAGCCGACGGCTGATAGCTGATAGCTACTCTTTACCTTGCGGGAAATACAGCCGCTGCGTGTACTCCTTCAGCATGCGGCTGGCGCTGAAAGCGGGCGAGATTGACCGGATGGCTTCCTTGGCTACCTTGATCCAGCCGTGGGGAATGCCCATGCGGTCGCGATCGTAGTACAGCGGCGTTATCTGGTTTTCCAGCAGGCTGTAGATGGCCCCGGCGTCTGCCCGGTCCTCGTCCTCCGGGCGGCTGGCGGCGGCGCCGTCAATGGCCCAGCCGTTGGCGCCGTTGTAGCCTTCGTCCCACCACCCGTCACGGACGCTCAGGTTGACCACGCCGTTCATGGAGGCCTTCATGCCGCTGGTACCGCAGGCCTCCTGCAGCCGCCTCGGCGTATTCAACCAGAGGTCAACGCCCCGGACCAGCTCGCGGGAAAAGTGCATGTCGTAGTCTTCCACGAAGGCAATCCGCCCCTGGAGGCTCCGGTCCATCGCCAGCACGTAGACGCGGTTGATAAGGCGCTTGGAAAGGTAATCAGCCGGATGGGACTTGCCGGCAAAGATTATCTGCACGGGACGGAGCGGGTTGGTGAGGATCTTCTTGAGACGTTCGACGTCAGATAGTATGAGTTCCGGCCGCTTATACTCGGTGAAGCGGCGGGCGAAGGCGATGGTCAGGGCATAGGGATCGAGCAAAGTCCCCATGGCCGGCACTTGTTGGGAGGGAAGCTGGTCCCGAACCCACCGCTGCCGGGCCCGCTCTTGGACGGTGCGTATCAGTCTCGTCTTGAGAAGCTGCCGGAGTTGCCAGAACTCTTCGTCTGGAATGTCAACGATACATCGCCAGAACTCGGGGTCGTCCTGCTTGTCCAGGTAACCTTTTCCGAGGTATTTCTGGCAGAGCCCCTGGAATTCCGGCGCCTGCCAGGTGGGCATGTGGACTCCATTGGTGACGTGGGTGATGGGTACGTCATCTTCCTTCCGGCGCGGCCAGAGGACATGCCATATTTTGCGCGTCACCCGGCCATGGAGCTGGCTGACCGCGTTGGACCGGGCTGCCAGCCGCAGGGCGAGGGCTGCCAGGCTGAACCTGTCCGGCGACAGGCCGTCATGCTGCCCGAGCTGGAGAAAGTCCTCTTTGGCTATGCCGAGGGACTCCCAGAGATTGTCTGAATATCGCTCCATGAGCCCGACCGGAAAGATGTTATGCCCGGCCGCGACGGGGGTATGGGTGGTGAAGATGGTACTGCCGCGCACGGTATCTATTGCCCGGCGGAAGGGAGTGCCTTTGACCATTTCTTCCCGGAGGCGCTCCAGCATCATAAAAGCGGTGTGGTCCTCATTGCCGTGCCAGACCGAGGGACTGATGCCGAGCAACCTCAGAGCGCGGACTCCGCCAATACCCAGGACAATTATCTGCCTGAGGCGCTCGTCGGGGTCGGGGGTGTAAAGGCGGGCGGAAAGGGAACGGTCGGCCTGGGCATTGGCTTCGACGTTGGTATCCAGGAGATAGAGGTTGACCCGGCCAATCCGAACCAGCCACACCGAGAGGAATATCTCCCTCCCTGCCAGTCGCACCGAGACCAGCGGCCCGCAACCCTGGGGCCACGGGCAGGGAGATATGGGGGCTCCGGTGAAACTGAGTTGCTCGTAGACTTCCTCTTGCCAGCCCTCGGCGGAGATGCGCTGCCGGAAATAGCCCTGCGGGTACATGAAACCGACCGCCGCCAGGGGCAATCCCAGGTCAGAGGCCTCTTTGCAGATATCGCCCGCCAGGACCCCCAGGCCTCCCGCATAGATGGGGAGGGAGTTGTGAATGGCAAACTCCGCGGAAAAATAGGCGATGGACCCGGGAAGTCCCGGGTTGGTCTGCGTGAACCAGGTGTCCTGGCTGGACAGCTCGGCATCAAACTTCATCAGCACCGAATCGTACAACTCGAGAAAGGACGGGTCCCTTCCGGCTGTCTCCAGCCTCTCGGGGCTCATCTCTCGCAGTTGCTTGACCGGGTTGTGGCCGCTGGCCCGCCACTGGGCGTAGTCCAGGGAGCGGAAAACCTGGCGCCCGTCTTCGTGCCAGCTCCACCACAGGTTGTTGGCGAGTTCGTACAGGCGCGCTATCCTCTTAGGGATGGCGGGTCCGCTGTCTGCGTCATAGTTCGGTGGTCTCGGGTACAAAGGGAGTTGTTTCCGCTTCCAGTATATGTCCGGGTATAGCTCTCTATGGATGACCGTATGACGTGTTATGATGTGGGAGGAAGGGAGAGGACCTACCAATCGTCATTGGCTCTGCCAAAGCCTCGGATGAGTAAGTCCTCCGCTACGCACCCTGATACTACCATACTCGGAGCAGCCTGCACAAGATAAACCTCAACAATGTCCCCTTTGTGGTGGAAAGGTCCACAGGCATGGCTCCCGCTGTTGCCGGTTCAGGGATGGTGGGGGCAAGGGGTGGTGCCGGGTCTGGCGGTTCTGCTGTGGGGGGTGCCGGAAGACCTTCACCCGCTTACCCTGGTTTCTGCTTCCTTTCAAGCATTACGTGGCGGAGGAGGTCGAAGGGGTGCTGCGCCATCGGTGCTGCGGCGGCAAACCGTCTCAGGCGCCTTCAGCGGTCGAGGAAAACACGCTGCGCCGCTGGTGGAATGAGTACAGCAGCAAGACGAACCAGTGGGCGGGCCTGCTGGAGTCCAGCCTATACGGGCTGTTTGGCCGGGCGGGTGGCTTTGTCCATCTCCCGACCGATCCCCTGAAGAGGCTGGAAATAGCGTTGTCCCGGCTGCCGCCTTTGCCCTCCCGTTGGGCGACGCTGGTCAAAGTCCTGCACTGGCTGCTGCCATCCCTCCCACTTTGCCTTAACTGGCCGGTGATATCTGGCGTAAGCTGGTGTCAAATCCTGGAGAAAGGAGTTGACACCTCATGACCGAACAAGAATTGGACCAAGGCCGGGAGGAAGGGCTGCGGCGCTACCAGATCATTGCTCCGCTGCTGGAGGACGAAAGTCGTTACTACGTTAATCCATTTCCTGGTCATTGTCAGATCCTTCAAACAAGAATGTGGCTGCTAATACTAGCCACCAGGAGAGTGCTGAAAAAGCCTTGTTTCGTTCACCTCCCCCTTTGAAAAAGGGGGGAAAAGGGAGATTCTTCCATTCAGAAATCCCACTCAATCTCCTTTTACCAAAGGGAGACGAAGCGAGTTGCCCCCCTTTTTCAGCGTTCTCCTAGTGCTTAGTTCCCAAATTGTGCGTGTGCTATCTGGATGCTTCACTCTTCCCCGCCCCCGCCCCGATGAATCGGGGCGGCTACGCCCCGCCGGACGCATGCATAATTTAGGTTAATTGCAAAAGAAAGCGTAACGATGGGGAAAGACCCTTCGACTGCGCTCAGGGTGACAGCCGGCGGAGTCCGTCGTTCTGAACAAACCGAACAACCTCTTGGCGTTATTCTGCAATTAAGCACTGGAACCCCGCGGCGAAACGGCCTGAGGACGGTCTCACCCAGGTACACTTGTGCCGTCGGTCACTTTCTTAGCAGGGCAGCAAGTATCTCCCGCGCCTGATCCCTGATCTCGCCGCGCTACATCCTCTGGAAGTCCTCACTTTTGGCCGGCACGTAATTTGAGTGAGGGGTCGCGCATTGCGTCAGTTGACAAATGGTCACCGGGCGCGTCCAGTCTGGCCGATTCAAGACCAGGTGCGCGGCTCACGACGGTAGCCCCTTCTTTGCTCAGATACCAGTCGGCATATGCTCTGGCGCCGTTCGGATGGGGCGACTGGTCCAGGATGGACGTTGACACTATCCCTGGTCAAGGAAGCTGGCTTCATTGACCATCGCCGCGGCCCCCGGGGCGCCTGCAGGGATTAACTGGGACAGCTCGCCAACGCTCGACGCTACGAAAAGGGGGTACTCGCCCTGGCCAGCCAGTCCGTACCGAGCCTGTCTCTGTCCGCAACCACAGGCTGGTTCGCCGCCAGCTTTCTGATGAAGTCCGGGCCCATGACGTAGTTGATCTCGCTGAACCATTTTATGCCGGCATTCGGCCGGAATACCCCCACGCCTGTCCGGGACAGCCGTCGTCGAACGACGTCACTTCAGCTTGATCCGGTGAAAGTTACCCAACCAGGCATCGCTGAATGTCAGCTTCCACTCGCCGATCCTCTTGCTCACCGCAACGGGCATGCTTTCCAGGGAAACAGGCACCGCATAATAGTTTTCATAGAGCTTCTTCTGTACCTCGCGGGCCAGCGATAGCCTTTTTACCGGGTCTACCTGTGCCAATACCTTTTCAAGCATGGCGTCAAGCTCGGGGTACTCATACATGGGGTTCGTCCCGGTGGCATTGCTCCTCATGATAGGGGCAAAGCCAACCAGTCCCTCATCGTAGTAGTTCGTCCAGACAGGGTAGGCGACTCCGGCATTCTTCCGCCCAAGCTGCCTTGTTCTATGAGTGGGGGCGTCTAGCCGCAGGCGTTTCACCTTGATGCCGATCTTCTCCCAGTAGATGGCCACGGCTTCACTGATGTCCAGAGTGGCATGAGCGGAGGGAAACTGGACCATGGTGGTCTCAAAGCCGTTGGGGTATCCCGCCTCGGCCAGGAGCCTTTTGGCCTGCTCCGGATCGTAGGGATATGGTTTCCAGGATGGGTCGTAAGAAGCGTCTCTCGCGGGCGGCGCTTGTATCGGCCACGGCTCCCCCAGACCATAAAGTACCTTTTCTACGATCTCCTGGCGGTTGACGGCCAGGTTGAGCGCCTTGCGTACTTTCAGCGCCTTTTCCGGCTCCTTGGCAAGTACCCAGGGTACCTTGGGGTCAAAAGTCTCTCTTGAGGGGAGATACTGGCCGCCAAGACCTACGCCGACGACTGCAACGCCGGCGTTCATTCTTACGTCAAGGCCGCCGGCCCTGGCCTCGGGAACGAAGGACAGGGGGATGGCCGCCACGTCCGCCTCGCCGGTCCGCAGCATGGCAACCACCGTGGCCGGCTCACTGATCAACTTGATGACCAGGGTCCTGAAGTCCGGCGTCTCCCGGTAGTGATTGGGGACAGCCTCGAACTCGAGGATCTGGCCAAGTTCGTGCCTGACCATCTTGAAGGGGCCGGTGCCGATGGGCATGTCGGAGGCCTTCGCCTCCCCCGCCGTCTCTACATATTTCCTGGAGACTATGGGGAGCACCATACGACCCATCGACAGATTTGCCTGCGCCCAGAGCGGGCCGGGCTTGGGAAGGTGCACGGCCAGCTTGTAAGGCCCCAGTATTTCCACTGTAGCTCCCCTAAAGTCGCGTGCGAACACATTAATGGAGCCCTCCCTGCCCCCCAGCTCCATAGAGAACTTCACGTCCTCAGCAGTCATTTCCCCCCAGCCATCATGGAACTGCACACCCTGGCGCAGGTTGATGACCAGTGTCTTCCAGTCGGGGGAATATTCAGGCAGGGTCGCCGCCAGCATCGGGCGCAGATCCCTCGTTTCGGGGTCCAGGTCCCACAGGGTCTCGTACACGGTCGCTGCCCTGTTACCCACTACGTTATCGTTGTGCGGCAAGAACCCTTCCGTCCCGAAGTTGCTCAGCAGCGCCACCACCGTTTCCGGTTTGGGCGCTGGCGCGGGTTTCGATGCGGCAGGTTTGGTAGCTGCGGGTTTGGGCGCCGGCGTGGCGCGTGGCGTAGCTGCAGGCTTGGGCGCCGCCGTGGCAGGTTTGGTGGCCGCAGCCTTGGGTGTCACTTTGGCCGGCGTGGTAGCTGCAGGCCTGGGCGCTGTAGTAGGCGCGGTGACGGCAGGTTTGGGCGTTGCCGTGGCAGGTGCGGCCTCCGGCCCGGCGCAGGCGCCGAGCAACACAGGGAGGAACAACACCAGAGCCATTACCGCGTTAATCCATTTTGTTGCCATTGGGTCCTCCTTAACGAAAACACGACTTTGACTATTAGTGACAGTTATCTCAGCAGGTGTCCGAATATCACCCGCGAGAGGTCTCTAACCTTGAATTGCTGCTCGTGGAAAGCCTCGGTTTCAGCGTTCACATACTTGAAAGAAGGATCGCGCATTATGTCAGGCGGGAGGTGGTCGGTCGGCGCGTCGAGTCTGGCTGACTGAAGCAGAAGAAAGCGGGAGAGCAGCGTCCCCAGCTCTTTGCTCATCCACCAGTTGACGAATATCCTGGCGGCGTTGGGATGGGGTGGGCGGTCGAGCATGGAAAAGGAGAGACCCCCTCCGGCCAGGGTCGTACCCTCTCTGGCTATTGCCCTTCTGATAGGAGCGCCGGCCCGTATGAACTCCATGAGTTCGTCCGTTCTGGTGAATATCATGACGGGGTACTTCCCCTGGGCCAGCCATTCAAGGGCCGCCCGCTGGTTCTCGGTAATGACCGGACGCTGCCGGGCCAGGTCCACCAGGTAGTCCCGGCCCATGATGGTGTAGAAGATAGCGGGCAGTCTCGAGTTCAAGACCGGGTGCATCATGACAATCTTTCCCTTCCACCGAGGCTCCAGGAGGTCGTTGTATGACGTGATCTCGTCCGGTTTCACCAGCTCGGTGTTTATGGCGATTCTGTGCTCCGGTGAAAGGATGTTGTTCAGGGTATAGGCTTTGTCATTGTCTGCCCAGGGTATGTCGCCGCCAAACCAGGCCTTCTTGTCCAGGACTTCGGGCAGGACCAACAGGGGCTTTACCGGGGCGAGGAAGCCCGCCGGCTTAAGCTCCCCTATCTGTCTGGAAAGTGCCCCCATCTGGATGTCAACCAGGTGCAGGCCCGCCTGCCGCTCCCGGGTGATCTTCGGGGTGATCTCGGCCGCCGGCAGCGGCGTCCAGTCGATCTCCAGTCCGAACTTCTCATCGAACCAGGCGCTGATCTGCGCCCGGACGGCGCTGCCCGCCGGCGTAAAGATGCTTAGATTCCGTTCTCTTCTAGCTGCGGTGAGAGTCTTCTCCCACTCCTGTTGCCATCCTGGCGGCTGGACCGCTCGGGGCCCGGTGGCGGCGGGCGGCTTGACTTTGGGGGCCGGCTGCGGGGCGCAGGACAGCAGGACCGCAGCCAGGCAAACCAGGCCCGTGAAGATAACCTTCCCTTTTGTCCTGCCGTTCATCGGCCCCCGCTATTTCAGGAATTCGGCGAAAACGTCCCGCGAGAGGTCTCTGATCCCGAATTGGAACTGCTGGAAGTCCTCGGTCTCAGCGTTCACGTACTTGGCGCCCGGGACGCGCATTATCTCCTTCGGCAGGTGGTCGGTAGGCACGTCCAGCCTGGCGGACTGCAGGGTAAGGAACTTGCTGAGCTGTGTGCCCAGCTCTTTGGTCAGCCACCAGTTGACGAATATCTTCGCGGCGTTGGGGTGCGGCGCCCGGTCCACCATGGAGAAGGTGATGGCCCCTCCGGCCAGGGTGGTACCTTCTTTGGCGATGGCCCTGGCGATGGGGGCCCCCGCCCGTATGAACTCCATCAACTCGTCGGTCCGGCTGAAGAGCATGACCGGGTACTTCCCCTGGGCGACCCACTCGATGCCCAACCGCTGGTTCTCGGTGATGACCGGCCGCTGTTGGGCCAGCTTCGTGAGGTACTCTTTACCCATGATGGTAGCCAGGATGGCCGGCACCCTGCTGTTCAGGACGGGGTGGATCAGGACGACCTTCCCTTTCCACTTCGGCTCCAGCAGGTCATTGTAGGAGTCCACCTCGCCAGCCTTCACCAGGTTAGTGTTATAAGCGATCCTGTGCTCCGGGGAAAGGAGGTTGTTTATGGTGTAGGCTTTGTCATTGTCCACCCACGGAACGTCGCCGCCGAAAAAGGCTTTCTGGTCCAGAACTTCGGGCAGGACCAGCAGGGGCTTGATCGGGGCGAGAATCCCGGCCGGCTTCATCTCGCCCAACTGCCTGGAAAGCGCCCCCATCTGGATGTCCACCAGGTAGAGTCCCGACTGGCGCTCCCTGGAAATCTTCGGGCTGGTCTGCGCCGCCGGTATCGGCGTCCAGTCTATCTCCAGGCCGAACTTCTCCTTGAACCACTTGCCGATTTCCGTGCGCACCCCGCTGCCGGCCGGGGTGTAGATGCTCAGATTCCCTTCCTTTCTGGCTGCCGCCAGGGTCTTCTCCCAGTCCTGTTGCCACCCCGACGCCGGGGCGACTCCCCGCCCGGCGGCAGCGGGTGCCTTAGCCGCGGGCGCCGGCGGCGACGCCGGCGGGGGGGCGCAGGACAACAGGACCACCGCCAGGCAAATCAGGCCTGGGAAGACGATCTTGCCCATCGCGTTACGTTTCATCGGTTCTCTCCGTTCCGCAGTGCCCGGCCGTCATTGCGAGTCCCGATTCAGTCGGGACTCTTCACAAAGACGGTCTATCCTTATCCATCGTGGCCACGACTCCTGAAAATGGCTCACCAGGAGGCTATTTCAGCAGGGGCGCCCATACTTTGCTGGACACCGTATCTCTGACTTCACGCTGGAAGTCCTGGAACTCCTCCTCTTCCACCAGGATGTATTTGACCGAGGGATCGCGTATGTTGTCCGGGTCCAGGTGGTCGGTGGGCACGTCCAGCCTGGCCGACTGCAGGTTCAAATTGCGGCTGAGCGCAGCGCCGAACTCTTTGGTCAGCCACCAGTTGGCAAATATCTTGGCCGCGTTAGGATGAGGCGGCCGGTTGATCAGGGAGATACTGTTCTGCCCTCCGGCGAGGGTGCCGCCTTCTTCGAGTTTCACTCTCGCCACTGGCGCCCCGGCGCTTTTGAACTCCATGAAGACACTGGCCATGGTAGATATCATCACCGGATACTTCGCCTGGGCCACCATTTCAAAACCCTGCCGGTGATCGTTGACAACGATGGGATTTTGCGCCACCAGCTTTTCCATGTAGCCGGGTCCCCCGAACTTGTGCATCAGGACCCCGATCCGGCTGTTCGTGACCGGGTTGATGGTGGCAACCTTCCCCTTCCAGCGAGGGTCCAGCAAGTCCTTCCAGGACTTTATTTCGCCCGGATTGACCAGGTTGGTGTTAACGGCCATCGGGCGCTCGGGTGAGGCGATGTTGTTGATGATATAGGCTTTGTCATTGTCCAACCAGTTTATGTCGCCGCCAAACCAGGCTTTCTTGTCCAGGACCTCCGGCAGGACGAGCAAAGGTTTTATCGGGTCCAGCATCCCCGCAGGCTTGAGCTCGCCGAGCTGCCTGGAAAGCGCCGCCACCTGGAAGTCCACCAGGTACAGGCCGGCCTGCCGCTCCCGGCTGAGCTTCGGCGTAACCTGGGCCGCGGGCACCGGGATCCACTCTACCTCCAGGCCGAATTTCTCCTCGAAAGCCTGGCCAATCATGACGCGGGTGGGGCTGGCCAGCGAGGTGGATATGCTCACCACGCCCTCGGTCTTGGCCGCGGCCAGGGTCTTGTCCCAGTCCCCTTGCCATCCCGTCTTCTGGGCCGTCCCGGGCCCGGCGCCGGGCGCTTTCACCGTGGGCGCCGGCGTTGCTGCCGGCGCCGGGGCGCAGGACAACAGTACCGCAACCGAGCAAATCAGTCCTACCAGGGCTAGTTTGCCGCTCACGTTGATTTTGTGATTCATTGGTCTCTCCTTGCGTCTAGAGGTCACCCCGGCAGGTCGGGGCGAATACGGCTTTTGATTTTGCTTCTGTGCCAAGTCCCTGCACTGCATCGCGCCCCGCTATTTCAGCTTGATGTGCTCGAACCGGCTCAGCCAGGCGTCGCCCGTCAGCGTTGGCCAGTCGCCAACCTTCTTGCTGGCGGCAATAGCTATGTGTTCGAGGGAAATGGGCACGGCGAGGTAGTTTTCGTAGATAATTTTGTATATTTCGCGTATTATCGCAAGTCTCTTCTCCTTGTCCGGTTCGGCCTGCGCCCTGGCGATCAATTCCTCTACCTGAGGGTGTTCAAACTGCAAACCCAGTCCGGTAGCCTTGGTGCTCCAGTAGCTAACGATGCCCAGGGTTCCTTCATCGGCGTAGGTACGCCAGGCAGGGTAAGCGAATCCGGCATTCTTACGGCCGACCTGCCTTGTTCTGTGGGTAGCCTGATCCATGGGCAGGCGTTTTACCTTGATACCTATTTTCTCCCAGTAGATGGCGACCGCTTCGGCGATTTCCCGGCTGGCGTGCCCGGTCGAAGCGAACTGGATCATGGTTGTCTCAAAGCCATTGGGGAATCCCGCTTCGGCGAGGAGCCGCTTCGCCTGCTCCGGGTCATACGGGTAGGGCTTCCATGCCGGGTCCATCGACGCATCTGCATTGGGCGTCGTCAGGACGGGCCACAACCCTCCTATTCCGTTGAGCACCTTGTCTATGATCTCCTGGCGATTGACGGCGAGATTAAGCGCCTTGCGGACCTTCAGCGCTTTTTCCGGGTCTTTGGCCAGCACCCAGGGGACATTGGGGTCAAACGTATCCCTCGAAGGCTGGTATAGCCCGCCGAGTCCTATGCCGATGACGCCGATATTGCGTTGCAGCCTGATCTCCATGCCTGCCGTCCTGGCCTCGGGAACGAAGGAGAGGGGAATGGCCGCGATATCTGCTTCTCCCGTGCGCAGCATGGAAACGGCTGTTCCCGGTTCGGTGATCACCTTCAGGACCAGGGTCTTGTAATCGGGCGTTACCCGCCAGTGATTCGGGACGGCCTCGAACTCGAGGGCCTGGCCGAATTCATGCTTCACCAGTCTGAACGGTCCGGTCCCGATGGGCATGTTGCCGGCCTCTTGCTCGCCCACTTTTTCCACGTACTTCTTGGAAAGTATGGGAAGAACAAACCGGCCTGACGTCATATTCAGAGAAGCCCAGGCCCAGTCCGGGGCGGGGAGACGTATGGCCAGCTTGTAAGGCCCCTGTATTTCCACCCGGGCATTGGCAAAGTTGCGCACCGAGGCGTTGACCGAGCCCTTACGCCCGGCCATTTCTATGGAGAACTTCACGTCCTCAGCAGTCAGTTCCCCCCAACCGTCGTGGAATTGGACGCCCTGGCGCAGGGTTACGTTCAGGGTCTTGCGGTCTTCGGACCATTCGGGTAAAGTCTGCGCCAGCATGGGGCGCAGCTCCCTCGTATCGGGATCCACGTCCCACAGAGCCTCGTAGGCGGACAGCAGCTTGTAGGCCGCCATATTATCGTTATGCGGCAAGAACCCTTCCTGCCCCAAATTGGCTACCAGCACCGTGACCTTTTCGGCCTTGGGCGCCGGCGCCGCTTTTGATAGCGGCTTGGTTGTCGGCTTGGCGGCCGGCGGGGGCGGCGGCTTTGACGTCGGCGCGGAGGTCGGTTTCGTTGTTGGTTTGGCTGCCGGCGGCGCTGTCTGTGTGGATCTTGCCGCTGGCGCCGGCGTCGGTGGAGGTGTGGGAGCTGGCTCAGGGGAGCACGCCGCCAAGAGCAGGCCAAGCACCAGAGCAACCGTTCCCGCGACCGATTTCCTTGTCATGTTTTCTTTCCCCCAGGGTGATGAGTTAGCAAAGCAAAAGTGGGTAAAATTCGGCGTTTTCCCGCCAGGAATAATTCTTACTTTCGCCCCATCAGCGGGCCGAATATCTGCATCGCGGGCCCATCGCGCTCCCGGTCCTGGCTCAGCATCAAGAAGAACTGCTCGTTTTCGACTTCGATGTATTTGGCCGAGGGATCGCGTATGTTCTCAGGCTTCAGATGGTCGGTGGGCACATCCGTTCTGGCCGACTGGCCAGCGACGGCCTTGCTCTGGACATGGCTTCCGTCTTTGCTCAAGTACCAGTTCACGAATATCCTGGCGGCGTTGGGGTGGGGCGCTCGCTCGAGGAGGGACGCCGAGATTGCCCCGCCGCCCAGAAAGCCGCCTTCCTTCGGCATCGCCCTGGCCACCGGCGCGCCCGCTTTCACGAACTCCTCCAGGACATCGGACCTGGCCACTATCCCCAGGGGATACTTCCCCTGGGCAATCCACTCTGCAACCTGCCTGTCAACATCCACTATCACGGGAGCGTTGGCCGTAAACCGCCTCCAAAAATCCCACCCGCCCGCGACGGCGCCGATGTGACTGTACGGCGCCACGCTCGAAGCGGGGTTCATGATCACGATCTTCCCCTTCCATTTGGGGTTGAGCAAGTCGTTGTAGGACCCGATTTCTTCAGGTTTTACCATGGTGCTGTTTACGGTGACGTAGTGCTTGGGTGTGAGGATAGAGTTCATAACGTACATCTTTTCATTGTCCACCCAGGGTATGCCACCGCGGAACCAGAGATTCTTGTCCAGCACCTCAGGCAGGACAAGCAGGGGTTTGATGGGCACGATATGGCCGTCAGGCTTGAGCACAGCTAGCTGATTTATGGTCGAACCGATGGTAACGTCCGCGCCAAATATCCCGGCCCGCCGCTCTTGCAGTATTTTCGATGTTAGCGCTGCACTTGGCGCCGCGACCCACTCTATGTCCAGCCCGAATTTCTCATTGAAAGCTTTGCCAATCGCCTCCCGGGTTCCGGCCGCGCCTGAGATATATATCGTGAGCCCCCCTTCTTGCTTGGCCGCGGCCAGGGTCTTCTCCCAGTCCTGTTGCCATCCCACTTGGGGCGCCGCTCCCGCCCCCGGCACGGCGGGCGCCTTCACCGCCGGCTCGGGGGACTGCCCCGGAGCGCAGGACAGGAAGACCGCCCCAAAGCAAAGCAGCCCGATCAAAATCACGCTGCCGATCATTCTGCCCGTCATTGATTGTCTCCTCCAGATTAACTTTACCCCTGCCGGCGAGCCAGTGTTTGCCGGCGGGTAGGGCGTTGGAATGCCTGCATTGCGGCTGCTTTGTTGTAGCCGATCCCCGCCGGTCCTGATACAAAGGCAATAAATCTTGCGTGATGATAAAGGCGGGGGGCGCGGGTTTCACCATAAAGGCCGCAACGGAACGCAAAGCGGACAGCGGTCAGCCGTCAGCTTTCAGTCCTGGCCTCCCCGGTGGGGCGGTTGTCTGACGGCTGATAGCTGACAGCTTTCTTTGGGCCCTGGGCGTCATCTGCGGTGAAAGCGTCGCCTTTTCGTAGGTGTCAGCAGTTCACTTTTCCCCGCCCGGCAAGGCTGAAGCCATGGGCTACGCCCCACCGGGCGCTGCCGGCGAGCCAGTGTTTGCCGGCGGGTAGGGCGTTGGAATGCCTGGATTGCGGGTACTTTGTGGAGCCGATCCCTGCCGGTTCTAATATCCACTCCGGCTGCATCGCCTGCAACAGGCAGACCTCTTTGGCTTTACCCTCCCGCATTTGGGGCAGCGGTGGTGGTTGAGTAAAGCCGCTATTCTGACCATGTCCATCTCGGAAAACAGCAGCCAGCAACCCTGGAGGCGCGGCCTGATGAGATTCTTCGTTCGCAACCTGGCTAGCGTGGCTTGACTGACGTGGAGTTTCTTTTTGACTTCACTCTGCGAAAATCCTGTCTTAGTGGACGAGTACTTCTTGACGAGTATCTGCCGGACTCTCTCGTGGGATAGGGCAAACTCCATGCCTAACTGCCTGAGCGTCTTGCCTTCGAGCCGGCTGTGCATGATTCTTTCTGATAGGTCCATAGGAGTCACACCTCGGGTATCGCGGGTAGGACGGGCCGGGCGAAACGGCGGGAGCCATAGGGGCAGCCCGGGCGACCTGTTTCATCGGCGACGATAGGTAGCATTGGTCTTCTGGCCGGGCTTGAACCAGGGGCCTGGTATCTGTCCCTATGGCATGTTATGGTGCGACGGCAACGGGCGAATGGCATTGCCTGCCATTCACCTGTTGCCGCCGCGATGGATGCTATTTGGTGGCGGAGGCAGGCTGCGTTTTAGCCGCTAGGGCAGATTCTATCTTGGTCAGGCGGGTTTCGATCCGATCGAGGGCCTTTGTCAGGGAGTCTATTTGCGCTTTGGTGGCCAGGAGTCCGGGTTTTGCCGGGGTAGCCTTCGCCTTGGCCGTTGCCGCTTTGGCCGGTGTGCCCGCCAGGGCCGCCTGGAGCTTAGCCAGTTCGGTGGTGACGGCGCCGGTTTTAGCCGGGACGGCCTTGGCCGTGCCCTTGGCCGGGATGGCCTTCGACCCCAGCAGCGACTTTGTGAAATTGTCATAGTTCATCCTGTAGTCGAGCAAGTCGGCCCGGCCTCGTATCACCTGGTCTTTGGTCTCCCTTTGCATCTGGGTGGGTTCCGCAAGATTCTTCTCCAGTGTAGCCAGCTTCTCGTTTAGTTTGGCGAGATCCGTTTTGACGGCTGCCACGTCGGTCCTGGTAGCCGCCACGTTCGCGGTCAAATCTTGAGGTACGCAGGCGGCTATTACGCCTATCAGGGCCACCGCCAGGGCGAGAACGATCAGTGCCGGAACCTTGTTGAGTTTTGACATCTCTGGGCAACCCCTTTCGCAGTAATAATTTGGTTGGCTTGCCAGTTTATCAGGTGAATTTGTTGGTCAACTCATGTTTTAGTACCCCTTCTTTTGTTCGGCCGGAAGAATGATGTGAGCAATTACTGAGTTAGTGAATAATTACTCACATTATACACACAAAGCGGTTTTTGTCAACTGGTCGTTTGGCAAAATTTTCGCTTTTTGGCGCGAATTTTCCTGGTAGGGCAGTGACAGGCGCGCTGCGTCAAAGATGGGCGTTAGCGACTGCAACTCAGGCACTGGGAAACCCATAGCGACAGCCGTCGTCCCGACGCGTCCGGACCGAAACCCAGGATAATCATCCGCGGAATGGGCCCGATTCATCGCGGGTCGCTACGGGTACGGAAGGCCTCTTATGTGTCCGAGTTGCAGGTTAGCGAATAAGGGGCTTGTCAAATCATTTAATTCGGTAACCCGACCGGGCGGGTTGACAAGGGAGGCGGAAATGCCGTAGTATGTAAGTAATCGTATACTTTCCTCAGGATGTGTTGATCACGGGCGGACTCCCGGCAGGGAGAAAAGGCAAGGGCCGGATGGCAAGAAAACGCAAGACCACGCTGGCGCGTCAGGCGGAAATCGTGGACGCCGCCAGGAAGCTCATAATCAAATATGGCAGCGAGCACCTCACCGTAAGGCGGATTGCAAAAGAGATAGGAGTCTCCGAGGGCGCTCTGTACCGGCATTTCAAGAGCAAGCGGGACATCCTCTTCCTGCTCGTTGAGCATATTGAACAGAACCTGCTGGGCGACATCGGTCTGGACCGGGAAAAGGATTCCTCGCCGTTGCTGGCTCTCGACGGATTGCTCAGGGACCAGATTTCCTCCATCGAGCAAAGAAGGGGCGTTTCTTTCCAGATCATAGCCGAGATCATCAGCCTGGGTGACAGGAAGCTTAATGCGAAGGTAACCGGGGCTATAGACAGGTATGTCCAGCGCATCGAGGAAATGCTGCACCGGGGAGTGGAGGCGGGGGAAATCCGGGAAGAAATAGACCTGGTTGCCGCCGCCAGCCTGCTTTTTGGCCTGGTCCAGGGGCTGGTGAACATGTGGGCGTTGAGCGATTACGGCTTCAATCTGGAGCAGAAGTTCGCCTCGGCCTGGGGGGTTTTCCGGGAAGCGGTCATACCGCGGCGGACCGACACGGTTTGAAGGTTAGAAGGTTCATAAGGTTCGAAGGTTCCCCCGCCCGGCCCGGGCAGGGTTCATCGGGTTCCTTGAGTTATTGAGTTCCCCGCTCCACCCGGACTGCCGACTATCGACTGTTGGCTAACGACTAACGACTATCGACTATCGACTAACGAGGGAGGCAGCCATGCACACCAGAGAAACCTTGAGCCAGCTCGGGAAAAGCAAACTTGGCGACTACCTGTTCATAGTCGTGTCCAACCGGGAGCCGTATGTCCACACGCGGAAGGGTGGCGACATCAAGTGTGAGGTGCCGGCCAGTGGCCTGACGGTGGCCCTGGACCCGGTGATGCGGGCCTGCGGCGGGACCTGGATCGCTCATGGCAGCGGGGACGCGGATATGGAAGTGGTAGATAAGCTCGGGAAGCTCTCCGTACCGCCGGACGACCCTAAATACTCCCTTAGGCGTGTCTGGCTTTCGAAACAGCAAGAAGACGGATACTATTACGGCTTTTCCAACGAGGGACTGTGGCCTCTCTGTCACATAGCTTACACCCGTCCGGTATTCCGAGAATCGGATTGGCTCACTTACAAGAAAGTGAATCATCTGTTCGCCGAGCACGTGCTGTCGGAAATAGGCGACAAAAAGGCTTTCGTTTTTGTCCAGGACTATCACCTGGCCCTGTTGCCGAGGATGATAAAGGAAAGGAAGCCCGACACTATCGTGGCCCAATTCTGGCATATTCCCTGGCCCAACCCCGAAGCCTTCCGTATTTGTCCCTGGCAAGACGAAATCCTCAAGGGTTTGCTGGGCAACGACCTTCTCGGATTCCATATCCGCTACCACTGCAACAATTTTATGGATACCATCGACCGGGCTATCGAAGCCCGCGTTGACCGGGAACGATATGAGATTACGCACGGCGGCAAGAAAACCGCGGTGTGCCCGTACCCGATAAGCGTGGATTTCGAAGAGATCGACCGCGAGGCCCAGGAAGAAGTGGTAACGGCCGAGATGGAAAAGATCAGGGCCAGGCTGGGACTGCGCGATGAGCTGGTGGGCCTGGGCCTCGACCGCATAGATTATACTAAAGGTATTCCCGATAGACTCCGGGCCATGGAGCTCTTCCTGGAGAAATACCCCGATTACAGACAGCGGGTCGTCTTCATCCAGGCCGGTGTGCCCAGCCGTATCCATATCGGCACTTATAAGGCGCTGAACGAGGAAATAGATGCCCTGGTGGAGAAGATTAACGGGAAGTACGCCGCCGGCGAGTGGAAACCCATAGTCTATTTGCGCGAGCATTTGTCTCCCTTGACGCTCATGGCCCTGCGGCGCATGTGTCGCTTCTCGGTGGTAAGCTCCCTCCATGACGGCATGAATCTCGTGGCCAAAGAGTTCCCGGCCAGCCGTTTTGATGAAGACGGTGTGCTGATTCTGAGTCCTTTCACCGGCGCCTCCAGGGAGCTGACCGATGCCCTGCTGGTAAATCCCTATGCCACCGACCATTTTGCGGAGGCCATCAGGAAGGCTGTGGCAATGCCGGCGAACGAGAGGCAGAGAAGAATGAGAAACATGCGGCAAGTGGTCAGGGAGAATAACATCTACAAGTGGGCCGGGGACATCATCTCTGACCTGGTGAAATTCGATTGCGGGGAGTAAGACCGGGTGAAACACCTGTTCTCCGCCTGGCCGGAGGTCACTGCTAGGCTCCGGGAGGCGAGGCATATCCTGGTGCTCAGTGATTATGATGGTACTCTCACTCCTATCGTAGAGAGGCCGGAACTGGCCGTTCTCCCGGAAGAAACCAGGGAGCTACTGGGCCGGCTTGCCGGCAACCGCCGGGTCACCCTGGGCATAATCAGCGGGCGTGCGCTGGATGATCTCCGCCAGAGGGTCGGTTTCAGTAACATAATCTATGGAGGAAATCACGGACTGGAAATCGAAGGGCCGGGCGTCAATTTTTTCCACCCTCTGGCGGAAGAAATCAGGCCGCTGCTACGCCTCATATACGAGTTGCTGGCCAGGGTCTTTCGCGGCACCCCTGCGGTCCTGGTGGAACACAAGGGCCTGACCCTGTCGGTCCATTACCGCCTGGTAGAAGACGAGAAGGAAGCGGAAAAGGTGAGAGGAATATTTGAGAGCATCCTCGCGGGGGCCCGTTCTCTCGGCAAGATCAAGATTACCTCCGGTAAAAAAGTGCTGGAAGTGAGACCTCCGGTTAACTGGCACAAGGGAAAAGCGGTACAATTGATCATGAAGAAGTACAGTAAAGGGGGTAACAGGAGCGGCGCCCTCGCGTTCTATCTCGGTGATGACCTGACCGACGAAGACGCTTTCCAGTTTGTGGAAAAAGGCGGGGGTATTCCCGTCTTTGTCGGAGAAGAGAATGATTCCTCGGCGGCAGGCTATTTTCTGGATTCGCCGGGCGAGGTAAGTGCCTTCCTGAAATCCCTGCTTGAAGAGCTCGAAAAGCAGGGACCCGCGTAGCCGGGCTCGTCCCTGAGCCCGATATGCATATTTGTTCGGGGTCCGGGACGACCCCGAATACGGTCCTGGGAGAGATCGAAAAGGAATAGCTATGGATTCTGTCTTCAACTGGCTTTCTGAAAGGTGGCGCGACGTCGTCGTACCTTCGGCTACCTTTTTTGCCGTTCTGGTGGCTATCCTCTGGGTGCGCCGGATCGCCCTGGCAGCTTTCGATCGCTGGCTGACGAAGGTCGGACTCAGCGAAAAGGGGGCGCTGGTCCGGGCGTGGAGGCGGGCGTCAATCTGGTGGAGCCTGATAATCTCTGTCTATGCAGGGCTGGCCGTCTCGATGGTCCCCGAAGGGTGGAAGGGGACCGGGAGCAACATCTTGTCCTCGGTGTTCATCGTCTCTCTCGCCTTTCTCGCGGCCCGGCTGGGGAACATATTCATTCCGTTGTACGGGGAAAAGCTCAATGCCCCGAAACCGGCTGTCAGGATAGCGGGCATTGTGCTGCGGGTCACGGTGCTCGTCCTGACGCTGTTGACGTTGCTCGACCTGTGGGGCGCGCCGACCAGCCCGATCCTGCTGCTGGTCGGGGTGGCGATTCTGGTGGCGGCGCTGACGTTCCGGAATGCCATCCCCAACTGGGCGGCGGGGTTCAATCTGACGGCCAGCGGCCGGGTCAATGTCGGAGATTACATCAAGCTTGGAGGTGGGGAAGAAGGGTACGTCAGGTCCATCAGTTGGTCCACCATCGAGCTGATCGCCCCGGGCGAGATGCTGGTGAGCGTGCCCAACCGGAAGTTTCTCGAGTCCACGGTGATCAACTACGGGCGGCCTCTAAAACAGGCGACTGCGCCTTTCCGTTTCTATACCCGGACCCATCTCACGGAGTTAACCGGGCAGAAGGCCGGGAACCTCAGAGAGATGATCGACATCTTGAAACAAGCCCCTGACACGATGGTGTACTACCACACCCATCATTTCCTGGAGGAGCACCATTTTCTCAGCCCCGAACCCGCCAATGATTTTGCCCTGTGGGTCAGCGATGCCCTGGGGGACGAAGTCCTGGGGGAGCGGCTGGCCGCCGTGGACACTTTCGAGTTTGCCAGTTTGGGTGTGCTCCGCGAAAGGCTGACCAGCATCATGGAGGAAAGCGTGGCGCGCGGCAACGGGCAACGCGCTGTCCTGGAAGGGAGGGAGTTCTATTTCATGAAGTCGATGAGTTTTGTCCTGCCGACTCCGTATATGGCCCATGACCTGAGGGAGTTCATCGAAGCATTGCGCAAGCTGAGCGTGAGCTCTCTCTATTTCCACATTTTTGAGTCCAGGTTGCGTCTGGGACGGGGGCTCAACGACTTTTCAGTCTGGCTGCGAGACAGCATGGATGAAGAGGAGCTGGCGGAAAAAGTCGCCCGCCTGGACCCTTATACCTATACCCTGGAGGGACTGAGATCGACACTGATACAGCTTATCGAAAAACGCATCAAGTGAGGATCGCTGACTACGAACCGATCGTCGGCAAGAGTTCCCTGGAAGAGCTGCGCCTGCTGGCGGCGAGGCTTTCAGGGAAGATTGTGCAGAATATCAACTCGACCTTTGTCGGCGGGGGCGTCGCCGAGATTCTGAGCCGCATGGTGCCGCTCCTCTGTCAGCTCGGCGTGGACGCCCGGTGGAGCGTCATCAAGGGCACCGATGATTTTTTCCAGGTGACCAAGAAATTTCACAACGCCCTGCACGGGTGGGCCGAAGATCTGACTCCGCAGGACTTTTCGGTTTTCATGGAGGTCAGCCAGAGAAACCTGGCCGAATTGAAGCTGGACGGCCATTACGTTTTCGTCCATGATCCCCAGCCCATAGTGCTCGTCGAAAAAAAGAAGGACGGCAACCGGAAATGGGCCTGGCGCTGCCATATAGACGTGTCCCGTCCGGATGGACGGGTCTGGAAATTCCTGGAACCGTTCATTAATGCCTATGACGCCGCGGTGTTTTCCGCCCCGGCCTTTTCCCGTCCCCTGCCCATCCGCCAGTTCCTCATCTCGCCGTCCATAGACCCTCTAAGCGACAAGAATAAAGAGTTGCCGCAGGCCACCATCGATGGCGTTCTTTCCAGGTTCAATATTCCTAACGATAAGCCGATCATCACCCAGGTATCCAGGTTCGATTACCTCAAGGACCCGGTGGGCCTGATCCAGGCCTTCGATCTGGTGAAGCGGAGCATCGACGCCCGGCTGGTCCTGGCCGGGGGGACGGCCACGGACGACCCGGAGTCGGAGAAAGTGCTGGGGGAAGTGCGGGATAGGGCTGCCGGCAATCCGGACATCCATGTGTTGCTGATACCGCCGGGCAGCGACATCGAGATAAACGCCTTGCAGCGGGCTTCGGCGGTGGTGGTGCAGAAGTCGATCAAAGAGGGCTTCGGGCTGACCGTGAGTGAGGCTCTATGGAAGGCCAAACCGGTGGTAGCTTCGGCGGTAGGCGGGATACCCCTCCAGGTGAAGAACAAGCTTACCGGGCTCCTTTCCCACGGCATAGAAGGTACGGCCTACGACATCAGGCAGTTGCTGACCAACCCCGACTACGCACGCTGGCTGGGACAGAACGGACGGGAACACGTCAGGCAGAACTTTCTCATAACCCGCCATGTCAGGGATTACCTGCTCCTCTTCTTGTCCCTGGGCCAGACCGGGGACATGGTTTACCTGTGATGCGGGGACGGGGTGTAGGCGCAGGTCTTTAGCCTGCGGGGGGGGGATAGATAAAGCGACCGGGCAGCGGGCGCGTGACAGCGCAGGCGTCTCGCCTGCAGCGAAAAGTCATGGTGGCGAAATTCGAATGACAAATGACCGAGTGAACGAGGAATGACGAATCAATCCTCCATGCCACTTGTCAGGGGGAACCGTCAAGGATGAAAATGAACGAGCCTTGCCTGACCACCGTAGCGGCACGCTGCTGCGTGCCCTAGGGCCAGTCGGCCAGCCGCTGCTGAGCGCTTTTCGGCTTTGCCGGAATTCCGGGGCTCACAGGCACCGCGGCCTGTGGTACCGGTTGAAAAAGAAAAGAGGTTAGATTGCTCTGGTTTCTGCTGGGGCTGCTCGGAGTTTTCGTCGGCGCCTTCGGTACCCTGATCGGGTCCGCCGGTGGTTTCTTGCTCGTGCCGGTCCTCCTGTTCCTCTATCCCCATGAGTCGCCGGCGACGATCACCAGCATTACCCTCAGCGTAGCCTTTTTCAACGCGCTGTCCGGGTCGGTTGCCTACCGGCGTCTCCGCCGTATCGACTACCGTTCCGGCGCCCTCTTCCTTGTCGGCAGCGTGCCCGGGGCAATCGCCGGGGCCGGCGTGACCAACCTGCTCAGCCGGGGGCTATTCCAGCTCCTTTTCGGAGTGGTCCTCCTGGTCACAGCAGGCTACTTGATGATCCGTCCGCGGCGAACGGTTCCTGCCGGCGCAGGCAAGGGACACTGGGTAAGACAGATAACCGATAGCCGGGGCGACGTCAGTACATACTCCTACAGCCGGTTCTGGGGGACGGCGATTGCCTTTGGCGCAGGCTTTGTCTCGGGTATGCTTGGTATTGGCGGCGGCATTCTTCACGTGCCGGCGCTGACGCAGCTCCTGTCTTTTCCCACCCATATCGCAACCGCCACGTCTTCCTTCGTAGTGGCGATAACGACTCTCTCTGCGCTGGTTACACACGTAGTCACGGGGGTCTTCACCGAGGGCGTGCGCCGGGCTGCGGTGCTGGCGGCAGGGGCGATCATCGGCGCCCAGTTGGGAGCGCGCCTGTCTCAGCGGATTTCCGGGGTCCTGGTGGTGCGGTTGCTGGCGGCAGGGATGGCCATTGTGGCGCTCCGTTTGTTTATTGCTCCGTTCTAAGCAGATGGCGGGCAGACACATGGGTCTGCCCCTACGGTCCTGGCTGACCTGGCGAAAGCCATTGTAAAACCGGGCACGATATGAAATAATGGAGAAGTTGTAAGGCAGGGGGCCAAAGGAAAGGAGAAACCCATGGATGACAAAGATTCAGTTGGTGGATTGGTTTTAGGCCTGATGGTAGGGGCGGCTATCGGGGTGGTGGTGGGACTGCTCTGCGCCCCTCGTCCGGGCAAAGAAACCAGGCAGATGCTGAAGGAGCGAGCGGAAGAGGCGAGGAATGGCGTCAGCGGGGTGATCAGGAAGGCCCAGGACTTCGCTGCCGAAGCGAAGCAAAAAGCCCAGGCGAGGCTGGATGAGCTGAGGGGCCAGGACATGGCCTGATAACGCACGGAGCGGGTTGCAGCCGCCCTGGAGTCCGCTCCTGATGGCCGGGCGAAATGGAGCGGGAAGTCGAAGGAAGCCTTCCGGAAAAGCAGAGTGAGACAACGGGCCGAAGCCGCCGGCGTCTGATGTTTCTGGTGGTCGGGGCCCTGTTGCTCCTCTGGCTGGCCTATGCCCTCAGGACTGTCTTGTTGCCTTTTGCCGCCGCCTTAATCCTGGCGTGCCTGCTGTTGCCGGTGGTCCGGTGGGCTGAAAACAGGTTGCCCGTCCCGGAGAGATGGGTACAGCCAAGGCGAGTCCTGTTGATAGCTGCGCTGTATGTCGTTTTTCTGGCAGCCGGCGCCCTCGCTGTCTTGTTTCTATTCGCACCCATTGTCGACGCTGTCGGCATGCTTTTGTTCGACGCGCCGGACTATATTGCCCGGGCCCTGCAGTCACTGCAAAGCAGCGCTGAAAACCTGAGGCAACAATTCCCTCCGGAACTGCGGCAGCAGGTTGACAGATTCCTGCTGGACGCTTTGCTCGCATTCAGCGACGGCCTGCGCGATGCCGTCTTCAGAGGGATTGCCCTTGTGCCCGGAACGTTCAGCATGTTGCTCGGGTTCGTTTCCCTGCCCATCGTGCTCTTCTATCTTTTGAAAGACGCCGAACGGTTGACCAGGAGTTTTCATTCAGCATGGCCCCGGTGGGCGGCGGGAGATATCAAGAACATCATCGTAATCGCGGGAAATGTCCTGGCGCGTTACGTGCGCGCGCAGTTGTTGCTCGGCCTGATCGTGGGCGTCCTGGCGCTGATAGGGTTGACGATTCTACAGGTGGAATTTGCTCTGCCTCTGGCTGCCCTGGCCGGGCTCACGGAGCTGATACCTATCCTGGGTCCGTGGATCGGCGGCGCGGGGGCGGTCATCGTTACCCTGGCCACGGCGCCGGAGAAAGCGTTCTGGGTGGCTCTCATCTTCCTTGCCGTTCAGGTGCTGGAAAACACACTCCTGGTGCCGAGGGTCCAGGGGGGCTTCATGCGTATCCATCCGGTCCTGGTCCTGCTGCTGCTGGTCCTGGGGTCTTATCTCCTCGGCTTCTGGGGAGTATTCCTGGCCCTGCCGCTGGCGGCGCTGGTGGTCGAGATTTCACGATACCTTTCTAAGCAAATTCCAATGACCAACCCCCCACTCGATCGGGGGCCAAACAAGCTCCAATGACGAAATTCGAAATGGAAGGACCGGTGGAAACCCGCTTTGGCGTCTGACCATTGGAATACCGCCCGTACCACAGGCGTCCCCGCCTGTGATATATGGATATCTCCCGTCGCCTGTAAAAACCTTGCGGCGGCTCCGGTGGCTGACCACGGGGGCACGCGGCAGCGTGCCACTACGCTGGGGGGCCGTTGTCCGTTCGTTTTCATCGTTCATTGTCCCGACGTGTCGGGGCTCCCGGAACGGAGCGGACTCTCGCAGAGCGGAGGAGATCTTACGCTGGTGTAAATGGCCCTTACTCTAGTCCTCTTTGCGGCGGGCATCGCGCTGCTATTCAAGGGAAGCGACTACTTCGTCGAATCCAGTCTCGCCATAGCCCGGAGGGCCGGTTTGCCGCGGGTGGTCGTCGGGGGCACCCTGGTGAGCCTGGCTACCACCAGTCCCGAGCTGACGGTTTCCATACTGGCCGGTGTGGAAGGCGTGCCGGGACTGGCGGTCGGCAATGCGCTGGGGTCGGTGGCCGCCAACATCGGAGTTATCATGGCTCTGGCTGCCATTGTCCGTCCGTTCGACCTGCCAGACAGGGATTTCCGGGGACGCTGCCAGGTGATGGTGGGACTGGCCGTCCTTCTTTTCATCATGATTCTCGATCTGGGCTTACCTCGCTGGCGGGGCTTCCTGCTGGTGGCCATAGGGATTGGCTATGTTGTCCTGGACTACCGCCGCGCCAGGAAGCGCCGCGGCGGGCGAAGATTGGATGAAACGCACGCGGGGATGACGAACCCAGGGTCCGGGCGCCGAATCGCGCTCTTCTTCCTGCTCGGGGCGGCTATGGTGGTATCCGGGAGCCAGTTGCTGGTGAGCTCGGGAACCGCCATTGCCGCGGCGCTGGGGGTACCCCGGGTCTTCATTGGACTGACCCTGGTGGCCATGGGGACGTCCCTGCCGGAACTGGCAACCGCGATCGCCGCCGTGAGAAAAAGGGAGTTTGAGCTTTCGGCCGGGAACCTGATCGGCGCCAACATATTGAACTTAACGCTGGTGACCGGGGCCGCGGCCGCGCTCTCCCCGGTGACGCTGGCCCCGACGGCCCGGGAGTAT
The DNA here is from genome assembly GCA_016210565.1 of Chloroflexota bacterium. Lineage (GTDB taxonomy): Bacteria > Chloroflexota > Dehalococcoidia > JACQUA01 > JACQUA01 > JACQUA01. The sequence continues at coordinate 29,872 of JACQUA010000108.1, forward strand.
ACTTTCCCGGCGATTCTGGTGTTGCTGGGTGTGTTCTTTTTGCTGGCGCGGTCGAGGAAGCGGCTGGCCCGGGGGGAAGGGGTTCTGCTCATAGCTCTTTATGTTGCCTTCCTGGCCGGCCTGAGCATCCTGAACATTCAATAATCCCGAACTATGCACGCCCTGTCCGGACGCTGCACTTTTTCCCGCCGGCGCAGGCTAAAGGACCTGTCCGCCTTGCGGACTCTCGCAGAGCGGAGCGGCTACCGCCCCCGCCGGCGCAGGCATGATTTGGGATAATCCGTGAACGCCTATTGACAAGACGAGCCTGGCTTGATATTATGCAAGTAATCGCATACTTACGAGCCCCCCCCCCAATGTCCAAGGCTGAAACCATCCCGATTCTATCGGGACGCCCTGGCCGGCCAGGGCGTGAAACGTTATTAAGGACGGGTGAACGATTTGCTATCAGTATTTACTGAAAATCCGACCCAGGAGCAGTTGCTGTGGTTCAGCGCCGTTCTTGCCGGCTTTATCGTGCTGGGATGGCTGGCGAAGATATTCTTTGAAAAATCGGTCCACCGGTTGACGCGGCGCACCAGAACGTATCTCGATGATGCCATCATATCTGCCATCAATAAGCCGCTCATCATCGCTGTCGTCATTCTTGGTCTTTATTGGGCCTCGCTCTTCCTGCCGCTGGCCGGGACGGTCATGGCGGTTCTTAACCGGGCGATATCTACCGCTTTCGGCCTGCTGGCGACTTATGTCTCCGCGGCTCTGATAGAGAAGCTCATAGAATGGTACAGACTTGAGGTGGCGGGTAAGCTGGAATCACGGCTGGGACACCAGCTAGTTTACCTGTCGAAGTTCGGCGTGATAGCCGGGGCGGTGATGGTGGCGGTGATCCTGGTGCTGGACTTCTTCGGGATGCCGGTAACCCCTGTCAAAGACTGGCTGGCGGTGCACGGCGGCCGGTTCGTATTGATCGCGGCGCTGGCGATCATAGCTGTCTTTGTGCTCGACCAGGCCATACCGAGAGTCGTTTCCCGGTCGGTTTCCCGGGGCGCCGGTGAACTGGAAGAGGAAGTAAAGAAACGCGCCGATACCCTGTCTAAGGTGCTGGCTGCGGCGGGCCAGGCTTTCGTGCTTTTTGTGGCCGTCTTCATCTTGCTTTCGGAACTGGGAATCGATATCGCTCCCGTCCTCGCCGGCGTGGGGGTGGTTGGCCTCGCCGTTGGCTTTGGGGCCCAGAACCTGGTGAGAGACATCCTCGCGGGCCTTTTTGTCATCCTGGAGAACCAGTACCGGGTGGGCGATGTGGTCCGGGTGGCCGATATTTCGGGGCTGGTGGAGGACATAAACCTGCGACGCACTGTCCTGCGAGACCTCGATGGTATCGTCCATTTCGTGCCTAACGGTGAGATAAAGGTAGCCAGCAACTTCACCAGAGAATGGTCCAGGGTCAATTTGAACGTCAGTGTAGGCTATGGTGAGGACCTGGACAGGGTGATCGCTGTCATCAACAGGGTTGGCAAAGAGCTGGCCGAAGACCCGGCCTGGGCGCCGTCAATCCTCAAGACGCCACAGGTGCTCAGGGTGGATAACCTCGGTGACTCGGGGATTGACATAAAGATATTGGGGGATACCAGGCCTATCAAGCAATGGGATGTCATGGGTGAGCTGCGCAAGAGGATAAAAAAGGCTTTTGATCAGGAGGGCATCGAAATCCCGTGGCCTCATACCAAGGTATATTTTGGGAATTCTCCCTTCAAGAGTAGCCCAAAGGATCCGGGCTAGCAAAGAGCAGTAGGACGGGCTTCCAGCCCGCCGGCACGGGCAAGCTGCTCGTGACGGGCAGGATGCCCGTCCTACTGCTGGAGGAGTATCGTTGAACAAGAATGTTATTGTCTTTGCCGGCCTGGTCGCGTTGACTTTTGTCGCCGGCGCGCTGGTGGGCTTGCCCCGGCAGCAGGTAATCGCGCTGGGCCTTTTCGGGGTCATGCTTTTCGGTACCCTCTTTTTCTGGAGGTACCGGCTGGCCTTTGCCCTGCTGTCAGTCGCGGCCATGCTGGCGTTGGGTCTCACCGATATCCCGCACGTCGTGGAATCGGCCGGCCTTGACATAATCCTGTTCCTGATAGGGATGATGGTGCTGGTGGGTTTCCTGGAGGAGCGGCATTTCTTTGATGCTTTGATAGACGCCATACTGGGCCGCGTCGGGGGCGACGGCAGGAAGCTCATCCTCATCATGATGGTCCTGTCCGCCTTCTTTGCCGCCCTGGTGGACGAAGTAACCTCAACACTGTTCATGATGGCCGCCCTGTTCCAGGTGACCACTAAATACCGGATCAACCCGCTGCCTTTCCTGATCATGCTGGTCTTTGCCACCAATGTGGGCAGCAGCGCCACGGTCGTGGGCAACCCGGTCGGCATCATCATCGCTCTCAGGGCCAACCTGAGCTTCGCCGATTTCCTGCGGTGGGCTTCTCCGATCTCCTTTGTTGTCCTGGCGCTGACGGTAGTTCTCAGCTTCGTGTTCTTCTCGACCGATATCAGGAGCCTGACCGCGCACCTGAAGCATGACCACGGGGATGGTGGGGAATTGGCGAAGAACGGGAGGCGCATATTGGGGAAGGAATTTGCCAACTGCTGGATACTTTTTCTGGCAACGATTCTGGCCCTGGTCTTTCATGCCCCGCTCGAACACCTTCTCGGTTTGCCGAAGAACACTTTACTCCTGGCGGTGGCGCTGATGGCCGCGGGTGTGGCCTTGCTGATGGAAAGGGAGAAGGCCCGGGAGCTGCTGGAAAAGAGGGTGGACTGGTGGACGCTGGCTTTTTTCATGCTACTTTTTGCCACGGTCGGGACCCTTCGATATGTAGGCGTCACCGCGAGCATGGCCAGGGGCATTGTTTCAGTGTCGGGTGAAAACAGCACCGTGCTATTCCTGGCGGTGACGTGGAGCACTGCCCTGCTCAGCGCTTTTATGGACAACGTGCTGGCTGTTTCCACCTTTGTTCCGGTCATCAAAGACCTGGAAACGCTGGGCTTGAACATTGGCCCGCTGTGGTGGGGGATGCTCTTCGGCGGTACCCTGGGAGGGAATGCGACGATGATCGGCAGCACCGCCAACATCGTCGCCCTGGGGCTGATGGAGCGGCGGGCGCTGGGCCATGTCACCTTCGGCCAGTGGATCAAAGCCGGCCTTTTGATAACTATACCCACGCTGGCTCTTGCCTCTGCCCTGCTGCTGCTTCAGCTTCGACCGTAGCGGCACGCTGCCGCGTGCCCCAAGCTGCCGCGTACCCTGCCCGTTGGCGTAGCGACCCCGATTTTCGGGGTGGTTGGCTGGATGTCTCCCGCGGACGACACCCGCTCCGCTTTGCGAGAGTCCCGACGCGTCGGGACGAGGGGCGTCGCTACGGGGTTGGTGGCCGTAGCGACGCCGAATTTCGCTATTTCTCATTTCATGCCCATGCCGCCGGCGGGCTTTTCTGCTACAATGGGTCGATTTCGGTTGCCATTGCCAACAACGTCTTTGCCGTTGCCTGGAATTCGACTGAACCGCCGGAGGCCGAACCTTGTCCAGTGAACAAACGATACTCTCCTCGGTAGAGTTCCAGATGAGCCTGCTGCTTTTTGTGGCCCTGGCAGGCTATCTGATTGCCTATCGCATTAATCAGTCGGCTGTGGTCGGCATCATCCTGGCGGGTATCGTGGTGGGACCGAGTCTGCTGGGGCTGGTGACCTACACGGACTTTGTTTCCAGCCTGGGGCATCTGGGCGCCACTGTGCTCCTCTTCACCATCGGGCTTGAGTTCCGCATCAAAGACATCAGCAATATCAAGTACTTCATCATCGCCCTGGTCGGCATAGTCGTCCCCTGGGCGGGCGGTTTCGCGCTGGCGGGCGCGTTCGGGTTCCCTTACCGGACATCGGTGTTCATAGGGACCGCATTGACAGCCACCAGCATCGCCATTACCGCCAACGTTCTAAGGGAGATGGGCAAGCTGCAAACCGAGACCGGCAGGGCCATCATCGGGGCGGCGGTCATTGATGATGTGCTGGCGCTGCTGGCCCTTACCGTCGCTGAAGAGCTGGTCTCGGGAAGCCTTTCGCCGGGCCTGGTGCTGGTTGCGGGGGGCAAGGCGGTGGGATTCCTGGTGGTTGGTGCGCTCGCCGGGTGGCTGGTGCTGGGCAAGGCCATGACCGGGATGGACAGGACCAGGCTGGCGCAGCGTTTCCCCGAGTCCATCTTCATTTTTGCCATGATGGCGGCTTTCCTGTACGCCATGGCGGCGGAACTGGTGGGGCTTTCGGCCATCGTGGGAGCGTTCCTGGCGGGTGTATCCCTGGCGGGGGTGAAGCTCCGGCACGGCCACGTCTTCAAGGAAGGGGCCGAATATCTCCAGATCATCTTTGCCTCTATTTTCTTTATATCCCTGGGCGTGCTGCTGGACTTCCATGTGATCACTCCGGACCTGCTTCTTTTCGTGGCCGTTCTCACGGTTGTTGCCGGTTTGACCAAGATAGTTGGCTGCGGACTGCCGGCCAGGTTGCTGGGCACAGGTACGAAGGATTCACTGGTTGTCGGCCTGGGGATGATGCCGAGGGGCGAAGTGGCCATGATCGTGGCGCTGATCGGACTTACCCAGAATCTGATTCCTCAGAGCATCTATGCCGCCCTGGTGCTGATGAGTCTGGTTACCACGATAATACCGCCGCTCATCCTCAGGAACTGGTGGAAGGGGGGGAAGTAGGAAGAGTAGGAAGAGTAGGAAGAGTAGGAAGAGTAGGAAGAGTAGGAAGGGTAGGAAGGGTAGGAAGGGTAGGAAGGGTAGGA
>JACQUA010000109.1 GCA_016210565.1 Chloroflexota bacterium
CGACTTGTCTCGCTCATATCTGGGTTTTCAATTAATTCACAAACTCTGAGCGAAGCGAGCGCAGCGAGCGTAGTCGAAGAATCTTTCCGGGCGGGGCGCGGGACGAAAGACCCTTCGACTTCGCTCAGGGTGACAGCCTATTTTCAGAGCAATACCAAAGTCCCAATGCTCCAAACCCGCACCCGGTCCGGGTTCACGTTCTGGGTTGGAAGTTTGGTCTTTCGAATTTGTTTGTGATTTGGGATTTGGCTTTTGGAATTTGTTTGGTCACTCGTCATTCGGATTTCGTCATTCGTCACTTCGGCTCGGCCTTGTCCCTTTCGTATATTTCGTGGTTCCGTCCTCACTAAGCTTCCTTCAGAAGCTGCACCGGCTTCACTCGAATGGCCTGAGACACCGGCAGGATGCTGCCGGCGACGGCCACGGCGACAGCCACAGCCACGGTGAGAGGCAAGGCCACGATGCCAAAAGAGAAATCAAGCCCGAAAACGGCGCGGCCGATGACCTGGGCCAGCCCCAACCCGCCCAGGTAGCCCGGCAGCCCCCCACCCAGCCCGATCGCCCCCGCCTCGAGGAAGAATATCCCGGCTACCTGGGAATCCTGCGCCCCGATGGCCTTCATCAGGCCGATCTCGCGGCGTCGCTCCATGACCAGCGTCGTCATCACCGTCATCACCGCCAGGGCCGAAGCGACGAGGGCCAGGGCTGTGATGAGGAGAACGAGAAACTGGGTCCGGGAGAGGAAAGCGCTTTCAGCCTCGGCAATCTGGCGGATGGCCGCGGCCCGTCCGCCGGGAAGCACTTCTTCGACCTGATAGGCGATGGACTCCAGCAGCGGCGTGCAGTACCACAGTTCGTATTCCTTCGGCGTCATCTGTTCCGGTGTCTTGCCACGAATACTTTCCGGGATCTTGTCCTTGGGCGTTACCAGGGCGCTGACCAGCAGCCTGTCCACGCCATAGGGGGCCCGGAGCAGTCCCTGCACCACCGGGAGATTGACGAATACCTGGTTGTCTTCGAAGCCGCCGGTGGTGACGATGCCGCTGGCGCGCAGCTCTACCGAACGGCCCTCGTAATCAACGGTGAAGCTCTTCCCCAGGCTGAGTCCCAGCTTTCCGGCCACCCCCGCGCCGACGATGGCGCTGCCGGAATCGTTTTCCCCGACCCAGTCGCCCTGCAACTCCCACCATGGTGAAATAGCTTTCACCCCGGTCACGAACCGGCCCCCTGCCGGCCCGGAAGGGACTGCCAGGTCCTTCTGTCCTTCGCTGGTCTTGAACGCTACAGTCCCTGCCGCCTGGTAGGACACAGTCTTTTCGAACCATGTTCCGGTCAGAATGACCGGCTGCCCACCGACCGAGGCCACGGCGCTCAGAAACGGGGCAAATCCTACAATGTTGTTCCGCCAGAAAATGGTCTTGAGCTTGGGCAGCTCCCGCTCGTCCAGGAGGCTCCGGGCAGACGGAGGCGTATAGACGATGCCCCCTATGTCCAGCTCCAGGGACTCCGATCCCGGACGGACCAGGATGTTGGCGCCATAGGACCGGAGTTCCTGCGACATCTTGCCGGTGATATCAGCGTAGACCGTCAGGAGGGCCGATACCAGCGTCGCCGCGAGGAAGACAGACAGGAAGGCAAGAGCCACCCGCTTCTTTCTCTTGACGAAGGTCTCTTTGATGATGCGGAAAAGCATAGCGGTGGCTGTCAGCTTTCAGCCGTCAGCATTCAGCGGTCAGCCGTCAGCACAGGCCGGGAGGAAAAGCTGATAGCCGATAGCTGATAGCTGATAGCTGAATGCTACTTGAACACTGATCCCGCTCTGGCCATTTCTGCCAGCGGGATGACGATGTTTCCGCCTTCCACGCGGTATTCCAGGGGCAACGGATTGCAGCCGCCGCCGAGGCCGATGGTGTCCAGGGCGATGGGAGCGTTGCAGTTCTTGCAGATGGCGTTCTCGCCGTCCTGCCCGTAGCCCGCCGTCCCGCAAATCTGGCAGGCGTCCAGGGCCGCGAAAAGGCCGCCATCTGCCGCACGCGCCACAATGATGCGGAGGTCAGCGCCGTCGCCGCGATAAACGAATTTGGCCAGCGTGTTCCCTTCGAGGCCGCTAACGGGTACGGTGATCTGACCATTCACGGCAGCGACCGGCGCCGGCTCCGGATCGACCAGGCTGGAACCCCTTACCGTGGTGAAACCCATGGCAAAGATGATCAGCAGGGCTACCCCGGTCAACCCCACTTGCCAGGCCCGGTCCCGCTGCCGCCCTGCCAGGCGTTTTCTGCGGTCGGCGGCTCTTTCGCTGGCTACCGCGGCGGGGATTTCCTCCCGGCGGCGGGTATCCCATAAAACCATGAGCAGCGGTATAGCCATGAGCGCTATCAGGATAACAGTTGAGGAACTGTCCCTGACAAAATAGCCTATGAAGGCCATGACGCTTTTGGACATCGGTATGGCGCCGACTTCGGCAAACTCGTGCAGGCCGCCCAGAATCAATTTCAATGACAACAGCAGGAGGACCACGCTGGTCACGCCGAAGAACCGTGACAGGTTCACCCGCAGGGTACCCCGCGTGAAAAAGACGGCGAATAGAATTGCCAGGCCGATTCCCACGCCGCCGCCGATCAGACTCCACAGGCCGAACTCGCCCAGAGTGGCCGCCATCAGAAAAAGGACGGTTTCGGCCCCTTCACGGAACACCATGAAAAAGCTGAAAACCAGAAGACCCCATCCCCCCCTTCGCGATTCACCGCCCACCACACTGTCAAGCTTACGTTCTACATTTTGTTTGCCCCCCCTGGCGGCCCGCCACATCCAGACCACCAGAGTCGCCACCATGACCCCCGCCGTCAGGAAAAGCGCCCCTTCCATGTATTCATTCTCGGGGTCGATACCCAGCGCCTGGAGTAGCACCGCGAAGGCGATACTGCTGGCTACGGCCAGTCCTACTCCCAGGTACACCATTCCTTTCAGCGCCACCCGGCCCGTCTTTTGCAGATAGGCCAGGATGATGCCCACCACCAAGGCGGCTTCGATTCCTTCCCTCAGTGTGATTACCAGTGATTCAACCATTCTCTATTCTCCTAGATTACAAGCTGGTACCACAGGCCGCCGTGCCTGTGTGCCGTTGTTTTGATCCTTCACGGCGACTAGCCGATCAAGCCTGACCCGATACCACAGGCCCCGGTGCTTGTGAGCCGTTGTTTTGATCCTTAACGCCGACTAGCCGATTACGCGTGAAGGAACGACCCCAGGCGGAGAGATTAGTATACACTAATTTTCGCCGATAGTCTACACTACGAATTGAATCATCTAAAATGTAACCCAAGGCATGTCTGCTAAATCATGAAAAATGTTACCGAGCGAGCGAGAAAGGAGTAAGATGTAGCCCGGTAATTTCCGGAACGATCCAGGAGGTAATCGAGCTACATCATAATGGA
>JACQUA010000096.1 GCA_016210565.1 Chloroflexota bacterium
CTCTTCTCCCAGGCAAGGACATTCTTAAAGGAAGAGATCTCCTGGCTCGTGTGGCATTCGACACAGAAATGCCTGGTCTGGGCATGAGCCCTGGACGCCAGGGCCAGCATGAATAGAAAGAGGATGAGGATCCTGAGTGCCCTCATCCTTTCCTCTTCTTTTTCAGAATGTATAGGTGAATTCGAACTGAATCTCATCGAAGTTGCGGTCCCCCCACCCCCAGACGTCGTCCCGGTTGCCGGAATAACCGCTGTATCCGACGCCGACATTGAAGGTATTGGTAAACTCATACGTCAGCTTGGGTCCGGCAAACCTCCAGGAGCCACCATCGTTGTATGCGATGGCAGTGCTAAAGTTGGCCCGCTCGTTCCAGAAGCCCTTCGAGATGCTGAGGATTCCAAAGGTCTGCCATTTGTCCAGGGTCTTGCCCATCTCGGTCTGGTCGTTGTCATACCCGAAATAGTTGTAGACGGAGATCCAGGCGGTCAGGATCCAATCGGCCGGGCCGGACACGAAGGGCGGCTTAAAGGTCGTCTCCGCGTTGAGGGCCCAGCGCATCTCATCCCTCTTGGTATACCCGTCTTTGCCGGGAGCCAAAAGGCCGGCAGCAATGTCCTGAGCCTGGGGCTGTTCGGTGCGGGTCGCCCGATAGCGGTTGAGGAAGTAAGCGAGCTCCCCCCGCAGGGTCCAGTCCTTCCCCAGGAAATGGTGCAGTTTCTCTACCGTGCCTCCCAGCATGGTCATCCGGGCCGGCTTGGGCTCGACGACGACCCAGGGTTTCCCCGCTGTCCGGGCCGCGACATCGATCCCCTGGATGAAATTGGTGGGCGCCTTCTCCCACATATAGAGGAAGTAGAGCCCCAGGTCCCAGCCCCCCTTGGTGAAGGTCGAGAGCCTGGCCCCCCACTCGTGATTCTTGAAGGAAGCGGAAGGCTTGTCCGTCTTCAGGAACCTCAGGCTCCGAAAGCGGTTCCGAAAGATGAACGCGGTGGACTGCAGATAGGGGGAGGGCGCATAGACGCTCTCCTCGTAATCGGGGATCCAGAGCAGCTCGGCCTCCAGATCGCCCACCGGGGTATTGGCCAGGTAGTAGGAGATATCGGCCATCCATACCGTCCTTCGGGTGAGCTCGGTATCATCCACGGCCGTATCGTGGAGCTCCCGAAAATCGTAGCCGTGGGCCTGATCCACGAAATGACCGATATCGGTCGCCTTGCCCCAGACGACCTGCTGTTTTCCCAGCCGGAGCTCCCAATCTCCGGTAGACCAGAGGAGATAGGCCTCTCGAAACCATCGCCGGAAGCTGTGGAAGGACTCCAACTCCCTCTCCGGAGCCCCGTCCTTGCCCAAGGCCCGTTTTTGCCAGTCGAAAGAGGAGTCGTAGAGGAAGTCCAGCTGGCCGACGAGGGTCAGGTTGGGGGTGAAATAGTACTTGTAGCGGAGCTCGCCCACCCATTCGATTCGCTGGAAGTTCTGCCGGATGTGCAGGTGACGTCCCCCGCCCAGGGGCTCATCGCCGGCATTGTGGAGCAGGAGGTCGCTCTCATTCATCAGGTAGCCTCTCAGCTCCAAATTGGGAAAGGCCTCCGTGAGCGGCTTTACGAAGAGCTCCTGCAGGGGATTCCCCCAGAGATTGCCCTCTGCGGCGGATGCCGGAAGGATAGGCAGAAAAAGCAGCCCGAAAATCCATGCGATCGTCCATCGCGACCATCGATCCCTTGTTCTCACTTCGATTCCCTTTCCTCATCGGTCTGGTTCAATTTTGCGTCATCGGTCCCGTCGGCATCGGCTTAGCACAAGTTAGCTCATAGCTCAAAGCTTTTGCTATGAACTATGAGCTATTCGGCTCATGGCTAATAGGAAAAATGGAAATTCCTATACGATTTAAATTAGTTCATAGCTCATAGCGGAAAAAAGCAAATTCCTGGTATGATCGAGTCACCCCGCTAGCCTCTCTCCCCGGCCGTGGCGATCTTCACGCCCAGGGTATTCCAGAACTCCCATCGAATTTGAGGCTCGGGGGGAAGGTCTGCGACCCCCTTGAAATAGGGGAGTGGGCTCTTCGGCCTCCTCCAGACGAATTCTTTGCGGAGCTGGCCTTGCGAATACCAGCGCTTGCCGAATCCCTGGTCGAAGATCCAATCATACCACTGGTAGATCGTCCTGACCCGGGTGTCGAGGGTCTTCGAATTCCACTGGGACCAGGCCCAATAATTCCAGGGCCTTACCTGCACCCAATCCTTGTCGATGACCCGCAAGAGGCGACCTTTCCGGTCGAACTGCTCCTCATGTACATCCCGGAAATCCTTCTCCTCGACCCAGGTGACCCTCCGGCTCAGGTAGTAGTTGGGATTGACGATGTTATGGTTCTCCACGACGAAACATCGCTGTCCCTTGAAGATATCCGTGCCCAGGATCTTATGTTCCTCTTCCCACCAGGGCTCCCGCTCTTCCATGTCATCCCAGGTAAGGTCGGAGATGACATAATTGTCGTCTTTGATCTGGGGATTCTTCACCCGCACCCTTCTCAACTTGTTGCTCCAGCTCCAGGTCCAGCGCGCCTTTTGAGCTCCGGCAGAATTGAGATAGGTATAGCATGTGCCTCCCGAGCCGACATTTTCCGGGGGATAGACATTGAGCCCGATCATGTTGGCGTGAAGATCCCCCGGTTTGATCCCGTCCTGGGTGATCAGGGCCTTGATGTCCTTGTAGTAGAAGCTATATTTGCAGAGAAACTCCCGGATCCTCAGGCTCCCCAGGCTATTGACTACCGTGACCCGGTCGAACCGGTCGTTGTCGTGCCCCGGCTCTTTGCTGGCGTACGAGTAGATCATCAGTTCCAGGGCGGTAACCCCGTACTTCTGGATCTCCTCCTTCTCGATCGGAGTCAGCTGGGCTTTCCCCGGGGGCATACGCGCGATCATCGGATTTCCGAGGATCTCCTTCGGGTTCCGATACGAATCCCCCTCCGAGAGGGGAGGGATGGACAACAGAAGCAGCCAGATCGTCCCCATCAGGGTCGGCCAAAAAACGATCCATGTTTCCCTGAACCTTTTCATATTTTTCTCCCTTTCGCTCGCCACTCGTCATTTCGTAATACAGCATAATCGGTCGGTTCCTTGTCTCGGCAAACCAAATTTAGACAGGATGAACAGGATTTACCAGTTTCTTACTCTCATCCTGTCCATCCTGTCTAAAAAAATCCTACCCAATCAAGATAGATACCCCCAGATCGTAAGCCCGATAAAGATCAGCGTCCCCATCGTAACAGCGGGGAGAAAAAACCGCCGCTTCAAAGGGTTCCGCTCCGGTCCCCGATCCCAAAAAGGCAAGAGCAAGAGAGCCAGCAGGGCAGAGACCTGCAGCCCGATCCCCAGCAGCTCGCTGGGAATGATCTTCAGGGTCACGTAGGAGGCCATGAAG
>JACQUA010000100.1 GCA_016210565.1 Chloroflexota bacterium
CGCCGGATACCGAAATGTCCTTTGACTCTAGCTGGACCACGGCGCCGGTAAGCGGCGTCGGGGTGGGCGTGGGCGTGGGCGTAGGCGTCGGGGTTGGAGTGGCCGAAGGCGTGGGAGTAGGACCGGGCGTTGCCGTGGGCGAATGGGTAGCGCCCGGCGTTGCCGTGGGCGACGGCGTGGCAGTGGGGCCTGGGCTGGGGGTTGGCGACGGTGTGGGGCTGACACCCGGCGTCGGGCTTCCGGTTAGGGTTGGCGCCGCTGTGGGGGTGGGGACGGGAGACCCCGGTGCCAGCCAGTTGCCCGCCGAGGGCTGGCGGTCGTAGGCCGGGTCGGTGGTCAGCCTTTCCTGGACCGAGCCGTCGGGATTCATCTTCCAGATGTCCCAGTTGCCGTCCCTCAGGGACATGAAGACCAGTTTGCCAGTGTCCGTGGTCCACGATGCCCAGTCATCGTAGTAGTAGTTCCAGGTCACCCGGCTCTCTCCGGTACCGTCGGCATTGATGGTGTAAATCTCGTTGTTTCCGTCCCGGTTGGAGGTGAAAGCGATCTTGCTTCCGTCATAGGACCATGCCGGGTTGGTGTCCGCGGCCGGGCTATTGGTTATTCTGGTCTGCCCGGCGCCGCCGGCGCTCATGGTGTATATGTCATAGTTGCCTTCACGGTTGGAGGCAAAAACCAGTTTCGCGCCGTCGGGCGACCAAAAAGGGGCCACGTTGTCCCCCTGGGGGCCGGTCACGCCGGTTAGCCGCGTTGTTCCCGAGCCGTCGGAGTTCATGGTGAATATATCCCAGTTCCCGTAGCGATTGGAGGCAAAGGCTATCTTCGCCCCGTCCGGCGACCATGCCGGCTGGACGTCATTGGCCGGGTTGAAGGTCAGCCGGGTCTGCCCGGCGCCGCCGGCGCTCATAACGTATATCTCGAAGTCGCCTTCATCGCGGTTGGAAACAAAGGCTATCCTTCCGCCGTCGGGCGACAGCCTCGGATGCTGGTCGGACGCGGTATTGACCGTCAGCCGTGTCTGGTCGCTGCCGTTCATGTTCATGATGTAAATGTCGTCATTCCCCTCCCGGGAGGAGGTGAATACGATCTTTTGCTGGACGCCGCCCGGCGCCGGGGTGGCGGTGGGCGACGGGGTAGCCGTTGGCGCGACCGTGGGCGACGGCGTGGGCGTCGCTTCCAGTATCTCCCCTGACCACAGCTTCACGTAGTCAACATACATCCATCCGCTGTCACCGCCGTCGCGGGTTTCGCTTGCCAGCCGGAAGGGGAGGGCCATGGCCGGCACATTGGTGGTGACCGTCGCCTTGAGCGCCCCGTTTACCCACAGGTCCACCTTCCCCGACTGCCAGACCAGTTTGAACTCATGGTAGAGCTGCTTGGAATCGAGGGTGAAGGACTGCTGGGAGAGGTTGCCCCCGGACTTTGCCGCCAGGGTCATGGCGCCGGAATCGCTGCCCGCGGTGCTGTCGTGCACCCAGACGCCGTTGTTGCCGCCGGTATTGAAGTTGAAGTAATAGGGCCTTACCGTCGAGGTCGAAGAGGCATCGGACCAGCCGGACTGGTTCTGCGACCCGAAGGCATCGCTGGAGTTCACCCTGAAAACCGCCGTCCCGTAGCGGAAGGCGGCCCCGGTGCTCAAGGAGGCAAACCCCGCCCCCGGCGCCGCCTGCCGGACAACGCTGCTGCTATCCCAGCTTCTGGTCCCCGCCCCACCGGTCTCCGACCGCCACATGGCCGGGCTGTAGCCGGTCGGAGAGGTGCTGAACTCGTCGTACTTGTCCGGCGGCGGCATGGGGGTGGGAGAAGGTGTCGGGCTGGGCGACGGCGTGGGAGATGGAGATGGTGAAGGAGAAGGCGAGGGTGAGGGCGATGGCGCCGGCGTCGGCGTTGGTGGGAGTTCGCTGTCGGTATTTCCCTCACTGTCATACTTGCGGACGAAGGCGTCGGTACCGCTTAAAAAGGTCTGGCCGGGGAGGGCGCCCCCGGTATAACCCGCCAGGTAGCTGTTGCCGGCGCCGTCCACGGCCACGCCGTAGGCGTAGATATTGCAGCTAGGGCCGAACTGGCGGGTCCACAGGACGTTGCCCGAGGGGTCGTAC
>JACQUA010000101.1 GCA_016210565.1 Chloroflexota bacterium
CACGCCTACCCCCGGCAAGGAAATGCTCAGCTGCCTGCACATCGTCCACTGCAGGCGCGGCTTCTTCCTCACCTGCTCCGCCTAAACCACCGTCCACGCCGCCCTTGACTAATTTCTCCCCGCTACTGTCTGAGTTGCAGTGAGTAATCGCCCCAACGATACCGGTGCTTCACGTTATCATATAATGCAGGCGGTCGATGCCAGCCTGAAGCGTCTCGGCACCGACTACATTGATGTTTACCAAATCCACCACCCTGACGTGACTCCTATTGAGGAGACATTACGAACCATGGATAATCTCGTCCGTGCCGGAAAGGTACGGTACATCGCGTGCTCCACCTTTGCCGCCTGGCAACTTTGTGAGGCTTACTGGACTTCAAAGATAAACAACCTGGAGCCTCTTATCATGGTGATGACTGAATACAACCTAATCCATCGGCAGGCTGAGGCAGAGTTGATCCCTTGCTGTGAGGCATATGATATTGGCATAGTACCTTACCGACCGCTCGCGGCAGGATTCCTAACTGACCATTTCGATCCGGAGAAACCGATACCTCCAGGTAGCCGTATGACTGAGCAGTCTGTTATTATGCGCCAGGTTGCAGCTGAGGCTGAGGCCAACCGCACCAGAATAAAGCAACTGCACGCCTTTGCGAAGGAGCGTGGCCACCGTATAGGAGAACTGGCCATCGCGTGGTTGTTATCGCAGCCATTGGTGAATACGGTCATTGCAGGGGCGACCACGCCCGAACAATTGTCAGCCAATGTTGCCAACGCTAGCTGGAGGTTGTCGGCGCAAGAAATGGGCCAATTGCAGTAGTCAGCCCAAGCCACCAGCAACCATTCCTGCATGATAAACTGCAGTGCGAAAGAATTTCCAAATGAGCGAGGAAGACATGAAAAGAAAATGGGTTAACAGCGCAATTGCCTTGATGTTGGTCCTTTCGGTATTTTTGGGAGCATGTTCCAACCCGGTTTCCACACCTGCCCCAGCAACACCTCAGTCCCCGGTTTCCACACCTGCCCCAGCAACACCTCAGTCCCCGGTTTCCACAGCTGCCACAGCGACACCTCAGTCCCCGGTTTCCACAGCTGCCACAGCGACACCTCAGTCCCCAGTTTCCACAGCCGGCACAGCAACACCGAAACCCGCGGTTGTACCGAGCACGCCGGCTCCTAAGCCGACGCTTAAACCCGAAAAGGTTACAGTGCTTGTGGACACCTTTGGGGTGGAAAAGTTCTTGCCACATATGAACCAAGGCGGAACCACTTACAAGCTGATGCCGTCCTTTGAAGCTCTGTGGGACATCGATCCCAATACGGGGCAGCTTGTTCCCATGTTAGCGGAGACATTGCCCCAGTATTCTGAGGATAATAAGACGCTGTACGTGAACTTGCGCCAGGGTGTGGAGTTCCACGATGGTTGGGGGGAAATGACCGCTGAGGACGTGAAGTTCACTATTGAGCTGGTGGGGCGACAAGACTCGATGAACCCGGACAAGTCTGCAGTTGCTAATCTCAAGGTAGAAATACTGGGACCTTATAAGCTAGCCATAAACTTTCCCGCCCCTGTCTGGAACTGGGCTACCAACACTGGGGCAAGGGGATACCGTTTCACCCTTCCTATAGTTTCAAAGAAACAAATAGAGAAGGTGGGCGAGAATGAAGCGGCACGCAATCCTGCCGGGACAGGACCATTCAAGCTTGTGAAGCACGAAATTGGCCAGTCCCTCGAGTTTGAGGGGGCTCCGAATCACTGGCGGTTGACGCCAGGCTACAAGACCCTGCTCCTAAAGGTAGTCACTGAACCGGCAACAGCGATTTCTATGCTGCGCACTGGGGAGGCAGACGTTGCGGCCATTCCCTTAATATTCGTTCCCGAGGCCAGAGCAGCCGGCCTTGAAATAAGACAGCAACGCGGCATTGGGGTCATAGGCGTAGCCTTGGGTGGTCAGTATTTGCCCTCTCAGCAGGGTTACGATCCCAATGTGCCCTGGGTGCTGGCGAAAGAGCCGGAAAAAGCGCTAAAGGTGCGCAAGGCCCTCAATCTGGCCGTCAATCGCCAGGAGATCATAGACAATGTGCTCAACGGAATAGGGGGCCAATGGCCCATAATAGCATCGCCCAACGCCGACGCATCCTATGACCCGTCGTGGAAGCCCTACCCGTATGACCCAGAGCAGGCGAAACGACTCCTCGCTGAAGCAGGATATCCTAACGGCTTCGAGACAACTATGTCCCTTTTTGCTTCGACCGGGCATGCCACCAGAGAAGTCGGTGAAGCTGTCGCCATATACTGGGAGAAGATCGGCATTAAGGTGAAGCGGCTCCCAATAGACTACGCTGCCCACAGAGACCGGCAGGCTGGGCGCAAGTATGCTGGAATCGTCTACCCCGTTTATCGTAACTACGCCGCTGAGGAAATGATGAATCCCAACAGTTGGTACACCAGCCAGAGCATCGCCGCTAATTTCCAATTTGCCTATCCCCAGATAGACGACTTGGCCAAAAGAGGACTAACTGAAGTGAACACAGGGAAACGGCTGGCATTGGCATATGAGATGCACAAAATCATGTACGAAAACTATTATTCCGTGCCGGTTAGCCTCGAAAACATGACCGTTGGCGTTGGCAAAAGGATTGGTGAGTGGCCAAGGTTGGAAAGTGACGCATTTCTTACCAACTTCGAGTATATCAAGCTGAAGTGAGGACGCGGACACGGCCTGATCTCCAGGGGGAAGTCAAGGTCCCGCAAAACGAGGTTCTCTTGCATTTAGGTGTAGTCATGGTAAAATGGCTCGATTAACTTTTGCCTTGCCTGGCTTGGTCTTTAGCAAGTCTGCTTGTGAAAATATCTGTATCATCTCGACCAAATACTTAAGGTGACTTGGCTTAAAGACCATGCGACGTGGGCACAAAGGTTTGTCACTAATGTACTCTATCGTTATCTGCTGAATCATTGTATAAAGCTGCTATGAATCCACAAATTAAAGGTTATTCTTCTAGGATTATTAAGGCACTCGAAAGAGAGATTGCTGAAAGAAAGAAAAAGAGGGGGGAATTGGTTTATTCGCTATTGCCTGATTACCTTTCCAAAGAACAAGGCAAAACCAGAAGGCAGCTAGTGACAGAACTGGCACTAGATTCCCCCATGTCAGCAAAAGAAGTAGGGAAACATCTCCAAGCATTGAAACAAAAGCAGCGTGCGAGATGCTATAAAGGCAGTAAATGGCGAAAGACGAAATCACGTTTTTCATTGCTGTCCAAAAGCTAGGGTCTTTGCACATCGGCCTTTACCAGTTCCAACCAAGTCTTGGCTGGGGCATTTATTCCTGCTACTTCCGCAGGCGTCTTGTCGATTCCTTTCGGCTTCCGGTCCTTCAACCCCATGTGCGGTTTGAAAAAGTTGTAATGAATCAGGAAGCCGTCAAGAATGAGTTCGGCGGTATCCATTCTTTTGAATCCACGAAGAACCTTAGTCCTTTCCTTTATCGTTCCGTGAAACCGCTCAATCAGATTGGTGTTTATTTCCTGGGTCATGCCCCATGACTGAATATGCTCTGAGTCCGCACCAAACACTTGTTCCAACCCTTCGGGGTATGCGGCCAAGCTATCAGAGATAATGACATGGGGGGATTTCTGGTTTGCCTTTCGCCTTGCACGCTCCATGACGGTGACAACATCGTTAATTGTTCTGACTTTGGACAGGTGGGAAGCCAGCAAGAACCGCGTGTCACTGTCTATCACATCCCAGAACCAGACGTTGTTACCCGCTATCTTAATGACCGTTTCATCTACCACCCAAATGTCTGATACCTTCGGCTTTAGCGGGTCCAAAAGGCGCTTCGCTATCTGAGTGTATTCCAGAAGCCAACGGTAGACTGTCGATAAGTTTACTGGATTATTGTAGTTTTGTTGTAACTGCCGGACTATATCAGCCAGAGATAGACCATCGTAATACTGGCTAAGGCTTGCACCAATCTGCTCAGCGGGAGTCTGTTTTCCGTGAGGCGCATCTTTGACGTTGAACTTGCGCTTGCAGTTCTTGCAGATATATTCTTGGTTCCCGTACCTTATCCCGTATTTCATTACGTCTTTGGAGCCACACCACTTACAGAGGATAGCTTCGGGTTCGGTAAAGTGGTCTTTGGCAAGGTGGGCTACCATACCACAGGATACGCTCCCGTCAGGCACGAAGGCACAAGGCTCCGGCGTTAGCCTGAATTTCGCGGCGATTTCTTCAATGGTTTTGTCCATCTAACTTGCATCAAACATCACAGCAAATGGTTGAGAGTACGAAGGCACATTGTCAGCCAACGCACCTATACGGGCGTTTTTAGAATCTATGGCGAAGCCCTTCGGAACAACGGCAAAGGTAACGGGATAGATATTTGTGCTTCTAATTCTCGTATCTGGAAGCTGTATAGCTTCGTATGTTTTCTGCCAAAGCTCCAAATATAATCTATCCAAAGTCACTGGCTTCGCTGGTGCCATGAGTACGTTTACAGTTATCTCTTTATCACCAGGAACATGGCCACGAAGTACCGCTTCATAGTAATCTAAGGTTTTGACTTGTACCTCTTTAACACCTATTTGCAGCTTGCCATTAGCGTCTGCTTTCTTTTTTCGTATTTGACCCATCACCAATGCGACAACAAAGGAAGTGACCCCAGCAATCCACGTAAGATTCAAAATCTTAACGCCCAATGGTGCTTCGCTCCACCGTTCCGACACAAAATGCAATAATCCCTGTATCATAGTATTGCCAACAACCCATGATAACAAGGAATATATATTCCACGCGCCCCAAAACCAATTCCAGGTTCCCTTGAGTTTGGCCATGCTTCTACCTCTTTCGCTGTTGGTAGAAGCATTATAGCACCGTTAAACATCAACTACACCCTTTTGCAAGAGAACCCAAAACGAGGTTGACGCAATCCTTGAGGCAGTCACCAAGCGAGCAGCGGACAAAACAGGTGTCCCCAAGGAGGGATCATGGCTGCGAGTGATTTGCGCGACAAGTACGCCATCGTTGGGATAGGGATGACGCCCACGGCGCGGACGCACGCCCCGGGTGTAAGCCCGCTGAGGCTGGAGGCCTGGGCCGCCCGGCTTGCCATCGAGGACGCGGGGCTACGACGCCAAGATATCGACGGAGCCGTGCATGCGATGGCCGGCAGCCCCCACGCGAATTATGGTCAGTGGCTGGATACCTACACCAGAACGCTGGGGATCAGACCCAATGTCTACCTGAACACAGTCCGGGGCGCCTATGTCGCCCACAACGGGATCAACGTGGCCTGCCAACTCCTGGCGATGGGGCTCGCCAATTACGTTGTCATCGCCAATGGCCTCGCCGGAATGTCAGGGGCTCATGCGGCGGGCACTCGCGCAAACATAAGTGCCAATGTTGGCCTTCCGATGGACATTATTGAATTCGGGCTGCAGAGACTAGGGCTCAGTGCGGGCGCCAGCGCAGCCCCGACCGGCCACGGCTTCTACGCCTCGCGGCACATGTACGAGTATGGCACTACCCATGAGCAGTTGGGCGCGGTTGCCCTCTCCGCCCGGGCGTGGGCCCAATTGAACCCGGAAGCCCGCTACTACGGGCGGCCTGCCACCATGGAAGACTACCTGAAAAGCCGATGGGTGTGTTATCCGTACCGAGCTATGGACCTCTGCATACAGAGCGACATGGGTGGCGCCCTGATCGTCACTACCGCCGAGCGGGCGCGGGACCTCCGGCATAAACCCGTGTACATCAAGGGGATCGGCTTTGGCGACCAGGCCCGTGACCAGTGGTGGCGCAAGACCAACTACACTCAGACCGACGCCGCCTACGCCAAGCGCAAAGCCTTCGAACAAGCAGGGGTGAACCTCTCGGACATCGACCTGGCTACATTCTACGACTGCTTCACCGCCGAGGTGATCTTCTACATGGAGGACTACGGGTGGTGCAAGAAGGGAGAGGGAGGACCCTTCGTGGCCAGTGGGGCTATCGCCCCCGGAGGCTCCATCCCCGTTAACACCCACGGGGGGCTCCTCGCCGGAATGTTCCTGTATGACCTCGGGGGAGTAATCGAAGCGGTGCGCCAATTACGAGGAGAGGCGGGGGAGCGCCAGGTAAAGGGGGCCGAGATTGCCCTCACTAGCGGCCATGCGGGCGAGATAGTGGGCCCCGGCATGTGCGCCATCCACGGCACCATGGTCCTCGGCAACGTCGTGTCCTGAGCAACACACTGGCGATGCGGGGTACCCGGGCCCCGAACATGCTGGGGGTCGAACACTGCGCCAGGACATGAGAAAGGAAGATATCATATGCCAGCACGTGACCAAAGACCCATCGAGACGAAACTGGGTCCGTGGATCACCAGGCCCCTGGAGCTAGTGCATCCCGACGTAATGCCCTTCTGGGAGGGAGTCGGCAAGCACGAGTTCCGCCTCTGCCATTGCAAACGCTGCGGGGCCTTCTACTGGCCCTTCACTGTCTGTATCAACCATGCCGATATCCCCGATTTCGACGAGATGGAATGGGTCCCCGTCAGCGGCCGGGGCAAGATATTCTCGTACCTTGTGGTGCACCAGGTACATGATCCTGACTTCCGGGCGGAGGTCCCCTATGGCGTGGCCATGGTTGAACTGGATGAGGGTCCCCTTTTCCCGGGCCGGATAGTTGATTCCGATCCCTACCAGGTGAAGATTGGGACACCTCTGGAGGTGGTGTATCTTGATGTCCCCGAGGCAGGACACACGCTCCCTTTCTTCCGGCCAGTTCAAGAGTCAGGGAGCCCCCTGACAACCCGTGAGCGGAGCGGCGAGCATACATTGAGGAAAAGCCATGGCGCCGAATAATGTCCGGGACAGGTATGCGATCGTCGGCGTCGGCATGACTCCCACAGCACGGACCCACGCCCCGGGGGTGTTCAACATGACACTTGAAGCCTGGGCGGCCCGGCTGGCTATCGAGGACGCGGGGCTGCGGCGGGAGGACATCGACGGCGCCGTCCACGGGTGGCCTGCCAGCCCACACCCAGTTGCGCTCTGGAAAGACTCCTACTCGCGGGAGTTGGGCCTCAAACCCGGCTTCTACATGAACATCCAGCGGGGCGGGCAGGTAGCTCACAACGGTATCCTCCTGGCCATGCGCGCCCTGGCTACGGGCCAGGCTACCTGCGTCATTATGGCCTGTGGTGTGAGTGGTGCGAGTGGTTGGCCCGGCGCCCCCGGGCAACAGGCCGCGGAACGCAGCATCACCGGTCTCCCCCGAAGGTTCACCCAGGATTTAGGCGCCGGCCGGACGGGACTCGATGCGGTCCCCGGCGAGGTCGCTTCGCAGGCCTTCTACGCCGCGCGGCACATGCACGAGTATGGCACTACCCATGAGCATCTGGGCGCTGTCGCCCTGGCTGCCCGGGCCTGGGCCCAAAAGAACCCCGGGGCCCGCTACTACGGGCAACCCGCCACCATGGAGGACTACCTGCACTCCCCATGGACGGTCTATCCTCTCCGGGACATGGACTGTTCGGTCTTCAGCGACCTGGGGTGCGCCCTGATCGTCACCACTGCCGACCGGTCGCGGAACCTGAGGCGCAAGCCTGTCTACATCAAGGGGATCGGAATAGGAGACCAGAGCCACGATCAGTGGTGGAATAAGGCAAGTTTCACGCAGACCGCCGGCGCCCACGCCAGGCGCCAGGCCTTCGAGCAAGCGGGGGTTGACCTGTCGGACATCGACCTGACCGAGCTCTACGACTCCAGTACCATCGAGGTGATCTTATACATGGAGGACTACGGCTGGTGCAAGAAGGGCGATGGCGGCCCTTTTGTCGCCAGCGGGGCCATTGCGCCGGGTGGATCCATTCCCGTCAACACGCATGGAGGCTTCCTGGCCGGGATGTTTGACTTTGACCTGCCGGCGGTGATCGAAGCGGTCTACCAGTTGCGAGGGGAGGCCGGGGAGCGCCAGGTAAAGCAGGCCGAGATCGCTCTCACCAACGGGAATGGCGGTGAGATGCTGGGTCCCGGCATGTCCTCCAGTCACGCCGCCATGGTCCTCGGCAACGTCGTTTCCTGAGCCAACCACGGACCTGATGCGAGCCGCCAATCTCCGGACATTGAAGAATAATGCGGTGTTTCCGCGGCGACTCAATTATGGGCGTAACCTAAAGATTATCATGGCGCAGCCCGATGGCCGCAACCAAAAATGAGGTGTTCCACAGCCTGTCTTTCTGTGATAAGCTCTCTGACGCAAAACAAACAACGGACACAGGAGACAGGCTATGGAACAGTTTCTTAGTATGCCGCAGTCGCTGCGACGATAAAAAAAGTCCCGCGGGACGAGGGGATGTGGAGATACAAACTAAAAGCAGGAACCGATACTGGGTCCGAAGCCCAGCGGTGACCGTGAATTGACTCGGGAGAACCCAAACTGTTCTTAGAATAGGAGTAACAACAATCTATGGAGGCCGCCAAGATTACTACCATTGAGCAGTATGCCGAGGAGCTGAAAAAGGGTATGGGAAAGGTGTATGTCAACGAATGGGGATCGTGCATGGGCGGGCCGAGGTTTCCCAGACCCTGGGGCTTCAATACGCAGGTTACGCGGGATTCGATAAGGCATTTTGTAGATGCCATAGGTGACCTCAACCCTCTCTTTCGGGATCGGGAGTATGCCAAGAAGACCAAATATGGTTGCCTCATCGCTCCACCTCCAATACTGTACGGTATAGCTTATGGTCATTACCCAGACCCACCAGGATACCCACCTTTAAGAGACTTCCCCAATCTTTACGGGGGTGATCAGTACGAGTGGTTCAGTCCTATTTGCGAAGGAGACGAGATCGATTGGAAGACGACCTATCCTACGGACATTCAAGTGAAGCGAACCAGGGCAATAGGGACAGTGGCGTTTGCCCGGGGAAGGCACGAGTTTAGCCGTCAGGGAGGAGTACCGATCGCAACATGTACGTTTTGGCAGGTGATTTACAGTGCCCCGAGCGGTGCGCAGCGGAGAAACCTTTACAAAAAGCCTGAGTATACGGAAGAATATATTAAAGAAGTATATGCGGCACAGGATAGGGAGACTATTCGGGGTTCGGAGCCACGTTATTGGGAAGACGTCGCGGTTGGTGAAGAACTGACTCCGGTGGTGCGGGGGCCGTATACGGTGATGGATAATATCGCATGGATCGCTGCTGCTAATGGAGAGTGCTTCTTTGTTTCAGACCGGTTATTTCGCATCATCCATGAGCATACCGGCTGGGGAATTTACGACCCTGACTGGAAGGTATACCGAAACTTTCATGACCATTTTGACGTTAGCTCAGGGAGAGGTGGTTTGGGCTCCCAGAGAACAGCATGGGTAAGCATGGTTCTGACCAACTGGATAGGAGATGACGGCTTTATATGGAAGTTGAAGACGGAACACAAATATGGGAGGTACGGCAACGTATACTGGTGCAAAGCTAAGGTCGTACGGAAGTATTCTAACGAGGAAAGATATTGCGTAGATATTGAGTGCTGGATCGAGAACCAGACGGGTGCGCTGATATTGGAGGGAAACGCGACCGTCCTTCTTCCGTCTCGAGAACATGGGCCCGTTACGTACCCATCACCCCGACCCGTAACAGCGACGACCGCAGCAAAGGAGTAAGGCCATGACCGTAGGGCTATTGAATGGTTTCAGGGCTCTTGACCTCACAGATGAGAAGGGCTTTGTTTGCGGCAAAATCCTAGCTACGCTAGGTGTTGACGTTATAAAGATTGAGAAACCCGGAGGGGATCCGTCCCGGAACGTTCCACCCCATTGCGGCGACGCGCCCGATGCGCAAAAGAGCCTTTATTGGTTTGCTTTCAATACCGACAAGCGGAGCATAACCCTCAATTTAGAACT
This sequence comes from Chloroflexota bacterium, assembly GCA_016210565.1. Taxonomy (GTDB): domain Bacteria; phylum Chloroflexota; class Dehalococcoidia; order JACQUA01; family JACQUA01; genus JACQUA01. Next base: position 9,893 of record JACQUA010000101.1, read on the forward strand.
AAGCCAGGGGCAGGGTTTGTTCCGCAAACTAGTCGAAAAAGCCGACTTCGTGCTGGAATCATTCACTCCGGGCTATCTAGTAGGGCTGGGTCTTGGTTACGAAGCTTTGAAGCGGGTGAACCCAAGAATCGTTTTAACCTCGATTACCCATTTCGGACAAAAAGGTCCTTACAGTCATTACAAAGGCTGCGAACTGGTTGATTCTGCTATGAGCGGAGTGCTTGAACAAACGGGGCAGCCAGATCGACCTCCCGTTAAAGAGGCGCTTGGTTCCGTCTACTTCCACGCCAATACTGCTGCTGCCCTTGGGACGTTAGTCAGCCATCACTATCGTGAGATGACTGGCGAGGGACAACAGGTCGATGTTTCAATACAGGAGGTCAGCGCTACCAGGTGCTCAACAGAGCAGGTGATTTGGGACTTTGATCGGCGCTTGCGAAAGCGGAGTTCCCCTAGGGATCAGACTGGCATCTACCCAGCTCTTGGTACATGGCCTTGCAGGGACGGGTACATACTCTGGCATCTCACCGGCGGTCGCCGTGGAGCGCCGGCCAATCGAGCCTTGTCTCGATGGATGGATGAGGAAAGAATGGAGAATCCACTCAGCCAGGTGACAGACTGGGAGAACCTGGATATGGTGGCGATTGCCCCAGGAACACTTGAAGCCTTCGAAAGGGCGATAGGCAAGTTCTTCTTGAAACATACCAAGAAGGAAATAACCGAGGAAGGATTGAAGAGAGGGATACGTGCCAATGTTATGCTGGATTCGGCTGATGTGCTGAAAAACGCTCATCTGAGGGCAAGGAACTTCTGGGCGGAGTTGGATCATCCCGAACTAGGCATTGTGCTTGCCTATCCAAGACACTTCTTTTTGTGTAATGAGACAGAAAACTATGTTAGACGTCCTGCGCCGAGTCCCGGTCAGAACAATGATGAGGTCTACGCCAAAGAACTGGGGTTATCTGGCAAGGACATTGCTGCACTGAAAGAGGCGGATATTATATGAACGATTATGAATTGAGTACGGAAAAGCAGGCTTTAGCCGGGGTAAAGGTTCTGGATTTTGGCTGGGCATTAGTCGGCAGTTTGACCGGCAAACATCTTGCCAACCATGGCGCTGAGGTAATCCGTGTCGAGACCGTAGCACGACTGGATCTCCAGAGAACGAACCGGCACATTTCCAAAGCCAGTGCGACTAACCCGGATGATAGGCCATGGTTTGCGTACTGCAATTCCTCAAAATATGGCATAACACTCAATTTGAAGCATCTCCGGGCGCGGGGGGTCATAGACAGGCTGATTAGATGGGCTGATGTCGTCAACGAGAACTTTACCCCGGGGACTATGGGTAAGCTGGGTTTGGGTTACGAAGACATGAAGAAAGTGAAGCCCGATATCATTATGATTGGGGCAAGCATATTTGGTCAAACAGGTCCGTTGGCGGCCGAGTCTGGTGTCAATTCAACTGCTAATGCATGGTCAGGCCGCACTAATCTCGCGGGGTGGCCGGACAGGGAACCGGTGTCGCCAGCCAGTGCTAACTATGGCGATGAGGTGCTTCCGTTCTTGAATGCGATGGCCATTATCGCCGCGCTGGACTATAAGCGCAGGACAGGGAAGGGTCAATATGTAGATGTTGGCATGGTTGAAGTTTGCGCTCAGCAAATTACTCCAGCCTTTCTGAGTCTCCAAGCAAATGGACGCCTACTGACTCGCACTGGTAATCGCATTGCAAATGCCGCGCCGCATGGTGTGTTTCCGTGTATTGGGGATGACCGGTGGTGCGCCATAGCGGTCTTCACTGACGAGGAATGGCAAGCGTTTTGTCACGTGCTGGGAGACCCGTCGTGGGCAAAAGAGCACAGATTCGCCAATTTAAGCTCCAGGAAAGAGAACGAAGACGAACTGGAGAAGTTAGTGGCGGTGTGGACCATGAGACATTCAGCAGAGGAAGTTATGCGAATGATGCAGGCTGCTGGCGTAGCGGCCGGAGTGGTACAGAATACGCAGGAAGTGATGGACCACGACCCTCAGTTGAAAGAGCGAGGGTTTCTCGTGCCCTTGAAGCATCCGGTACTTGGAGTCTTTCGACACCCAACCCCTCCCTACAAGCTCCTGAAAACCAGAGATCAGGTAAGAACTTCGCCCTGTTTGGGCGAGCACACCTATTACGTGTGCACCAAGCTCTTAGGCATAACTGATGAGGAGTTTGTTGACCTGGAGCGGGACGGGGTTTTCCAGTGAAGCAGCAATAGAATTTCGGGTCAGTCTGAGATGAGCTTGATCTTAGAACACGAATTGGGCCAAGACTTATTACGGAATGGTGGTGGGGCTGGTGGTCCCGGCATGTCCTCCAGTCATGCCGCCATGGTCCTCGGCAACGTCCTTTCCTGAGCCAACGCAGTAGCCAGGGGAGTATTCCGTTTCATGGGCGATGGCTGCAATCTCCAGAGATTCAACAGATGCGGTGTTGAATATTGGTTGCAGTTTGAATTCTTTTTGAATTATTGAGGCGGAAAACGTTATACTTATATGGTGTTGAAACTCAAAAAGAATCCGAGGAGACTGATATGTTCGCCCGAGTCAGTGGCACTGGGAAATACCGGTACTTGCAGCTAGTGGAGAACCACCGCGACGCGCATCGCACGGTCCAACGAGTGGTCTGCACCCTGGGGCGAGTAGAGCAACTCAAGGCCAGCGGAAGGATTGATGTTCTCGTCCGTTCGTTGGCGCGCTTTGGGCGGCAGGCTGAACTCGGGGACAATCGCAAGGCAGGCCGTCCCGAAAGGGTTACCGCGCCCACGCTCGAACCTCTCGCCAAATTCGGGAGAGATCGGCAACCCCCACCCGGAGATACCGGATTCTTGCCCCCGGTCAATCGGACGGGAAGTGAAGAGGCGTCGTTCAACGATACCAGCGTGGAGATTGCAGAATTCTCGCAAAGAGCAGCAGGCATTCTCAGGAAGAATCCCATCTTTTCAGACTTGAGTAAACAACATATTGCTGAGCTTTCCCATCTCGCTCTAGACCGTCGCCTGGAGGCGGGTCAGTTCTTGTATTTGCAGGGTGACGCGGTGGAATGCTGTTACCTGATTGTTTCGGGAATGGCCAAGTTGTTGAAGCATTCTCTTTCCGGCAAGGACCTGATCACGGGCATTTATGGCCCGGGCGAAGTCCTTGGCATCATAGCTTTTTTTCTTGGCCATCCATATTCCGCCTCCGTTCAGGCCGTAACTGAAACCAGGGTATTGGGGATAAAGCGTGGCGACTTCGCCTCATTCTTTGACAGGTATCCTGAGCTAAGCGTCAAAATCGCTGGAAGAATGCTCGAAGTCATGACCAGACGGCACCATGCTGCCATAGTGCGGCTTGGCGACCTGGCAGTGGAAAGAATCAGCTACCGTCTCGCCCGAGTGTTGTTCGCGCTTTTCCTGGAGCTTGGTCCTATCATCCCGCTTACCCGCCAGGAAATTTCGCAAATGGCTGGAACAACCACCGAGACAGTCTCCCGGTTTGTGAGTCGTTTGAGGCAGGAAGGTATAGTGGATTCATTTCGGGGAAGGCTGATACTGCTGGAACAGGACAAGCTCCGCCTGCTGGCCCAGGTCCATTCGCTGGCATAACGGCCCGGAGCATCGCCATATTTGCTGCGCCGGAAAGCAATATCACCTCCTGCAACCCGGCCTCGAATCCCGTTCGCCTTCTGATTGACCCGTGTCATAGACTTTCGGTTCGCCGAGCGGTTATCCTTTCAATGCAGTCGCACTGAATGTACCGGTCCGCTCGTGGCGGGGTGCATTAGCCGGAATGCTGCATATCAGAGAAGAGTGGTAATTGCTGCGGCAAACTGCCCGCGTGCAGCGCCTGCAGGGGAACAATGAAGCCCAGGCATTAAGGCAAACGCCGCGGCTCTCTCCATAGAAGGCAAAATGGCAAGACTATTCGAACATGAGGGGAAAAGGTTCCTCGCGGATGCAGGTATTGCAGTCCCCCGGGGGGGAGTTGCCTCAACCCCGAAAGAGGCATATGACGTTGCGCGCCGTATGGGCAAGCCGGTGGTGGTAAAGGCTCAGGTTTGGGCCGGGGGGCGGGGGAAGGCAGGTGCGGTCAGGTTCGCAGACACGCCTGAGGAGGCAGAGAACCTGGCTGGCGCTATTCTGGGGATGGAGGTAGGGCGGTTCCCGGTCAGGACGGTGCTGGTCGAGGAAAAGCTGGATATCGAAAAGGAATACTACGTGGGCGTGATTCCTGACTTTTCAAGGCATGTCAGGTCCCCGGTGGTTATCTTCAGCACCGAAGGCGGGATGAATATCGAGGACGTCCCTCAGGACAAGATTCTGAAATCCCGGATTGACTACGCCAAAGGGCTACCGCTGTATGATGCCCTGGACATGGCCAGCAGCGCCGGCGTCCCGAATAAGTCTCTCCAGGAAGTGGCTCGAGTGACGGCCAGAACGGTGGATGTTTTCAAGAAATATGATTGCCGTATTCTGGAAATCAATCCCCTGATATTGACCAGAGACGGCAAGGTGATTGCGGGTGACTGCCGCATGGGCATCGATGACAATGCCGTGTTCCGGCACCCGGAGATGGGAATCACGATTCCTCGGGAGTTTCCCTGGGAACCCACCGAGTTTGACGTAGTTGGTTGGGGAATTGACGAGACCGATTTCCGCGGCTCTGGCTTTGCGATGAAGATGACCGTGGACGAGGTGAGCCCCGGATTCATCGGGTTTCACGCCATCGGGGGAGGGGCGGCCATGGTGGGCATGGACGCCCTCAGCCGGGTCGGGCTGAAACCCGCCAACTTCGCCGATACCAGCGGCAATCCGGTGGCCTCGAAGGTCTACCGGGTGGCCAAGTTGGTGCTGTCCCAACCGAACATCGAGGGCTACTTGCTGGCCGGCTTTATCATAGCCAATCAGGAGCAGTGGCACCATGCCCACGGCATCGTCCGCGCGTTGCGGGAAGAGTTGCCCAATAGACCGGGATTCCCCTGTGTTCTTCTTTTGGCCGGGAATAAAGAGGAGGAATCCCTGCAGATACTCCGGGAGGGGCTTGGAGGATTGCCGGGGCGTATTGAAATCTACGGCAGCGACCGGGTTGAAGATAGCGATTTCGTCGGCGGAAGGATGCTGGCGCTGGTCGAGGAATACCGCAAAGAGAAGGCACGATAAGCCAGAGTTTCGATCCGTGGAATTTGAAGAAGAAACCATCGGAGTAAGTATTGACACAGGCAAATGCCTGGAATGCAGCACCAAGGCCTGCATAGCCGCCTGTAAAGTCTACAGCCGGGGCATTCTACAACTGGTTGATGGGAAGCCTTCGGTGAGCCATCTCAGTCCTCAGGAAGTGAAAAGGAGAGGCACGGAATGTCTGGGCTGCGAGTATGAATGCTGGTTCCGGGGCAAAAGCGCCATTCGTATCAATATCCCGGTAAAGGGCCTGGCCGATTATCGTAGCAATCATCCATCGCGACGAGTCGGGGCCGCGAACGATGAAAATGGACCGTCCGTAGGGGCGCGGTCTTCGCGCCCGCCCCGGCGAGGCGACCTCGCCGCTACGCCCGTCCGCCGCGGACATTTTCCGAGGAAGGCTCCGGCGCCAACGGTGCACCATGAAGGATGACAATGGCCGCGGGCATACCCGTAGCGGCACGCTGCCGCGTGTCCCTGGGTTACGAGCCGAGCCGCACACGGTTTTCCAGGCGCCGGGGATATCCAGCTCTCACAGGCGGGACGACTGTGGCACTGGCGTTTTCGGAGCAAGCCACCATGAGTTGCGCTCACAAACGCAGATATGAAAAGGGCTATTTTCCGGGGAAGCGTAGCATCGGGTAGAGTATAGAAATGTCGATTCTCGTTGACGAAAAGACGCGGGTGGTGGTGCAGGGCATCACCGGCCGTGACGGATCGCTTCGATCGAAGTACATGAAGGATTACGGGACCAGGGTCGTGGCCGGCACCTCTCCCGGCCGGGCCGGCGAGGAGGTAGAAGGAATACCTGTCTACAACACCGTCAAAGAGGCCATGAGGGCGCAGGGCGCGATAGACATGAGCGTAACCTTTATTCCGGGCCCGGGGCTTAAGCTGGCGGTGATGGAGGCTATCGATGCCGGCGTCAAATATATCGTTTCGCCGGTGGAGCGAGTGCCGCTCCACGATGCGATGGAGATGGTTTCCGCGGCCGGTAAGGCGGGAGTGACACTGATCGGGCCGGGTTCGATCGGAGTCATGAGCCCGGGGAAGGCGGTTGCCGGATGGCTCGGCGGCAACGTCCAGTGGGCAAACAGGTTATTCCAGCCGGGTCCGATTGGCGTGTTGTCCCGGAGCGGTGGCCAGTCCGGAACGCTTCCGTGGATTCTAAGAAAGGGCGGATTCGGCGTAAGCACGGCGGTTCACAGCGGTACTGAGCCAATGCTGGGGACTTCCTTCGCGGACCTTTTGCTGTTGTTCGAGAAGGATGAACAAACGCTGGCCGTGGCAGCCTTCGGCGAGATTGGCGGCAACCAGGAAGTTGAGGCGGCCGAGGTCATTGAGAGCGGGGGATTTACCAAGCCGTTCGTTATATACATTGCCGGCGCCACTGCCCCCGAGGGGCAGCGCTTCTCCCATGCTTCAGCCATGGTGGAACGGGGTCACGGGTCAGTGAAGGAAAAGGTGGAAGCGCTTCGGCAAGCGGGGGCTTACCCCGTCGAAACGCTTAAGGATATTGTCCCAACACTGAAAAGGCTTTTGAGATCTTAGACGGCAGGCAACCCATAAATAACTCGAATAGTAAACCACGAGATTGACACAAGATTTCCACCAGATTTGCTTGACTGCGAACCCTTCTGCTTAGATCTGGTGTTCGTCCGGTGAAATCTTGCGGTTCTGTCTATGAACGCCTACCGCCAATCAAGTTAATCGCGGACAGTTACTAAGCACTGACATCCCACAGCCCCAGTGCGAAAGCTGAGAAGAAAGGGAAAGACGACATGAGCGAATCCGGTTTGTCTGACGATGTCAGAGCGTATGTCGGCAAAGAGGTTGGGCCAGGGGAACCCCTGACGGTCTATCAGCAAGATGTGGAACGCTTTGCCCGGGTGGTCGGAGAGACCAGCCCGATGTATTTCGATGATGAAGCTGCCAGTCGGAGCATTTTTGGAGGCCGCCCGATGCCTCTGGCGTATCCACTGACGAATTTCGCTTCGGGCACCGAGCGCGATTTCAACCTTCCCCTCGGCGCCAAAAGACGCCTTCGCGGCGGCGACGAGTTGATCGTGAACCAGCCTGTTCTGGTCGGTGACACTTTGCGGGCGAGGACGCGATTGCTTGACATTGAAGAGAAGTCCGGCCAATCCAGCAAGATGGCCATACTGAAATATGAGACCGAGTACATCAACCAGCGCGAGCAGGTCTGCATGGTGGTCCGTACTACCATCATCATGCGTTGAGGCTCTTCAGGAGAGGGAAACGATCATGCCCCAGTCAAAATGGCGACCGGGTGACGAGATTCCAGGATTGGAGTTTGGCCCGGTAACAACGGAAGTCCTGGTCCGCTGGGCCGCTGTTTCCGGGGATTACAACCGGATTCATTACGACCAGGAAAATGCCCGTGCGCAGGGTTTGCCGGGCGTGATCATGCACGGGCCTTTCAAGCTGGCGTTGCTGTGCCGGATGCTCACCAACTGGATAGGGGACCAGGGTCTTATCCGGAGAATCCGCGTTCGCTACACCGCGATGGACTTGCCGGGTGACGTGGTTCGGCTGGGTGGAACGATTCAATCCGTGAAAGAGGTTGAGGGCAAACAGGTGGCGTCTCTGTTGCTGTTCGCGCGCAACGGCCGTGGTGAGCAAACGGTCACCGCCGACGCCGAAGTGGAAATGGCCGGTGAATATTCCACGAAACACTGAAACAGCGCATGACCTCAACTGAATGTGCCAATTCCCTTGCCCGACAAAGACGCCAGGCGAGGAAAAAGCCTTTCAGGAGTTAGTCCGTAAATCAAGAGGGAGAAATGAGCTACACTGACATACAATTCGAAATCCAGGACGAAATCGCCAGAATAAGACTTAACCGGCCCAAGAGTCTGAACGCCGGCACCAAACAGATGAACCGTGAAGTGCTTGACGCCGTGCAGGCGGTTAATAGCAACAATATCGTGCGGGTACTGATAATCTCCGGCAACGGACGTGCCTTCTCTGCCGGAGGTAACCTGACGTTAACACACGAAGAGGGGGCAATACCTGGCACCATCATCGAGCACATGGAACATGAAAAGCGTCGGGAATTGCGCAATGAAGCCATACGAGCCTGCAGGGTACCTACTATAGCGCAGGTACACGGTTACGCGGTAGGCGGGGGTTTTGGATTGTTGAACCAGTGTGATCTCATAATAGCTGCGGAAGGAACAAAGATGGGAGATTACGCAACCAATTTTGGCGACGGCCCAAGGGGTGGGAGGTACCTGGCCATGATGCCCCTGAGGAAAGTGTACGAGATGGTTTACACCGGCAGGCTGTGGGACGCTGAAGAGTGGTATCGAGTGGGGTTCATCAATAGAGTAGTGCCTCTGGACAAGCTGGAAGAAGAGGCCACGGCCATGGCCAAAGACATATGCAGGATCAACCCTCTAATAACAAGGCTGTCAAAGGAAAGCATACAGCTCGCCCTCGACATCAGGGGCGCCCACGACGCTGACAGAGCTGAGTGGTTCATCCATTATATTGGTGAATACGCTGCCGGCTTCTGGAGTGAAGCAGTGCTGGCGAAGCGCCTCCAACTTGGCATGGACTGGACTACCAGGGCAACCAGGGCGGGCGCCTTCAGGGATGCCGAGACCAGGGACAGAGTTATGGATGAAAGTCTAAAGGAGCTCAAAAGGCAGGGGGGAACCTTCACAGATTTGGAAAGCCTGGATAGCGTTATCAAAGAAGCCGTCGAGGCGGTGAGAAGCGATAAGAATTGGAAGGGTCCCAGGACGAGGTAAATCATAGAATCCTGATACCAAAACGGGAACGACAGGGTTGGGAGACGATATACGGTGGGCCTGAACCAGGCAAGATTGGCAGGATAGCCGCGCTGTTCGCTGGGTTTCTGGCTAGAGGAGAGAAATGAAAAGGCTTCAACGTGTAATCATAGTAGTCGCCACGCTTTTCCCCTTGCTCCTTGGCGCCTGTGGACCTACGCCCGCAGCTACCGAAACTGCGCCGACGGCAAAGCCACTGACACAAGCAGCCACGCCGGTGACAGCCTGGCAAGAAGACTGGGAGCGCACGCTGGCCGCAGCCAGGCAGGAGGGCAAGGTGGCTGTCTTCACACAATATCCGGGCGAATGGCGAGTAGCTTTCGCCCAGGAGATGTCGAAGAGATATGGGATAACCCTGGAAGCCGTCGTAGGAGTGGGCACAGAGCTCTCTGCTCGGGTAATGAGGGAGCAAGCGAATAAGGTTCATTACGCAAGTGTACTCTATGGCGGCAACAGAGATTTTGCAAAGACTTATCAGCCCGCCGGCCTTCTCCAATCTTTGGAGAAGGTGCTTATTCTACCCGAGGTCACGGACCCCAAAGTTTGGTGGCGGGGTCAACTTGCCTGGCTCGACGCGGATACCAAAACGTATTTGAACTATCGAGAGAGTGTGAGTGCGCATTTACTTATCAATACCGATTTGGTCAAGCCTGAGGAACTGAAATCCTGGCGTGATTTGCTAGCCCCAAAATGGAAAACCAGAATACTTCTTGATGATCCCACCGTGAGTGGCGGCGGCCAAGGACAAATGAGTATGCTTGCGCATAGCATAATGGATTGGGACTACGTACAGCGCCTCGCGGAACAGCAGCCTGCTATCACAAGAGATCGTCGTATGATGGTGGAATGGATATCGCGTGGAAGGTACCCCGTAGGAATAGGTATACAGAAGACAACTGCTACGGAGTTTATCGACGCTGGCGCTCCCATCTCATTCCACATCCCATCGGAAGGCGCGTACCTTGGAGTGGGATCCGGATTTATCACGCTTCTTAAGACCAGCCCACACCCCAATGCGGCGAAGGTATTCATTAACTTCTTTCTGAGCAAGGAAGGACAAGCACTTTCTTCTCGATTAACAGGCTTCCAGAGTTCCAGGACCGATGTGCTCGCAGACCATATCCTACCGGTCTTGCGGCGTGAACCAGGCAGGAAATACATTTCCGAGCTAGATATTGATCCTGATGTAACAGATAAGACAAGAGATAGGGTAGTAGAGATATTCCGGCCCCTGGTAAGGTGAGGTAAGTTCAACACCGTACATAGGTGCAGGTGGGGCTCCGATCATGTTCATCATCCCACTGGAAGGCACGCACTCGGGGTCCAGCGGCTATGTGGCACTTCTTAAGACCAGACCACCTCTAATGCAGCCAGAATATTTGTTTAACTTTTATCTCGGCAAGAGGGCCAAACGCTTATGTCGAGAGCCGCTGGCCGTCAAAGCTCCAGGACCATCTGTGAATCCAATGATTCTTGATGAATGAGACAGACTCTGCACCGTGCGCCCCCGGGCTATTTTCGTCACAATCCATCAAATCCTCCACGGGCGGCTGGAGTGCTGTGGGCGGAGAATTAACAGATATCGGACGATTGGTTGGCCGCGCGGTCGGTGCGCGCCTAGGCGCAGGAGCGTCGCACTTGCGGAGTCCGCGCTCTTGGTCGGCCTGTCTTAACCAAAGAAAGTCCTTCTTTTGAGGCAAGAGGTATCATCATGGAACGCGAAAAAATGGTCTCCAGCATGAGGGGCGCCCTGGATTGGCTGGCCCCCCAGGGTGAAATCAAGGTCCTGGAAAAGGAAGTCGATCCCCTCCTCGAGATCGGCGCCATCATGAAGTCCTTCGACGATGGCCCGGCCTTCCTGGTCAACAACGTCAAGGGCTATCCCCACGCCCGGATGATCGCCAACCTTTACAATAACCGCCCCAGGGTGGC
>JACQUA010000102.1 GCA_016210565.1 Chloroflexota bacterium
AGACCCCCGGTAGCCCTACCGCAGTCTGTTTTACCGCGAGACATTCAGCCTGACTGAGATGACCAAGATAAGCCACCACCCGCTGGCGAGGACCATGCGCCGTGCGGCAGTTCTCTACCAGCTCCCAGTACACATGATCCTGCTGGCTCCTGGATTGACCACACCGGTGCAAATACATGCCAGCATTATACCCCTCAGTCAATACCCTGATTTTGGCACTACATCGCCTTCAGCGCGGCTAACAGCTATGGAACCGGCTTATTCCTACTTCACCCCCAATGCAAAAATATTCTCGGAAAATTTCTTCAAGCCCCAAACTGCGGAAGTTCGGCGAGCGTTCTTCAGCCCGGCTCCGAACTTCACAGTTCAATTGCTCTGGTGCACTATCATCCATCACCCATTCACCCCCGGCGGGTCACACGAAGCGCTACCGGCCTACCGCAAGAGCGGAGCGAGTATTTCTTTGGTGACGTCTTTCAGGACATCATTATACCGTTTGAGCTCTTCGTCGGCAATCTTGAAGGGCTGACCGGGAATGTAGGCCAGGTCTTCAAGCCCTTGAGTCGACACGTCCAGCCGCCAGGCGGGCGCCGAAATCGCCCGGCTGAATTCGGTCTGGCCTTCTCTGGTCTGGAGCCAGTTAATGAACACTCTGGCTGCGTTGGGGTGCGGTATCTTCCCGGCGGGCAGCGTGATAGCCCCCGGGCCGGAGCTGATCAGGCCTCCTTCTGTTGTCCTGACGACGGTCACCGGCGCACCCATCTTCTTGAAAGTCAGCACCCTGCCCATTTCCAGCCCGATGCCGAGGGGATACTTGCCCCTGGCCAGCCATTCCGCCATCAGGCCGTAGTCTCTCCCTATCACCGGCTCCTGCTTGACCAATTGGCGCAGGAAATCTTTGGTCTTGTCCAGGCCCCATTGATTGGCCAACAGGTTGATAGCCAGAACACCGCTCCCTGCGCCGAGGGTGGGGTCGGATAGGACAACCTTTCCGCGCCACTTCGGGTCCAACAGGTCAGAAAATGACTTTATCTCCCCGTCCCTGACCAACTCCGTATTGCGCACCATGTAAGGGTCGAAGGTGGCACTCAGGGGTATCACATACTTCTGCTCGGTATCGATGAATACTCTCCCGCCCACGCGGACGCTGGCGTCCTTCGCCTCTGGCAGAATAAGCATGGGTTCAATGGGAGCTACCAGCGCTTTGGGCTCGGTCACCGACCGGACACTGTCGGAGGCGCCCCCGATAACATCTGCCAGATATAGACCGGCCAGTTGCTCCCTCTGCAACCTGGCCACCAGTTCCAGCCCCCTGCCCATCGAGGTGAACTCGACGTTCAGGCCATAGTCCTCTCTGAATTTCTTTGACAAGGCTCCGTGCACATCAACAATCCACGTGGTATACACGCTAATCGTGCCCTCTTTTCTTGCCGCCTCAACGACCGTCTTCCATTCGGGCTCCCACCCCGAAGCTGGGGCAGGCGCGGGCGCTGTTTCAGGAGCCGAGGCCGGTGCTGGCTCTGTCCTGGCCGTACATCCAGCCACGATAGTGGCCAGATAAATCATAACTGCTGTTAAGGTATATGCTAGGCTTCTCATTGAACGATAACCTCCCTGCAAAAAGAGCCGTCAGTGTTCGGGTTGCGACGTCGTGCCGGTGACGACTATTTCGTCTCCTTCACCAGTAAGGGTAGTGCCGAGCTCCCGGCACCACGGCAGCATATATTCTAGCACTTCGTCGAACCTCGGGTCGGTCCGGGATAGGAATTCAGGCTCGGCCCGCCGGTTGACCATTCCGGGCAAGAAGGAGACCTTCCCAATACCCTGTTTACTGGCGACGCATCGGGCCATCATGGTGTAGCGCGAGTCTGCGGCAAGCTTGTACCGTTCCCATCCCGGTTCGTGCTCAAATTTCAGATACGTGTTGGTAGCCGCCCGGTCCAGCATCCCGGATGGTGGCTTCATCTGCAGCGGCGTCTCCTGGGCAAAGTTGCCCAAGCTGTAGAAGATAGCCTTCCCTTTGTACATTTCTATGCCTTTGATCAAATGGGCATGATGCCCGATGACGAGGTCGGCCCCAGCATCGATAGCCCGGTGTCCCAGGGCCGGCTGGTACATGGCCAGCACCCCCGGTATGAGATGTATCCCCCAGTGCATGGAAACAATGACAATATCCACCTGGCGCCGCAACTGGCGGATATCTTGTTCCATGGCCGCCGCTTCCGCTTCGACGGGAATGGTTATTACCTTTGGAGGCGTGCCGGCCTGGTACTCCTGGGGTTCGTAATGGGTTGAGATGTGGATGGGGGCGAGGCCGGGTTTTCCTTCCCGCGCCTCGTACTCGACGGGCAGGATCGAGCAGTAAGCCAGGAACCCGACCTTGATGCCGTTGCGTTCGAAAACCGCCGGTTGCCTGGCTTCGGCGACGTCCTTGCCGACTCCAATGACCTGAATGTGGTTGCGGCGCAAGATATCGATGGTATCCAGCAGGGCATCGGGGCCGTAGTCGAAACCGTGATTGCTGGCATTGGAAGCCACTTGGAAACCGGCAGCGACCAGCGCCTTGACGTTGTCGGGATGGACCCGCCCGTACCAGGTGTTATGGTCCCGGTATTGCAGGCAGCCCCTCGTAGAAAGACTCCTCTCGAGCTGGCAGAAGGCTATGTCCGCCTCCTTGATCTTCTGGTGCACCATGGCGAAGAGGGACTCGGGCAGCTCGCCGTATTCCACGCGCCTCGGGCCGACATCGCCCACGGCGTGGATCACAACTTTGTCCGTAGAGACTGCATGGCCGGTCATTGTTCCTCCTGGAATAACGAAAGCGTCACGAACAATCCACGTACTATATGATACGAAATGATACGAACGCATGAATTCCCGATGCATTGCCCAACCCGTAGCGGCCTGATTCATCAAGCCTTAATTCGGGTTTGATAATGGTCATCAGCCAAATGTCTTTACACCTGCCACCCGGGGCTTCAGCCCCGTGAACAGCAGCCCCGACTTGTCGGGGCCGTTGCAGAGCTGCAGTTGTAAGCCTATTTTGTTAATGACCATAATCAAACCGCTACGGGATCGCAAACGTCTCCTTACCTGGCAAACCCTATTGCGCTTGTATTATCCCATTTTATGCATGAGCCATCTGGGCGCTTCCCTTATCCCCGCCCCCGCTCCGCTTTGCGGAGCGACCACACCCCGCCGGGGACCTGCACGGAATGGCATTATTTAACCAGGGGTCTGAATATCTCGACCACTCCCTTCACGTATTCATCTGCTTTCCGGAGAAACTCTTGGTCGACAGCAGAAACCAGCTTCATGCCTGGCTGACGTACATTGATAGGATCGAGGTGGTCCGTAGGCACGTCAACTCTGGCGCTGTGGTGCCCGGTAGCTATTGAGGACAGGGTCTGTCCCTCCTTGCTGAGCAAGAAATTTAGGAAAACCTTCGCTGCGTTGGGATGCGGGGCGCCTTGGGGCAAGAACACGTTGCCGATGCCCGAAATCATGTACCCACCCTCTGACGGTATTATTTGCTTGAGGGGCACCCCCTCTTTGATCCAATTGTACAGGACTTCTGACGCCCCATCAATTGCCAGAGGGTACTTTTCCCGCGCCACCCATTCGACTATGAGGCGCCCGTCCCGGCTTATGGCCGGTTCCTGCTTCGCCAGCGCCCTGACAAAATCCCAGTCCATTATTCCGTAGGCCAGCATCATCATGGCCGTCTGGCCTCCGCCGCCGATGGTGGGGTCGTCGAGCAGTATCTTGCCCTTCCATCTTGGATTCAGCAGGTCCTTCCAGCTTCTGAGTTCGTCAGGTTTGACTATGTTGGCATTAAAGGTCACCGACGCTTTAACGTACAAATAGAAACTCAGCCCGGTCTTCTCACCGGGATCGAAGTAGGGAATACGGTTGTCCCACCACAATTTGGGGTCCGCGACCTCGGGGAGGATAAAGGCCCTGTCCAGGGGCTGGAGGACCCCTTGGTTTTGAAATATCTGGGTGAACGTGGGTGAACCCAGCACAGCGACGTCGGCCTGATAGGCCTTATTCCTTTGTTCCCTCATGATGCGTTCGGCCATTTCTTCGGACCTCCCGGACAAAGGTTCAACGGTTACGCCGAATTGGCTCTGCATGGCCTCGCCCAGGGCTGTCCGCCACGGCGCGCCGTATCCGGTATAGACCGTGACCCTGCCTTCTTTCTTAGCTTCGGTCAATGTGCGCTCCCAGTCTTGCTCCCAGTCCGGCTTCGCGGCCGTGCCGGCGCCGGGTTTGCCCGTCGGGGTTCCTGGTTGCTGGGGGACCGCCGGTTCTTTCGCACAGGCCAGCAATACAACGGACAGCAACAGGATACTCGTGACTATTAGACTTCTTCTCATTTTGTTTCCTCCTGAAAGAATATCCTTGTATTATTTGATCCCTTTGGCAGGAGAGCCAGAGCAGCCAACTACCACCTCATCCCCTTCGACAGCAAGGTCTGTGCCCAGATCGTCGCACCAGGATCTGACATACCGCACCACCTCCCCAAACCGGGGGTCATCGTGCGCCAGGAATTGCGGTTCGGCACGCTGGTTGATCCACCCGGGGACGAATGAAATCCGCTGGACGGCTTTGCCGCTGATCAGGCATTTCACCATCATGGTATAGCGGCCATCAGGCGGACCCTTATACCGTTCCCATCCCGGCTCCTCCTTCCAACTGCGGTAGACAGCCGACATGTTTCTCGGCTTAACCCCGGGGGGCGGCTTCTGGTGCCACGGAGTCTCGATAGCAAAGTTGCCTATGCTGTAGAAGATAGGATGGCCCTTGTAGGTCTCGATCCCTTTGAGAATGTGGGGATGACTACCGACGATAAAATGGGCCCCGGCGTCGATGGCCTTGTGCCCGACCACGGGCTGGTACGCCGCCAGCTCGCCGGGGACGAAGTGGATGCCCCAGTGCAAGGAGACGATAAGAACGTCCACCTTCGGGCGCAACTGGCGGATGACATCCGCCATCGCCTGGACATCGCTGGCCTCGGGGATGGTCACTGTCTTCGGCGGCGTTCCCGGCTCGAACTCCTGCATCTCGTAATATGTCGCTATCTTGATGGGGCAACAGCCGGGTTTGCCTTCCCGGGCCTCGTACTCCGGCGGGAGCACGCTGTTGTAGGCCAGGAATCCTACCTTCGTCCCCTTTCGTTCAAGGATGGCCGGCTTCCTGGCTTCGGCGATGTCCTTGCCTATCCCGATGGGGTCAGCCCGTTCTTGCGGAGCACTCCGACGGTCTCTATCACCGACTCGGGGCCATAGTCGAAGCAGTGGTTGCTGGCGTGGGAGACTACGTTGAAACCGGCAAAGACCAGCGTCCTTACGTTATCGGGATGGGCCCGCCCGTACCAGGTAGTGGGGCGGTCGCGCCACTGCATCCAGCCCCTGGTCGCCAGATTGGCCTCGAGCTGGCAGAAGGCTATGTCCGCCTCCTTGATCTTCTGGTGCACCATGGCGAAGAGGGACTCGGGGGGCTCGCCGTATTCCACCCGCCTCGGGCCGACATCGCCCACGGCGTGGATCACAACTTTGTCTTGAGACACTGCATAGCTGGTCATTGTTCCTCCTGGGGCTGGAATATTCAACCAGACGAGTTGGTGCCTCGGCGGTCCGGGGGAACCGGCTTGGGCCTCCTCACCGCGCCAGAAGCGGTGCAAATATCTCTTTGGCCAGATCCCGGCGGCTTGCCAGTCCGGAGTCGAATTCATCGTCTTCGATTACGGCGCCGGGCGGGGGAACTAATTCCTCCAATCCTTCGGTGGGAACATCCAATCGCCAGGCAGGTTGCAGGAAGGCCTTACTGAACACCGTCTCCCCTTCCTTGGTCAAAAGCCAGTTTATGAAGACTCGGGCGGCATTAGGGTGCGGCAGTTTCCCGGCTGGCAAAGTCATTCCCCCCGGACCACCCTGGGTTACCAGGCCCCCTTCTTTCGGCCTCACAAAAGCCACCGGAGCCCCCACCTTCTGGAATGTTCTTATTTGAGAGGTCGGCACTCCCACGCCCACGGCAACCTTGCCTTTTGCCACCCACTCTGCCTGGAGACGGTAGTCCCTGCTCAAAGCCGGTTCCTGCTTTACCAACTGGCGCAGGAAATCCCTGGTCTTATCCTCGCCCCACTGTTTTGTAAGTAGCGTAACCAGATTGTTGCCTCCACCTATGTGCGTTGGGTCATTCATCATAATCTTGCCGCGCCATTTCGGATCCAGTACGTCATAGTAGGATTTTAGTTCCCCTTCCTTGACCAATTCGGTATTACGAGATAGGAACGGGTCGTATGACGCCGTTAAAGGCACGAAGTACTTTTGTTCCGCGTCCAGAAAAAGCCTGCCGGCTAGCTGGGCCCTGGTATCCCTGGCTTCAGGCAGGATGAGCATGGGTTCAAGAGGAGCTACTATGCCAATGGGTTTCATAACAGTGGTGGTGATGGAAAGGGCCGTGCCAATAACATCCGCCAGATATAGACCCGCTGTCCTTTCCTTTTCCATTTTTGCCGCCAGCTCCTGCCCCCCGGACACTGTAGCGAACTCCAGGCTTATGCCATAGTTCTGCTTAAACCTCTCCGTCAGTGCTGCGCGTATTTCGGGTAACCATGTTGTGTACACGCTCACCGTACCCTCCCTTTTCCCTGCCTCCACCAGTTTCTGCCACTCGGCTTGCCAGTTCTGATTGGCACCCCCGCCGGCTGGGGCGACCGGCGGCTGCGGACTCGCGGTGCAACCGGCCACAATCGAACCAACTATCACAGCAGCTACCAGCATACAGAGTATTCTTCTCACCTTTCAAACTCCTTTCTCACTACTTTTTCTTCGGTTTCTCCAATTGTCCTGATTCGTAACCTTCTCTTTTGTTCCCTCCCGTGGCCTCGCCATGCCCCTACACGGCCTGGCCATTTGCCTGCCATATCTCTAAAAGTTGTCCCGAACTGACCACGTCGAGCCGGTCAGACATTATAAGAAGCGCCGCCCGGTGAAGCTGCTGATTGCTGGATGCCACACCATCGCTCAGCACCACCGCATAATAACCGTGGTGCATCATATCGCTTGCCGTAGCCAGCACGCAGCCCTGGGTAACCAGTCCCGCAACCACCACCGACCGAACGCCTTCGCCTCTAAGTAGCATGTCCAGTGGCGTTCCCACGAAGGCGCTGGACCGGTATTTGACTATCTGCCGCTCCTTGGGCCTGGGTTCCAGTTCATCGAGCACCTCGTGGCCCCAGGTACCCTCAACTTCGTAATTCAATAAGCCTCGGGAATAAGCGCCTCTGCCCCGGAACCGGATCGTCGGGCCAGAATCGATGGTCCCATCAGCAGATATCGTGTTTCTGGTAAAGATGACCGGAATGCCGAGGGTCCTCGCCCGGGCGAGGACCTTTTTTATGGTGGGCAACGCCCCCTTCCGTATCCAGGAAGTATCGCGCCCAGCCAGGGCCAGCGACCCCTCAGGCGAAGCATTGTCGTTCTGAACGTCTATGACCATAAACGCTGTGTGTTGCGGGGCGACAATCTCCCCCATGGTCTCGTACACTGGCATACCTCGCGTGGTGATCATGTCAATTTCCTGACTTCCATATCCTTTCCTTACGGAACCAGCCCAGCGTCAGCTAGAAACCGAAGGTCGTGGTCGCACCCCCCGTTAAAGGGGCGCTACAAGGATTTCCTCTCTCGGGAAATGGTCGATAATCTCACACCCGTTGTCGGTGACGACCACCATGTCCTCTAGCCTCACGCCTCCGACCCGGTGCTCGCCTTCGCAGCTTTCGACGGCTATTACCATCCCCGGCTCGAATGCCTGGGGATGCTTCAACGACCACTGGCGGTTAATGACCGGATAATCGTGACCGCCACCTAGCCCTATACCGTGGCCAATTTCGATGCTGAGCACCTCGGCCTCATCGCTGTAACCCCACTTACTGGCAGGGGCAAAGAACCTGGCAGCATCGGCGGTGGTGTTGCCCGGTTTGATGGCATCGAGAATGGCATCAATGCGCTCCAGCAAGGCCTTGTACCAGTCCTTCTCTCTTTTGTTGGGTTTCCTGCCGGCGATAAAGGTACGGTACTGGCAACTGGTGTATCCCATGTACCTGACGCCCTGGCAGATTGCGCCATAGACAAGATCCCCCGTCTGGATGAGGCGCGAGGACTGGCCGAATCCCCGTTCAAAAGTTTCCGGACCGGAGCGAAAATTGGCCGAGGGAATTTCATCGGCGCCGTTTTGATAACAGGCGACGGCTGTGGTAAGGTTGAGGTCTTCATCGCGTGCGCCGGGCCTCAATGTTCTCCAGACCTGGTACCAGGCAGCTTCAACGATGGCCGCAACCATCTTTTCGCAGTTTATTTCATCGACGGTCTTTATCTGCCGGGCTTCCATGAGGACTCCTGTGGCCCCGCTACAGCGCAATCCCAGTTTTTCCAGGGCTGCCTGGCCGATCCCCTCTACGCCCACGATACCAAGTTTCTCCCCGGCCAGTCCCCGCTCCCTCAACTCGCGACATATGCCCGCAGCAAAGACATCCACCTGTTCCCGGGTGGCTTCTGGGCCAGCCACCCCTCCGGCCCAGGACTGCGAAATCTGCCAGTGCTTTATCCAGGGTGCCTGATCCTGGATCTGGCGAAACCATCCTGCCTGCTCGAAGACCACCGGGTCATCTTCCGCGAAAAACAAAACGTGCCTGTCACTCCCTCCTCCGGTAGACCACAGACCTGTCAGGTAGCGGACGTTCTCCCTACCCCAGACGAGAAGAGCCGGGATGCCATATTTGCCCATGATAGCTCGAGCCCGGGCCGCCCTCTCTTGCCTCAGGCGGACCACGTTAATCCGCTCCTGCCAATCAGCGATTGTATTGCCGAAAGTCAGTTTGGAAGCCATCTTTACCATACCAAAGCCTTCTCCATTAGGTTTCCCTCCTATCTGCCGCTATCTGTGTCCGTACTATCATGGCGCCGACAAGCAGCTTCATCGATACAAAACGGCCTCTCCTGCATGCTTTTTACGAGCGACGGGCTGGAGATATCCACCGCATCAGTCAGCGCGCCAGCCCACGGTAAAGTCACCTATTTCCCGGTCGACCCGCGGATAATGACTTCATTTCCCTCTTGGACGAGGGCAGTGCCCAACTCGGCGCACCATCTCTCAAGATAGCGAGTCACTTCAGCAAACCGGGGATCCGTGGCAACAAGGAGTTCCGGCTCTGCTTTTTGATTGATCCAGCCGGGGATAAATGATACTTTCTGGATAGCTTTCTGGTTGACGACGCACCTGGCCATCATGGTGTAGTGGCTATCTGCAGAAGTCGAGTGCCCTACCTTGGGCAGTCCTTGCACACCGGGAGGCGGTTTCAAATGGAACGGCGTATCCTGAGCAAAATTTCCCAGGCTGTAGAAAATCACCTTTCCCTTGTAAACCTCGATCCCTTTTACGAGGTGGGCGTGGTGCCCAATGACAAGATCTGCGCCGGCATCGATCGCCCGGTGTCCTACTGTTGGCTGATACATAGCAAGAACCCCCGGTATCAGATGTATTCCCCAATGCATGGCGACCACTACCACGTCCACCTGTTTCCTCAACTGGCGAATGTCTTCTTCCATGGCCACCACGTCTGATTCCAGAGCGATGGTAACTATTTTCGGCGGCGTTCCCGCCTGGTACTCCTGAGCCTCGTAGTAAGTTGAGACCCTGAGGGGCGCGCATCCTGGCTTCCCTTCCCGCGCCTCATATTCGACATCCATAACCGAGCAGTAGTCGAGGAAGCCAACCCTGATCCCCTTCCGCTCTAGTATGGCCGGTTTCCTGGCTTCGGCGATGTCTTTGCCGACGCCGATGATTTGCATGTTGCTGCGGCGAACCACATCAATGGTTTCCAGCAGCGATTCGGGTCCGTAGTCAAAGCAATGGTTAGCAGCGTGAGTCACCACATCAAAGCCGGCGAAGACCAGCGACCTGACGTTGTCGGGATGGACCCGCCCCTGCCAGGTGCTATGCGCCCGATATTGCAGGCAACCCTTCGTAGAAAGATTGTATTCCAGTTGGCAAACCGAAATGTCGGCCTGTTTGATTCGCTGATGCACCCGGGCGAAAAGAGACTCGGATGGCTCCCCGTATTCGATCCGCCGGGGACCACAATCCCCCACTGCGTGGATTACCAGGATATCGCTTGATTTATCCATTGTTCTTCCTCCGGCGAGTTCGCGTCGCTTCTTTTTCAGGTCCATCCGAAGGTGCCCAGCGACGCTCACCATGGATGGTACAGGATGGTATATTACCCATCTTCGTCATATTAAAACAGATATAGCAGGAGTATAAACGACCATTAAAAAGCTGTCTATGATATGGCGCATGCTGCAAGGGGCGGCTCAAACGGTTGGGGTTTGAAGGTTGACCTGACACTTCTCACGCGGGTCTTCACCGCAACGCTCCATTGCCGGACGACCAGCAGCCGGCTTTCATTCTTTCTGGGAAAACTACACTAGCATCCGTAGTTTGTCATGGTCGACGACAGAAACATTCCCACGGAATGACTGGACCACGCCTGACTGCCTCAGACGGCTAATAAATCGTGTCACCGTCTCGGTGGTTGTTCCTGCCATCTCCGCGATTTCGCGGTGAGTCAGAGGAATGGAAGGGCCAAATTCAAGGTTAAGAGAGAGCAACGTCCGGGCCATGCGGTAATCGGCACTTTCTGCTGCCAACTCACCGAGCCGCACCACAGCCGCTTCATATCGTTTACCGGCGACATTAAGCATACGAGTGAGGATTTCGAAATTCAAACCGGGATATCGTCTCAGGAAAGAGATAAAATGTTCCCGCCTTATCAGCAATACCCTGCTTTCTGTCATCGCTTGAGCGGAAGAAGGATGACATGCCTTCGAGCCGAAAAGCAGTGTGTTGGCCAGCATTTGTCCGGGACCGTGGATCGCTGTGACAAAGTCCGTGCCGGAGGGCGAATGCCTCACCGTCCGGATCATTCCCGAGGCCACCAGGTAGCAGTGGTCAACCGGATCGCCTTCAAGAAACAGAAACTCAGCGCGCCTCAAGGAGTGCGCTTCAGCTAGGCCCAGAAGTGTCGTCAAATGCCCGTGGTCCAGGTTGGCGAATACCGGGGATTTCCGGAGCGCCTCTATTCCCCCTTTGCCTCTGAATGCTGTTGGCACGCGCCGCCTGATTTGTACCGCAACCTGTTTTGTTCCCGTCTCCGCAGGAGGTGCCGTCCCGTCAGACCACTGCCTACCTTGGCCGGCCCGCGGTTTCAATGCCCCATTCGACTTCCACTGCTCGGACCTGGCGTCAACTAGCAGCCTCCTGAGCTGTACCAGGGCGCGGAAGTTGTCGGCCAGGGGCCCGATGAGGTCCGACGGCAGCTTGCCAGCCAGGGCTACAAGCTCGTCGGTAAGCTCGGTCTCGTCGGCGGTTCCAAGTTTGACAGCTATTTCATGGGCCAACCTGTTAATAACGGTCTCGCTACCAGATGGAATGGTCCCGTTTTCCAGTTTGCTCAAATAACTAAAATGGACGCCCACCTTCTGCGCCAAATCCCGCTGGGTGAAGTTTGCCTGTCGGCGAAGTTGCCGCAATCGTTGTCCTAACAACATTTTTGCCTCAACAACATACTCCCAATATACGCGATGTTGACAAAAAACTCAACTTCGTCCCCATTCTCTTATCGTGTCAGTTATCCCGTCGAGGACGAGGCCACAATCAGTTAGTTGATCTGAAAAGGTTTTCCTGGCGCACACCTTTTAGCCGCCCTGGAGCCGTTCATATACTGACCACCACCTCGTCCCCTTCGACAGTGAGATCTGTGCCCAGTTCGTCGCACCAGGATCTGACATACCGCACCACCTCCCCAAACCCTGGATCATCGCGCGCCAAGAATTGCGGTTCGGCGCGGTGATTGCGCTGCCGTACCTTTCGCCAATGAGAACGAGCATTCTTCTCAGTACTTCAAAGGCTAGCTCCGGCTTACAGGAAAGGAATGACAAGAGGTCGTCCTTCCTTATCGCCAACAGCCTGGCCCGGCCCATGGCCTCGGCCGAACACGGCTGGGGCTGGTCTGAAAAGAGCGCCACGTTGCCCAGCATTTCCTCGGGGCCGCGCAAAGCTATGATGAAGTCCTTGCCAGAGGGCGAATGTTTGGAAATCTTGATCCGTCCTTCAAGGATCACATAGAACCATTCGACAATATCGCCTTCCAGGTATATGAACTCTCCCGGTTTCACTTGACGCTCTACGATGAGCCGGCGTAGTTCAGCATACGATTGGTCCTTCAGACCCGAAAATATCCGCGACCTTCTCAAGGCGGCCGCGACACCATCCCGGTTGAAATGGTTTTCCCCTAAGGGCCGTCCTGTTCTGTTCAATGTCAGAGAGTTTGCTGCAAGAACGGCTGGAACGGCGCCGCGCGTCAACCCCCGTTTTTCCTCCGATCCGCCGTCCACGACGGCTCGAAGGACGCCCGCTGCCTGTTCGCCAGGCCCCGTACGGGTGGCGCTGATGTCACCGATGAGTCTTCGACATTGCCGCACGCTGAGAGAAACGGAGTACCGCCTCTTAAGGTGTTTGGACAGCAGCACGCAGTCCCAGGCGTCCTGATCATATCCCAGTTCTCCGGGAGAACGGCGCATCTCGCTTCGCAACTTCTCCTTCTGCGTTGGGGCAAGCCGGCTCGGTCGCCCTGCCCGTTTCTTTTCGTCCAGTGCGTTCAGACCTCCCGAAACGAAGCTGTGGACCCAGTGCTCAACCGTCCTTGGCGAAAGTCCATAGAAACGGGCCGCCTCAGAGGGATTGACGCCGCTAAGGACATGGGAAATAACATGGAGCCGGTGAAAATATCTACCTTCCCGGCTTCGGGCCATCTCACGCCGGATCGCAGCGACTAACGTTTCGGAATCCGGGACCACGGTCTTTTTCACCACGAGCACCTCCGGACTTCATGCCGGTTATGGCTGGAGGCGACAACGATGCGCAATTATTTGTGGCATTATGGCACATTAAGGCGGGGACATCTTGATCAGGTCCGAACGGGAAAAGACCACGTTCGGGTAGGCCGGGTGAGACAGCATCTCCAGGCCCAACTGGTGATAACCGTCGGTGCCCGAGTAGAGGCAGTCCACAGGCACCACCGTCCGGTAGTCCCTCAGGTGAAAACCCATCACCGCATGGTGATAGCAGACGCTGGTCCCCCCACCGGTTACGATGGCATGGCACTTCGTAGGCTCCTTGACCAGCTTTCCGAGCACCCGGTCCAGGTCGGGCCGGAAAAACGCATCGTGACAGAACTTCTGGACCACGATGTCTTCCGGCCGGGGTCCCAGCTCCTCGACAATCTCTGAATTCCAGGTCCCTATTTGCAGGTGGGGCTGCGCCCCGAACACAGTAAATTCCGCCTCCCTCAACGTTCGGACTGATTGTATATAGACAATCGGGACCCGGGTTTCTCTGGCCTGTTGTGCGAGGCCCTTTACCGCGGTGATCATCGCCTGGTAAACATGAGCGCGCTCCGGGAGGTAGAATTTTCCGCCGGGTTTGCAGAACTCGTTCTCGATGTCCACGACCACCAGAATGGCGTTTCCTGAATTCACGGATATGTTTTGCTGAGGTTTCATGGTTACTGAATGGTTTCGCACAAAGGCTCAAAGGGCACAAAGGAACCCGGGTACGAACGCACCCCCTTTGCGTCCTTTGCGATGAAAGGCCGTGCTCAAGCTACCGCCAGGCGGACGCCGGCGCGGAGCAAACAGTACCTGAAGGTCAGCGCCCCGGCCAGCTCCATGACACCCACCAGGACCAGGATACCGCTGACAGCCAGGCCGATCCTGGCCAGGGCCGCCAGGATAAAGGGCAACAGAAGGCCAACGCCCACCACCATCACCCAGAAAGCCCCCGCCAGCCGGCCGAAGACCAGGGCGGAGGTGGACTCCCGGGCGGCCACAGTGCTGCTGGACATGGTCATGAGATAGGTGAAAATCAGGATCGTGCAGACGACGATAAGCCCCATCTCAACGATCTCCAGCGTGGCCAGGCCAGACCCGGCAGGCGCCAGGGCGAACAGCGCCGCCGCCCCACCCATCAGGGCATAGACAATAGAAATCAGAGGCAGCAAAGGCGTGTTCCAGAAGGGTATCGCCGGGGAGTAAGAAAGGACGAAACCCGAATACATCATCACCCCTACGGCGCAAATTGTCGCTGCCCACACGAAAACCGGGCTGGAACTGATGAGAGACAGGATACCAAAGATGGTAAAGAGAATGATGAGCAGGATGCCGCGGCTGATCCACGAGGTCCGGGGGCGTAACATAACCCTCCAGAACTGGCTTTTGCGGTTGAGGTCCAGGAAGAAAGCCAGGGAGGAACCCACGGCCACGATGATAATACCGGCGAGTCTGGCCGCCGGAGAAGGGGCGACCCATGCCGCCATGATGAAAAGCCCGCTCCCCACCCCGGCCAGGAACAGGGCTATGGCTATCAGCCAGCGCCATTCCTGTTGCGTCTTTGTCCCTACGATGAACTCATTCAGTTCTTTCTGCACGGTCACCTCCAGGAAATACGAATATCAAGAACCAAGATGAAAAATGACACATGAAAAATCAAAAATGAGCGGTCGGCGTTCAGCCGTCAGCACACAGAATCCGATAGCCGATTGCCGACAGCCTCTTGGCATTCTGCTCCGTCATCTTGATTCTTGACTTCTCATTCTTTGTTCAGGGATTCTACCACGCCGGCGCGACTCTTTTCTCGCGCACCGGATAGCACCAGATAGCCTCTTTCGGACATTCCGCCTCGCACAGGAAACAGCTCTGGCAATCGTCCAGATACTTGATGAAAGCCTTGTTCCGATCTTCGTCCATCCGAATCACATCCATGGGGCAGTGGTCCGCGCAGATGCGGCAGCCGTCGCACCGCCGCGGGTCGATCTTTCTTATGCCCACCGGACTACCTCGTCTTCCACCCTGACCATGCCCAGACTGGCCGCGGTCTCCCACCGGGGATGCAGGTACCTTTGCCTGTTTTCCGGCTGGTAAGGATAGCCCCAGATGGGCACATCCCGCGCCGTCACCCGCATGGCCTTCCCTTCATTCCTGACTTCCGTCCATTTCAGCCAGCCCTGGTTGTCCACGTACGGGAAGTCCTCCCTGATGGCGAAACGGGACTCCTTGCGGAAGATGGCGCTCCGCAACGAAGCCTCGGCCACCATGACCAGGTTGGCCGCTTCGTGGGCCATCCGCAAGTAATGGGGGTCGTAGGCCCGCAAAAGCGGCAACTCGTCGCTCCTGATTTCCAGTACCCGCTCCAGAGCCGCCTTCAACCGCGTCTCATGCTGGATGTGCCAGACATCGTAGGGAGTGACTGCCTCCTGGATGCCGAGCACCACCTGCCCCGGTTCGACGCCGTCTTTCCGCTCCAGGGGACGGAAGATGCGTTCCTCCACCGCTCGCAACTGCGCCGGGTCGATATCCGGGATATCACAACTCCCGGCGTATTCACCGGCATATTTGCCGGTGAGAGCGCCCTGCGTGGCGCAGGGAGAAAGCTCAGAAGAGAAGGACTGGAGAGCGGTGACTTCGCCACAGGCAAACAGGCCCGGCAGCGAACTGGCGCCGCGGATATCGACTTCGATGCCCGACCGTGCCCAGGGGGAGGTGATCATCCATTCTACGGGGGCGACGAACCGCCCCCCGGCGATCAGCCCCGCGCGCTCGAACATCCGCCAGGGCAGGGGAAGCACAACCTTCATTTTGTCCATCTGTTCCGGGGCAAAATGCGTCATGTCCAGATAGATAGGAGTGCGGCCCTGCCGGGCCTCCATGGCGAAGGCCTGGGTAAGAGAGATGAGGTCGGCCCGGTCTTTCAGGACCGGGTCGTACTTTTCCATGAACCTCTCCCCCCTGGCGTTCAGGAAAATGCCGCCCTGTCCGACAAACATGTTCATCCCGGGACCGATGTCCCAGCGGGCAGCGAAGGCCTGGGCAGGGCGTTCACTGCTTTCGGCGCTACTCAGAACGGCCCCGGCGCGATAAGCGGCGGCGTAGCCATCGCCCGAGCAGCACCGGTGGTTGGGCGCCAGGCCCTTGTAGCGGCTCGAACCCGTCGCCAGCGCCACCGCCTTCGCCCTGAAAACACAGAAGTCACCGTTTTCGATGTTGAATCCGGCCGCGCCGGCCACCCGTCCCTGGTTGGTAAACAGGTCGACGATCATCGTCTTGTTGACCTGTTCCACCTTCCGGCGGGCCGCGGCCTTCGCCAGGGAGTCCATAAGCTTGTTGCCGGGGAACATCAGCAGGGGAGCTTTGCCCCGCCCGGCGGTCTTCTCATAGTCGCCGGTCTTCGTTCTGAGGAATCCGGCGCCGAAATCGTCCAACTCTTTGACAACCTCCCACACGTTTTCGAAATGGTCCCTGACCCTGTCCTGCATGTAAAGGAACCGGCCCTGCTCTACCGTGTCTTTGACGCGGGCGGCGATGTCCTCGCCGGGGAAGGCGACGGCGGTGAGGACGCCGGCCGCGAAGGCGCTCATGCCGCTCTTGCCCACCCAGCCCTTGTCCACCTGGACGACCTTCCCCGCGCCCGCGGCGCGGGCGCGAATAGCCGCGAACGTCCCGGCGATGCCCCCTCCCACCACCAGCACGTCGCAGTCTTTAGTAATAGTCCGGTGAGCCATCAGACCCGAATTCCTTCCGCATGAAGCTCGGTCAGCGCATTCAAAGTAACGCGATCGTCCGCCAATAGACAGCCTTCGCCAGTCCCTGAAAGGCTGCGGAAGGCTCCATGGCAGAGCCCGGCAGGAAAGGCCACAAAAGGTCTCCGGCAGCGCCGTACACGGCAAGCCCGAATCCCTCGAACTTACCGTAAGCGTTCAAGGGTCGTTCCCTGGGAATGGAACGACCACAAATGCCATGGACCTGTTTCAGGTCCTGCGGCGATGCGGCCCATTCAGGAAAACAGATGACCCCTCCCACCGCACACAAAGGGAAACGTTCGTGAAGATTTGTGGCAAATGCCACCAGGTCATTGTGGCCGTTCTTCCAGTTCTTTCTCAAGCTGTCCTGGGATTGAAAGTGCTTCGGGTCAACTGCCAGTGCCAGGCCTGCCTCCGGATTGGTCATCCAGACATCCACCTCCTGCCATCTTACCGCGCCCAGGAAATCCTTGCCCCGGTGGCTGATTCGCCACCGGTCTTTTCCCATCTCCCTCTTCAAGTCATCCCGGTCCTGCTCAGCCACCAGGTTGACCAAGTACGACATGATACAACCGGCGGCCCATTCCTGCAACGCAAGAGCTAACGCTTGCTGCTGCGCTTTGGTCAGGCTAGACTCCGGGCCGGCTGTAATTTCCAATTATGTTGATCCCTCGCCGTCTTGGTCACCATAAGTATATACTCCAAGTTCAGAGCAGACAACACGGCATTTCATGTCCTTCAGAGGTACTTGCAAATATAGACCAGTATCGTAATAACTGTCCACTACAGCCGCAGACACCTCGGTGGATTGGGCATTGACTTGGCTATGATACCTGCCGTAGGAAGGCACTCTCCATAGCTCTTCATTCTCATTGCTCATTGAGGGCTAGGGGGTACTTATTTACGACCCAATATCTTAGATTGGTTGTACTCGTTAGCGTTTTGCGATCCAGGCATAAAACCCGAAACCAGCTTCCGGGCCAAGTCCCGATGGACTTTGGTGACACGCGCGTGGCTGGAACCGACCCCGTTGACATCCAATGCCGAACGGGCCTGAAGATTACCTTGACATCCCTTTCCGTCTTGTGCTAGAGTGCAGCAACTGGGGCACGGGGGAAATCCCCGCGGGGTGCCCCGGGGGAACGTCGACTTCCGGGATGTCGCCAGATGTTGGAAGGACCAAAATCTACGGTGCCGCCAGCAACAGACTCCGGTGGAAGGAGAAGAGCTATCCATTTGATCAGAGAAAAAGTGCATGTTTGTTATCAACGGGAATGAAGGAAACAGGGTTTCACTACGCTGTGGCTGCGACCTCGATCGCAGCCATGCCGGGGAACAGGCTGGAAAGCCCTGTTCTAGTACCAGGGCCCATCCCAGCGCCGGCTAATTATCCGCGCGTGGCGGCGGCCATCGCCATCAAGGGATAAAATTGCCGCTCACAGGCGGGACGCCTGTGCCACCAAAAAATACGAGGGAAAATGATGTTGAACGCCAAAACGAACCTTATTGTAGCAATGCTGATGCTGACTTTGGTTGCAGCCTGCGCCTCGGCCACATCGCCGGCGGTGGCTCCAGCTCCGGCGGACAAAGGGCCTGCCGCACCCGCCAAGCAAAGCTGGGAAACAGACTGGGATAAGACCCTGGCTGAAGCCAAACGCGAGGGAAAGGTAACCATCTATACCGTGCTCTCGAACGACCCGCGACGCGGGCTGTCCGCCGAATTTGCCAGGAAATACGGCATCGAGCTAGAGTTCGTCCTGGGAAGGGGCGAAGAACTAACGGAAAAGATAGCCGCCGAACGCCGCGCCGGCCTCTATCTGGTCGACCTGTTTGTAGGGGGCGCCACGACGCCCGTGACAACTCACAAGCCCGCCGGCTTCCTCGATCCCTTAAAACCCCTTCTCATATTGCCTGAAGTCACCGACCCCAAAGTCTGGTACGGCGGACAACTCTTCTTCATCGATAAGGAACGGCAGTACGTGGTCTGCCCGATACTTACCGCCTCCAACAACTACAACTCCGTTAACACCGACCTGGTGCGGGCGGAAGAGTTCACCACCTACCGAGACCTGTTGAATCCGAAGTGGAAGGGGAAGGTCATCATGAACGACCCATCGATTGCCGGAGCGGGGGCCAGGTGGTTCGCCGTGGTGGCCGACCAGATCATGGGATTGGATTTCATACGGGAGATGGTGAAAAATGAGCCCGTCGTGACCCGGGACCAGCGCTTCCAGGCGGAAGGACTGGCCCGGGGGAAATTTGCCATCGGCATCGGTGTCCAGACGGGAATACAGGCCGAGCTGATCAAGGCCGGCGCGCCCATCAAGACCGTTATCCCCAAAGAAGGCGGCTGGTTAGGAGGGGGCGGGGGGCTATTCGCCTATTTCAAGAACGCACCCCATCCCAACGCCACCAGGATCTTTGCCAACTGGTTCCTCAGTAAGGAAGGACAGACCATATACTCAACCACCGCCGTGGCCGAAAGCGCCAGGCTGGACGTGCCTACCGACCACCTGAACAAGGACGATCTGCGGGCGGCGGGTGTCAATTACTTCATGAGCGAGGACGAGGAGTTCCAGTACAAAATGCGCGACTATCAAAAGACGGCCAGAGAGGTCCTGTCGCCGCTGTTCAAGTGAGGTGGAACGGGAACCACGAATAAACACTAATCAACGCGAATTGAAAGGGCTACGACCCTCGTGTCTATTCGTGTTAATTCGTGGCTGAGGTTACGGGCCCGGGGGGTCACAGCCTGCCGTTACGGTGGCCCGTTCAGGCCTGAGAAATGGAGACGGTAACCATGGAAACCGAACAGACCCGAAAAGCAGTCTGCGAGTTCTGTCACTGCCGTTGCCGTGTAGTCATACACAGTCAAGACGGCAAACTGGTCAAGATAGAAGAGGACCGGTCCTATCCGGCGGTCGATGCCATATTCCCGCCGACAAAGGCCTGTCTCCGGCTCCGCGGCGCGGCGGAATTCATGTACCACAAGGACCGGGTCAACTTTCCGTTGAAAAGGGTTGGGGAAAGGGGAGAAGGGAAATGGCAGGTGGTGCCCTGGAAGGAGGCCCTCGACGACGTCGCCGCCAGTCTGGCGAAAACGAAGGAGCAACACGGCGCGGAGTCCATCGCCGTAACCCTGGGTACGGGAAGGACGCGGGAGCAGTTCATCACCAGGTTCTTCGATCTCCTGGGCACTCCCAACTGGGTTGGGCAGGGCAACATCTGCTTCACGCCGTCGGTGGAGACCGATACCGCCATGTTCGGCTGGCCGGTCCGGGCCGGGCAGATCAAGGCTGTGGGCGGCGATGCCCCCACCCGCGAAAGTACCAGGTGTATCCTGGTAATAGGGCTTGAACCTTCCCAGTCCCAGTGGCGCGTCTGGAAGACCATCCGCAGCGCCAGGGAAAACGGCATCAAGCTGATCGTGATGGACCCCAGAAAGACCGCGACCGCGGAGCTGGCCGATATCTGGCTGCAACTGAGACCGGGCACGGACATGGCGGTGCTGATGGCCATGATCAACATCGTCATCCAGCAGGGGCTGTACGACCGGGAGTTTGTCGAGAAGTACTGTCACGGGTTCGACAAGGTAGCCGAGCGGGTCCGGCCCTACACACCGGAGAAAGTGGCCGAGATGTCCTGGCTCTCCGCCGATGCTATCAGAGCCGCGGCCGTGATGTTCGCCGCAAACCGGCCGGGCGTCACAGTCTCCGGAATGGGGATAGAGCACCAGCAGGATGCCATCGCCACCCTGCAGGCCAAGAACATACTGACTGCCATAGTGGGAAACATCGACCGCGAGGGAGGCGAATACCTCCCCGGCCCCGGGACTTTCATCGCCGAGTCGGAAATGGAGCTGGCCGAAAAGCTCTCGCCGGAGCAGAGGGCAAAGCAGCTTGGCCGCGACAGGTTCAGGTTTGTCGGCCTGCCCGGATTCGAGATAACCCAGCAAAACGTGAAGAGGGTGTGGAACAAGGGCTGCTCGGTGATGATCCGCGGCGCCGCCTCCCACGCCCCGACCATGTACCGCGCCATCCTGACCGGA
This sequence comes from Chloroflexota bacterium, assembly GCA_016210565.1. Lineage (GTDB taxonomy): Bacteria > Chloroflexota > Dehalococcoidia > JACQUA01 > JACQUA01 > JACQUA01. Next base: position 20,748 of record JACQUA010000102.1, read on the forward strand.
AAGCCGTATCCGGTCAAGGCAGTGGTGACCATTGCCAGCAACCCCATGGTCACCCAGGCCAACGTGAAGCTGGTCTACCAGGCATTGAAGAAGGTGGACTTCTACACGGTCTGGGACTACTGGATGACCCCTTCGGCGGAGCTCGCCGACTATGTTTTGCCCGTGGCCTCGTGGCTGGAAAGGCCCTGCCTGTCCTCGCGCAACGGGAGGGACTGCGTTTTGCTCGGTGGGGAGCAGGGCCTGCCGGCGGCCATGCCCGGCGAATACGACCACAAAACAGACTATGACATCCTCCGCGAGCTCGCCCTGAGGCTGGGCCAGCGGGAATACTGGCCGTGGGAAAACCTGGAGCAGACCTACGACCACCAGTTGTCGCCCCTGGGGGTCACATTCAAAGAATTCATGGCCCGGGGCGGGACCCTGCACCCGGCCCCCCGCTACCGGAAATACGAAAAGAGCGGGTTCGGGACCCCCACCGGCAAGCTCGAGCTATGCTGCACCACTTTCGAGAAGCTGGACTACGACCCCCTCCCCCAGTACCGGGAGAGCTTCGAAAACCCGGTGAGCCGCCCCGACCTGGCGAAGGAATACCCCTTGATGCTGATCACCGGCGGCCGGTTCCAGCCGGCTTTCCACTCCGAGCACCGCAACATCGACTCTGTTCGCCGGAGGCATCCCAATCCTCTGCTGCAAATCCATCCGGACAAGGCCAAGGAGCTCGGCGTCGAGGAGGGTGCGTGGGTGTGGGTGGAGACCCCCAGGGGAAAGACGAAGATGAAGGCCACGTGCTTCGACGGCATCGATCCCCGCGTGGTCCACGCCGAGCACGGCTGGTGGTTCCCCGAGCTGCCCGGCGAGGAACCCTGGCTGCACGGGGTCTGGGAATCCAATATCAACGTGCTCACGGATGACGCGCCGGAAAACTGCGACCCGCTGAGCGGCGGCTGGCCGCTCAAGACCGCCCTTTGCAAGGTCTACAAGGTCCGCCAGTTCTGATACCGCCGGGGGGCTTGTAGCCGCAGGTCTTTAGCCTGCGGGGGCGGGGCTCCCGTAGGGTGGGTGAAGCGAGCGCCCTGCTCCGGTGAAAGGCCTTCGGCCGCGCCCGGTGCGGACGCCTTTACCGGCAACGCATGCATCCCCGAGCGCAACCCACCATTCTCGGAGAAGCATCGGGGACTGATCCGTGATTTCGCATGGTGGGTTCCGCCCCCGCACCCGTGACGGCCGGTAAACGAGGTATGCCTCCGGGCGCTTCACCCACCCAACGCCTGTCATTGCGAGCGAAGCGAAGCAATCCCCTGGTTGGCTGGCCATCCCGGAGATTGCTTCGTCCCGACTTCGTCGGGACCCGCAATGACAATTCATTTTCATCGTTGATGGTGCCCCATCAGCGCATGGGTGCTTCATTCGTCATTCGTCACTGCTACGAAAATAGGCTGTCACCCTGAGCTGAAGCCCTGAGCGAAGCGAAGGGGCAGGCGAAGGGTCTTTCGTCCCGCTCCCCAACCCGAAAGAACTTGTCCTGAGCAGAGCGAAGGATTCTTCGACTATCCCGATTCTATCGGGACTACGCTCGCTTCGCTCAGAATGACCGATGGCGCAGCCATTTTCATACTTCATGGTGCTTGGC
>JACQUA010000105.1 GCA_016210565.1 Chloroflexota bacterium
CCATGCCCCCGGGACTTGCCTTGCCAGAGCTAATAGCTTTTCTCGGGTTACCTCGGTGTGCTCTATATGCAAAGCCTTCATGGGGCCGATTATACACCACTTCTGGTTAATGTACAACTATTTACTGCGTTCGTATTAGTAGCATGACCGCTCCGACTGTAGCCATCCCGCTTTAGCTGGCGCCAAAACCCCGCCGACTGAATCCGGATGGTGACCGATCTTCAAATCCGGGTTATCCGGGCAACCTATGATGTTTGTGCAGAATGCACAAGAAACCGGCCCCAATTTTCTGACACTCTATCCGTAGAACTTGACTGGCTTCCCTCCTAAAATGTTCTTCATAAAAAGGGGGCGTTTCGCCCGCTAAGAAAACAGGGAGGGAACTACAATGCCAACAGAAGCCGTACTCGCCGCCGCCGCCTTCGTCGGCCTGGGTCTGGTCTGGGTCGTTCTCCCGAGCCGCATCCGGAAGAAGCATGTTTCGCAGGTGGAAGAAGAGATCAAGAGGTAGCCCGGGGTAAATTCGAAATCCGAAGCACGAAATCCTGAACAATATCCAAATCCGAACGTTCAAATGACAGGCTTTCAGCCATCGAGAATCGGTACCCGGGCCTCCGGCTAAAAGCTGAGGGCTGACAGGTGGGCTGGGCCTCTGATTTAGAATCTTGGTATTCGAATTTGCTCAGAAAATAGGCTGTCACCCTGAGCGAAGTCGAAAGGTCTTTCGTCCCGCGCCCCGCCCCGAAAGATTCTTCGACTACGCTCGCTGCGCTCGCTTCGCTCAGAATGACATTTTCATCCTTCATGGTGCGCCATCGGCGCATGGGGGATTGTTTAGTGTTTAGAGATTCGGATTTGGGATTTGTCTTCCGTGCCCCAGGGAATTTGCACTCGAGGGACTATCTTCAAGGAGTAAAGAAATGGACCGATTGTTTTTGAGAATTCCTATGCCGTTCCGGCGAGGGGTCATCGCCGCCGCTATGTTCGTCATGCTGGCGGTGGCCTTCTGGGTCATTCCCATAATCGCCGCCTATGCCGCCGACCCCACCGGCGCCGATACGCTGAAAGAAAACCCCAACGCTGCCGTCAACATGGCCTGGACCCTGATCACCGGCTTCCTGGTGTGGTTCATGCAGCTCGGCTTTGCCTTCCTGGGCGCGGGCCTCATCCGGGCCAAGAATAACGTCAACTACTGGACCAAGAGCTTCATGGACTTCTGCATCAGCTCGCTCGCCTTCTGGGCGTTCGGGTTCGCCATGATGTTCGGGGGCTCCAAACTCTTTCCCGGACTGGACCAGGGAAACGGCTTTATCGGTTTTTCCGGGTTCTTTCTCAGCGGCGCCAGCTATGACGTTTCCACCATTATGATGTGGTTCTTCCAGATGGTCTTTGCCGCGACCGCCTGCACCATCGTCGCCGGCGCCGTGGCCGAAAGAATGAAAATCACCGCCTACCTGGCTTATGCCTTCATCATCGGGGCTATAATCTATCCCATCTATGGCAAATGGATATGGGGCGGCGGCTGGCTGAGCACGCTGACCATCGGCGGCGTTACCGGGGCCCGGGACTTTGCCGGATCGGGCGTGGTGCACATGGTAGGCGGTCTGGCCGCCTTGATTGGCGCGGCCATGGTGGGACCCCGCATCGGCAGGTTCAACGCCGACGGCACTCCCAATAACATCAAGGGCCATAACCTTCCCTTTGTGGTCATCGGGACCTTCATACTGTTCTTCGGCTGGTTCGGTTTTAATCCGGGCAGCACACTGGCGGCGACCGACCTGCGCATCTCGGTTATCGCCGTCAACACGTTCCTGGCTGGCGTGACCGGCGCCATCGTAGCCCTGTACTGGCATTTCTCTCGCACGGGCAAGATGGACATCACCATGGCTTGCAACGGGTGTCTGGCGGGGCTGGTGGCCATTACCGCTCCCTGCGCTTTCGTGGCCCCCTGGGCGGCGGTCCTCATCGGCGCCATCGCCGTGCCGTTCCTCTTGGCCACTAGCTACTTCGTGGAGCGGGTGCTCAAAGTAGACGACGCCGTCGGGGCGGTCCCGGTCCATTTCGGCGGCGGCCTGTGGGGGCTGCTGGCGGTAGGTATCTTCGCTGACGGCACCTACCTGGACGTTAAAGGACTGATCACCGGCGAGACCGGCCAGTTGCTTCTCCAGCTCGTCGACATCGCTGCCTTGATAGCCTGGGTCGCGCCGACAGCATTCCTCACCTTCTGGGCCATCAAGAAGACCATGGGCCTGCGCGCCAGCCGGGAAGAGGAATTGCAGGGCTTGGACGTTCCCGAGCATGGCATGGAGTCGTATCCCGTAGAGCAGCCAGTGCCTGTCCCCGTCTCCGCGGCGAGCCCGGTGACCAAAGCGTACCCGCGCGGCGCGGAAGCCGCCAAAGCGGGCTGACAGGAAAGAATTCAGAGGATAGAATCCAGGAGTCAGAACGGTTGCGGGCAGTGCTCCACCCCAGGTTCTGGCTCCTGGATTCCCCCCGTTATCACTCATCCACTTGAGGAGCAAACATGATCAACATCGAGGCGCGCCAGGAAATAGAAGGACCGGTCCTGGTGACTGCAAACCGGGACCAGGGGAGGAAGTATGTGCTCCATGTCGCCAGAGACCGCCAGGTAAGGCTGATCCACCTGTGGTTCGTCGACGCGGCCGGCTGCCTGAAAAGCCTCGCCATCCCCGCCGAGAGACTGGACGCTGCGCTCCGGGAAGGGGTGACAGTTTGCGTCGCTTCGGTGGTGGGACCTGGCGCCCGAAGCACGGGGAGCGTGGTGGCCCTGCCCGACCCTGACTCCTTCCGCGTGCTGCCCTGGGGCGTCACTACCGAGTGCGCTGTCGCCCGGATGTTCTGCGATATCCTGACGCCGGACGGATGTCCCTTTGAAGGCGACTCGAAGTATATCCTCAGGAGAAACCTGGGGCGGGCGGCCAGGGCGGGATATACCTATTACGTTTCCACTGACGTCGAATTTATCCTCCGCAGCGCGACTCCCCGATGCATCGGGGCGCTGAGCAGTCTGGACGATGTCCTCTTGAAGAGTTCCCGGAATTTCCGGAGGGAGATGATGACGGCCCTCGATGCCCTTGGCATCAGCGCCAGGTACCAGGTGCACCATGGCCCCGAAACCCGCCACGAAATACATCTGAGCTATGCCGACGCCGTGTCTGTGGCCGACAGCGTGACCACCTGCCGCCTGGTGGTAAAACAGATCGCTTCCAGAAATCACTTCGACGCGGTGTTTGCCTCCGGGCCGTCGCCCGAGTCAAAGTGTCTGGGCACGTATCTGCACCAGTCGCTATTCAGCGGCGGGGAAAATGCTTTCCACGACGCGGACGACGAGATGCATCTGTCCCTGGCAGCCAGAAGCTACGCCGGTTCATTGTTGCGGCGCGCCCCGGAGATAACCCCGTTTACCGGTCCCTGGGTAAGCTGGCGCGACTGGCCGGACCCGGCTTCGGGGCGGTCCCTCTGTTTACCCTGGCCTGGCGCCGGTGAGGATTGTCAGGTTGGCGTCTTCGGATACCAGCCGAGCAAGGAGCGGGCAACCAGGATTGCACTGCGATTGGCGGATACGGGCCACAATCCCTATGTTTGTTTTAGCGCCATGCTGGCAGCCGGCCTGGACGGGGTTAAACGTGCCAGCGCGAACCTGCGGGAGGCCGCGGTCGCTATGGAGACGGGCAACCCGGTCCGGCAGGCCTTGGGGGAGTTACTGTCGAGCGCATTTGCCCTAGGGACGTGTAGGGTGGGTAAAGCACAGAGGGGAGGCGGAAACCAGGGTGGCTGTGCGAACCCACCCTACACTGCTTAATCCCCCTTTTTCAAAGGGGGAAACATCAGATGTCTGTAGACCAGCAAGGCGGTAGCTGCCATGCCGACAAAGGCGGCCACGGCCAGCCACCACCACCCCACTTCCCCGGCCGCCTGTGGACTGTCCGGCGACGGCGAGTCGGCTTCCAGGGACGGTAGCTCGCCAGTCGATGCCGGCGCGGCCACCCCCGGAGACTGCGGTTCCTGAGATGGCGCGGCTGGCGGCGGCGCTAGGAGCACGTCACCAAGCGGTAGCTGAGGCGGTTCCAGCTTGACCGCCGGCGCCGGCGTTAATGCTTCCGAGATGGCGGCCGCATTTGACGTGGGCTGCTCCGGTGGCCGGGCTGCGGCCTGGGGTTTCAGCGGCTGCGCCGCCTCCGGTGATCTGCCTGGCTGAGCCTCGGGAGTCATCAGCTGGGGATTATTCCCGGGCTTGCTGCTGTTGCCCGTAATTGCTGAGACCTGGCCGGCATTGCTGCTGGCTCCGCTGGTCCCGCTGGCGGGTGGTTGCACCGGCGGCGCGGCGGCGTTGCCGGCGCCTCCACTGGTCCCGCCCCCGGGTGGCGGGGTGGCGGGGATGGGTATCGGTGTTATGACCACCGGCAGGGGAGTGGCTGGTGCGGGCGCTGGCGTGACCGGCGACGGCGTGGGGGTTGGAAGCGCAGGGGTCGCGCTGACGCCTACCGTCAGGCTCAGCATCTCGACCTGCCCCGCGCGCCAGACAGCGGTCTGGTTGGCCCTTCTCCCGTTGACATAAAACTCTACGATGGCCCCGCTGGCAATGTTGCCTTGGACCAGCAGCCTGGGCACGCTCATCGATGGGTTGGCATCCCCATACGCCCCCCTCCCGGTCGTAACGATGGGATTAAAAGGACCGGTCATCACCCCGGGAGCGCGCGCCTCCACCTTGGAGCCCGCCGGTGCGTCAAACCCGTCTATTTTCAGGCTGCCGTAGAAGTAGTGGGGCAGGGATAGCGGTTGCGCGCCGGCTACGGGAGTAATAACCAGCACTGACATCGCTATGGCAACGGCCAGTACCGCAGGCCACCGTGCCTGTGGGGGCTGGAACTCGGGCAAGCCGGTAAGACGCCGGGCCGCAGCCTGCCTGGTTGATCCTGATGGTGCGGCGCAGCGCCCCCGCGCTACGGTCAGAAAGAATTTGCTAATTTTCACCTGTTGTTTCGTGTGCAGAGATGGCATTACAGTCATGGCCTCACAGACACGGTGGCCTGTGGTACGGGTTGCTTGGCGCTCCGCCTCCCACAGGCGGGACGCCTGTGGCACTGCTAAACAGGGTTGTACATCGCGTCTCTGAGGCCCACGGCGGCATGGGCGATGAACATGGCGTCGGTCATGGTTACCTTATCTCCGGTGGCGTCATCCTGGTAAACGCTAGCGGCGTTGACGGCATTCATTGTCGTTGTATCCCGGATGCCCACCCGGTACTGGGCAATGTACAGGGCATCGACCATGTTGACCACGCCGTCAGCCCTGGCGTCTCCCCTCCTCAAAATGACAGTGGCGGGACCTGACTGGGCGACCCCGTCTCCAGTCACCCGGGTGATGTTGTTGAAATTCAGGGTCACGGTATAGGCTGCGGCCCTGGCACCGGCCAGGCGGACCCTCAGCCCGGTCACCGCCAGGGGCGGCGCCGGCGCCGCGCCGGACTGTGACGCGCTGAAGTCAGTCCGACCGGTTGCCATTGTGACCGCAGGCGCCCCAAACGGGTCCACGCCCTCCACGCCCATCACCGTCAACCCGATCGGGTCGTAGGTGACAAAGGCAGTGAATGACCCGATGCCGTCGCTGACGGCATGGGTCTCTCCGCTGGCGGCAATCTTGAGACTGTTTATGCGGGCGCGGAGCACAGCATAGCCCGCGGCGTTGACGTCCGGCAGCAGCCCCGTCTCCGCCTGGAGGTTCAAAGGAGCTGAAGTGATCGTGATGTATCCTGGCCGGGTCAGGGTGTTGCTGCCGGCCGGATTGGAGGTTGTCAGAGCAACCGTGTGATTCCCCGTTGAAGTGTAGCTCCTGGACGGGTTCTGGGACGAACTCCCTGTGCCATCCCCGAAACTCCACGACCAGTCCGTGATGTTACCGCTCGACTGGTCGCTGAAGTGAATGACCGCGCCCGGCTCGGCGCTGGTGGCCGAGGCCGTGAACCAAGCCGACGGCGTGCTGTAGACGCTCTTAATGGCCGTGGCCGAACTGGACCCCACCGGGTTGGTCACTGTCAGCGTCACCGTGTAGTTGCCCGCGGCGGAGTAGGTCCTGGTCGGATTTCTCGTGGTACTCGTCGCGCCGTCGCCGAAATTCCACAGCCAGTTGACTATGTTGCCCCTGGAACTGTCAGTGAAGTTGATGGTCAGTGGCGCCACGCCGCCGGAAGCGGTGTCGGTGAAGCCGGCCGCGGGAATGGCGTAGATGTTCACCATCTGCGATGTTGAACTGGACCCCAGCGCGCTATTTACGGAGAGGGTGATGGTGTAGTTGCCAGGGGCGGCATAAGTCTTGACCGGATTCTGAGAAGAGCTACCCGTGCCGTCGCCGAAGCTCCACGACCAGCTTGTTGGCGGGCCGGTAGAGGCGTCGATGAAAGTAACCGCACAGGGCGCCAGCCCGGTTGCCGGGCTAAGGGTTCTGGTGAAGTTGGCGACCGGAGGCACCGCAACAATCACTGTCAGGTCCAGTACGGAAATCTGTCCGCTCTGCCAGACCGCAGTCTGCCCGGCCTTGACGCCGTTGATGAAAAACTCGATGGTCGCCCCTCCGGCGATGTTCCCCTGGACGAGCAGCCTGGGAGCGCTTACCGAGGGGTTGGGATCGCCGTACTTGCCCGGCTGAGTGGTGACGACGGGGTTGAAGGCCCCCGTCATGACCCCGGCGACTCTGGCTTCAACCGTCGTCCCGGCAGGAGCATCCGCCCCGTTTATCTTCACCGTCCCGTAGAAATAGTGGGGCAGGGCCGGTAGCTGGGCAAAGGCCGCGGCCGGCGCGGCGAAGAGCACGGCCAGGGACACAAGGATGGCGACCGTAACAGCTTTGGTCATGTATTCACCTGGCTCAATGACAAAATCCGAAATCCGAATGAAAACAATGTCATTCTGAGCGAAGCGAAGAATCTCTCGCCTCATTGGTAGGGACGAAAGACCCTTCGACTGCGCTCAGGGTGACAACCTTTGACGAAAGACCCTTCGACTGCGCTCAGGGTGACAAC
>JACQUA010000094.1 GCA_016210565.1 Chloroflexota bacterium
GCTTATTCCTACTTCACCCCCAATGCAAAAATATTCTCGGAAAATTTCTTCAAGCCCCAAACTGCGGAAGTTCGGCTAGGGGATAGGTTGCCCTTTTTTGATAGGGATGGCACTGCATTTTCCTGGCTTGCCAGCTCAAGCCCCGGTATCATTTTCAATACAGATTTGGTAAAGAAAGGTGAACTGGGGTCTTATCTTGATCTGCTCAAGCCCGAATGGAAAGAAAAGATAATAATGCAGGACCCCACCATGGGGGGAAACGCTGCCAACGGTATGCAGGACCTGGTCGAGCAATGGGGATTGGAAAAAGCTCGAGAATTCTTGCGTTCCGTGGTAAAGGAACAAAAGGCGGTGGTAACCAGGGATCAACGCCAGGGAGTGGAGTGGGTGGCACGCGGGAAAGTTCCGATAGGATTGTTCCCATCGCCTGCCAGCGTAGTTCAATTTGCGAAAGAGGGCGCTCCCATTGCCACTCCCGTGACAAAAGAACCAAAGCGAGTATCGGCTTCAAACGGAGGCCTGTCTGTTCTCAACAGGTCCCCTCACCCCAATGCGACTATCGTCTTTGTTAACTGGTTGCTGAGTCGGGAAGGCCAGGCCGTAGTCGCCCCAGCATATGGTTCTCCATCTGCCCGAGTGGATGTTCCCGCCGAAGGCGTACCGGAAATAGTCAGGGCGATGTCTGGTCAAAAGTACGTTTTCCAAAATGAAGAGAGCAGCCTGAAGCAAACCGAAACCGAAGGGGAGTGGAAGAAAGTTATTGGTCAGTGACATTGGAATGCAGCCGGTTTGTGCGAATGGTCACCGGGCCGGCGCGGGCAACGCGCCTCCACGTTATTTTCAATGTAGCCGGCGCCCGGTCCAAGTTGACATGAAGGGTTGGTTGGTCGTTCGTAACTGTTGCTTGCCATTTCGGGCGGCGCTTTGGACCTGGTGGAGCGATTCCCAGAGTAGTCGGACGTAACCAGGACAGGAGACTGGCTTTGATTGATTTCAAAGAGTTCATCAGAAGGTCCATGGATGGACCGGTAATGGCCGAGCAGGAGTTCGACCTCAAGCTGAGCCGGCAGTTGCGGCGCCTGGCCGCCGACTATAGCGTTCACTTCCAGCCCGGCGAGGTGATTTGTGACGACGCCACGGCGGACGCTGCCTTTCAGGCCGCGGTGGAACTGCTCGGTGACGTGGGGCTTTACAACGTGGATACCAACCGTATCATTTTCCTCGGCAGAGAGGAGTTGGAGGCGACGTGCCGTGATACTCCCAAGCAGTTCACCCGGGGCGCCGGCAAGGACGCGGTAACGGTCAGGGCCAGAAGCCACAACAGCCCCGTAGCCCCCCACGCCTTCCGCTGGCCGTTGACTCACTCCCGGTACCTGGGCAAGGAGGCGTTTCTCTTTGAATTGCTGCCGGTCTATGCGTCCGACCCGACTGAGCTAGGGGACCTGGCGAGGGAACTCGGCCCGCGGCTGGCGGGAGTGGAGAACAAGGTGGAAACAGTCGGGGACACGATGTGGGCGGCAGCGGCGGCCAGGTGGTGTCTGGCCGTCGCCAGGGTCACCGGTCATCCCGACATGTTCGTTGGGACTATCACCACCATCGGCGTGCCGGCAACGCTGGCTTGTTTCATGGGGGACGGTCTCTACCAGAAGCACCATTCGGGTATTTCGGTTGCCACCATGCCTGAGCTGAAGATCAACTGGGACCGCCTGCAACTCGCTTTCATAGCGCGGCAGATGGGGCTGGCGAGATTCATCGGCGGAGTCAGTATCCTGGGGGCCTACGCCCGGAACGCTGAGGAGACGGCCATACTCTCCACGGCCACGGTGCTGGCGCAGTTGAGCTACACCAATGCCGACTGGGCCAACATGGCCTTGATAGACGTTGACGGGTACCGGAGCCGCCGCCGGACACTGACGGCCCAGAGCGGCGCCATCAGGGCCGTGGAAAGGCATATCGGGCTGGCCACTACCGGATTGCAGACCCCGAGGAATGGACTTGGCAGCGCCTTGAGCCTGTACGAGAAGGCGGCCATGACCATCGAGCAGACCTGCAGCGGCATCAGTTGGACGTGGCACCATCCCTATCATCCCGGCCCCGGCGGGGAGCCGAAAAGCGACCTGGATTACGAATTGGTGGACGGCGTCGCCCGGGCGGTGAGCGGGATGGAGCGGGAGCAGGCCAATGACCTGCTAAACAGGATCGTGGCTGTATACGAAGAGCGATGGGATGTCCTGGAAAAGGGCAAGCCGTATGCGTATTACTATGATCTGAAGACCCTTACCCCCCGGCAGGAACTGGTGGACCTGTACCGGCGGGTGGAGGGGGAGCTGGCAGGTCTCGGTCTGCCCCTGTGAGGGCAAAAGCGGGTACGACAGGCTTTCCAGCCTGTCGCCGTCCAGCCTGTCGCGTCCCGGGGAACAGTCTGGAAAGCCTGTTCTACCGGAGTTGGAAAATGTTCCGGGCCAGAAAACAAGAAAAGAGAGGACCACATGAAACATTTGATGTTCATCGGAATAGCAGCCCTGCTGCTTACACTGCTGGCCGCGAATTGCGTGAGGGAGTCCGTGCCCGCCCCCGCGCCCGCCCCGGCGAAAAGCGGCCAGCAGCCCGCAGGGACTGAGGTTGAAGCGCGGTGGGAGACGCGATGGGAGAGGACCCTGGCGGCGGCGAAAAAGGAAGGAGAACTTCTTGCCTACATCAACATTCCCGCCGAGGCGAGGACGCCCCTAGTGGAGGGTTTTGACAGGAAGTTCGGGATCAAACTGGATGTTGTGGCCGGTACCTCTGCCGACCTGGTGACGAGACTGAATTCCGAGTACCGCGCCGGCGTGCATCAGGTTGACATCTTCCTGGGAGGGACCGGGACCATTGCACCCCTCTCCAAACCCCTGGGCTTCCTGTCCCGGCTGGAACCGATGCTCATCCTGCCGGAGGTAAAAGATCCCGGGGCGTGGTTCGGCGGCAGGCTGCCTTTCTTTGACGGCGACGGCATGGTGCTGTCCTGGCTTTCCGTGGCATCGGCTGGCATGATCTATAACACGGATATGGTGAAGAAGGGTCAGATAGAGGCTTATGTTGACCTTTTGAAGCCGGAGTGGAGAGACAAGATTACCATGTCAGACCCCACCAGTCCAGGGGCGGGCCTGTTCAACATTACTGTCCTGGGGACGGTCTGGGGCGTCGATAAGACGAAAGAGTACGTGCTCGCGTTGCTGAACCAGCAAAAGGCGGCATTGACCAGGGACCAGCGCCTCGGCGTGGAGTGGGTGGCGCGGGGGAAATATCCGGTGGGGGTATGGCCTCAGACCCCGCCCTTGGTCCAGTTCTTGAAAGCGGCTGATGTGCCTCTGGCTTCTCCACCGCTGAAGGAAGGCAAAGGTCTGGGGGCTTCGAACGGCGGCCTGGCCGTTCCCACGAAGCCCGCGCACCCCAATGCCACCATCATCTTTGTCAACTGGCTGTTGAGCAAAGAAGGACAGACCGTCGCCGCCAGGACGTTCGCCGCGGCCTCAACCAGGGTGGATGTCCCTCCCGAGGGCGTGCACGAGATGTTCGTGGTGCAACCCGGCCAGAAATACATTTTCCAGTCCGAAGAATTCGTCGAGAACCAGTATAAATGGCTGGAGGAATGGAAGAAGGTGATTAATTGATTCCGGATCACGCATGCGCCGGGCGAGGTGGTTGGGACTGTCTCCGTCCCGGCAAGGGAGAAACGTGGAAATCCACCATAAAGAAACCGATGTCCTGGTAGTCGGCGGGGGGCTGGCGGGTTGCTGGGCCGCGATCAGGGCGGCCCAGATTGGGAAAAGAGTCATTCTGGTTGACAAATCCAGAGTGGCCAGGAGCGGCGCGAGCACCTTCACCAACCAGATGCTGGCGCCTACCCCGCCGGGGGAAATAAGGGCCTGGGAGAAAGAACTGGTGGAGCGCGGCGAATACCTGAACGACCAGGAATGGGTGGAGACGGTGCTGTGCGAGCAAAAAGACCGCATTCAGGACCTGGTTGACTGGGGAGTGCCTTTCGAAAGGACGCCCTCCGGGGATCTGCTGGTCAAGAGGGGCCGGGGTCACGGATTGACCGGAGTCGTCCTGTGCAACGGCCATACGCTGATGGATATCATGCGCAGGAAGGCGGAGCAGACCGGCGTCACCATAGAGGACCGCACTACCATCACTGACCTGCTCACCTCCGACGGCCAACGCCCTTCCCGGGGCAGGGTCTGTGGCGCCGTGGGCTTCCATACCAGGGAGGGCGCCGCCGCGGTCTACCAGGCAGGGGCAGTGGTGGTGGCCGCCGGCCAAATAGGGCTGAAAATGCGCTGCCATTTTGTGAATAATTTGGCCGGGGATGGCGTGGCCATGGTCTACCGGGCCGGCGGCGAGCTGCTCAACATGGAGTTCTGCACCACCGGGAACGTTAGCTATTTCGAAAAGCGGTTTCACGTTGGCAGCCAGGCGCTCCTGGTGGGGATGGGGGCTAAGTTTATCAATGCCAGAGGGGAGCGCTTCATGCTGCGTTTCGACCCGGTCCTGGGTGAGCGGTCAAAACTGCAAAACCAGGTCCTGGCTTTCGTCAAGGAGGCCGTGTCCGGCCGGGGTCCCTGCTACTGGGATATGACGGGCTTCAATGATGAGGATGTCGAAATGGTGCGGCGCCTTCTTCCGACCACGCTCAGACCCTTTGATGAAGCGGGCATCGATATACGCCAGCGGCCGGTGGAATGCACCCCCGTGGTACAATTGATGTCAGCAGCGGGCGAAGGGGGCATCCGCGTTGACGGCAACTCCCAGACCACCGTGCCCGGCCTCTATGCCGCCGGCGCCTCGGCGCGCAACCCGGTGCATGGGGTCTACTCGGTGGGAGGCGTCAATCTGGCCTTCTGTAATGTGGGTGGCTACCGCGCCGGGGAAGCCGCGGCAAGAAACGCCTTTTTGTCGCCGCTGCCGCAGGGGCAGCTTCAGAGCACTCTGGAAAACACCTTTGCCTTCTTGAGCAAGAAAGGCGGCGCCCGGCCCGACGATATTGTCAGAGAGCTACAGGCAATAAGCATTCCGGCCAAAATCAGCGTGTACAAGAGTGAGGAACGGATCAAGCACACCCTGGAAAAGATCAGGGAGTTGAGGAAAAAGCTGGCCGGGATGAGGGCGGCGGACATTCATGACCTGGTCAAAGCGGTTGAGGCGCAAAACCTGGTCCAAATAGCTGAGCTCATCTTCATGTCATCCCTGGAAAGGAAAGAGAGCCGCGCCTGGCATTTCCGGGAGGACTATCCGTATCGCGATGACCAGGAGTGGCTGCGCTGGATAATCGTGAAGATGGGCGAGGACGGTCAGCCGCAGACGCGGAAAGAACAGATACCCCTGGACCGTTACGAATTCAAGATGGGAAAGTCACAGAAGACCCTCCACCCTTTAGCCGGGGAATAGCCCGGATGAAGAATCAGAGTCACTTGACAGTATGTGTTACAATCTATTGTAAGGTGCCGATGGTCAGATGCAGCGCCGTCGGGACTTGCCTCCCCGTTACCCGGTCCTGGAAGGGGCTAGTTGCCCGCGCACCTTTATTCCGGTCGATTGCTACTGGTTTCTCTGCCAGCTATGCAGCGGCAAGAGCACTTGGATGTTCCTGTGATGCTTATTGTCAAAGGGGGCTGCCAGCCTCCAACAAGATGTTGAATTGGAATTCTGGGAAATCCGAACCGTTACGAAGGAAAGAGGAGGACATCGTATGACTCAGACACAATGGCAGGTGCAAGGGGAGGAAATGGACTTCGAAAAGGCCTCAGCGGCCTACCCTGAAATCCCTTCTACAGTAATGGTAGAGATAGAAGCGATGAGGCGAGGTGTTAAATTATCACATGCTGCCCGGAAGTCAATGCAGGGGCTGGATTTGCCCAATCCGGACTACAATCAATTTTCAGGCTCCTTTGATGATCCAGATCCACAGCCAGCTCAGGGCATCAAAATGCCAAAGAGTTTTTGCTTGAGGAAAGACGATATCATGGTGAGTCTCAGGCAGAATACAACCTCACCGTATACCATTGATATCAGAGATAACAGGTTCATCTTTGTTGATGACCGGCTGGGCCCCACGCTACTGGAGGAGGTCTATTTCGTACCGCGGTCCAAGTACCTGTCCAGGACGTTCCCCGACGGGACGTCCTATGAGAGAGTGGTACGTGAAAACGGCCGTGATAGCTTTACTTTCGTTATTAGCTTATACTGCGAGTTTTGGAAAAGCGCAGACCAGTGCAAATTCTGTGAAGCTGGTACTTCTCTGGAAATGAAAAGAAAGAGAGGATTGAAGTTTGGCCTGGCCCCTCCCAAGGTAGTGGCCAGAGTCATAAAGGAGGTATTTGAAAACGAACCCAGGTTCCGGCATTTAAATGTTAGTGGGGGCACCATCCTGGATAGCAAAAAGGAAGCCGATATCCATTGTGCCTATTTGAATGCCATCGGTGAGGCATTTGGAGGCGTATG
Source organism: Chloroflexota bacterium (assembly GCA_016210565.1). Taxonomy (GTDB): domain Bacteria; phylum Chloroflexota; class Dehalococcoidia; order JACQUA01; family JACQUA01; genus JACQUA01. The sequence goes on from JACQUA010000094.1 coordinate 6,481, forward strand.
GTACCCTGCCCATCTGACCATAGTTGCCCGGGAGGAAGAGTATCTGAAGAGGGTACACCAGACAGGTATTCCGGCGATGCACATGAACATGGAAGTATGGGATGAGAGGCTGTTCAATATCTTCTGTCCCGGGAAGGCCAAGCTCATTGGCCATGAAGAATGGATAAGGCGACTTATAAAGGGGGCAGAGATCTTCGGGCGGGGCAATGTCACGACGCAGTTCGTAGCTGGACTGGAAATTCTTCAACCTTGGGGTTTTAAAGAGGTCCACTCAGCAGTTAAGAACACTTTACAGGGTTGCGATTTCTTAATGGAGCACGATGTCCTACCCAGATTTAATATATTTAGAAGCCTTGCCGGTTCCGAGCTGGGTGGCCAAGCTTCCCCCCCGCTAGAATACTGTATCGAGCTCTTCAGGGGTTTCACGGAGCTACTGGAGCAACACAAGTTCAGGTTTGTGTATCCTCCGCCAACCCACTGCCGGGCCTGCGACTCTCAACCCGTCTATGACCTGTGGGATTACCTTCATAAAGAAGAAACTGCCCCAAAAGCAGCGTAGACGGCAGACCTCCTGGTTTGCCGGAGTAGCATCGTGTCGTCTATGATTAATTGAATTTGGAAGGGAAATCGATGATTACCAAGATAGTTTTGGTGGCGGTGCTTGGATTTAGCCTCATTTCTTTATCCTGCATTTCCGCACGGGCTCCGGCGCCGTTGACTGACGGGCCTGAGGCAACGATTGTGGAGGCGACGGTTCCGCAGGAGGCCTGGCAAAGGGACTGGCAAAAGACCCTTGCCGCAGCCAGGAGAGAGGGCAAGCTAAGTATATACGGTGGGGGAGACAGCGTAGAGCGTCAGATGGAAAGCAAGGCTTTTAAGGACCAATTCGGGGTGGATATAGAGTGGACCACAGGAGCAAGCACACAAGTGGCACAGAAGCTGCTGACGGAGCGGCGGGCGGGGCTATATATCGCTGACCTTCTCCTAACGGGGGCTCCGGCAGTGATAAGGTTCGTCAAGCCTGCTGGCGCGCTTGAACCGATAAGGCCTTTGCTTGTCCTGCCCGAAGTTCTGGATGAAAGGGTTTGGGACGGCGGCCGGTTACCCTTTTTGGACAAAGAGCAATCTTATGTTATCTCCCCTTTGCTTGCCGCCACCGGGCATATTGTCATAAATACCACGATGGCAAAGCCCGAGGAACTAGCCTCATACAACAACCTCCTGGAACCTCGTTGGAAGGGGAAAATTATTTTTGGCGACCCCACGACAGGACTGGGTTCTACTGTTAATATATTCATATTCCTTTACGATACCCTGGGACCGGACTTCTTGAGAAAATTTGCTGACAACAGCCCCGTGCTACTGAGAGATGAAAGGTTGGCTGCCGACTGGGTCGCCCATGGCAAGTACGCTATGCTTCTGGGCATCGGCAGTGACGGCGTCAACGAGTACGTAAAAGCGGGGGCCCCGTTAAAACTGGTTGTTCCTCGAGAAGGAGGCATCCTTAATCCGGGCGGGCCCATGGCCCTTATCAACCGGGCGCCCCATCCCAATGCAGCGAAGGTGTTCGTAAACTGGCTCATGAGCAAGGAAGGAAGCCATCTCTACAGTTTGGCTACTAGTAAGCAGTCAGCCAGATTGGATGTTCCCACCGACAACATAGCCCCCGATAATCTTCGTAATCCAGCAATCAAATACACCATAAATAACATGGAGGATTCCCTGTTACAGTACCCTGCTTATATTGAAAAGGCCAAGGAAATATTTGCCCCGCTGCTGAAATAGCGGTGGAACCGACACTATTCAATTATCCCAAACTATGCATGGCGTCGGGCGGGGCGTAGCCGCCCCGACTTATCGGGGCGGGGGTGGGGACAAGTGAAGGCGCCAGATAGCCCACGCATAATTTGGGATCATTGAGATAAGTTTTTGTGCGTATGCTTTACAAGGCCATCGCCATGATTTCTCTTGCTAAAACCAAACTACGGAGGCGGAAGTGAACTCGGATAAGGTTTCCGTCTTTGCGGTGGGGGATGTTGTCCCTGACTGGCCCAATCCTGAATCTCTTTTTGAATTGGCAGTGCCTGCTCTTAGACGGGCAGATATCCTCTTTGGGCAGTTGGAAGCTCCCTTCTCCGGGAAAGGCTCCCTTCAAAAGCATGGATCCAGAAACATCAGCCCCGAGAAAGTGGCGGCGCTGACATACGCCGGTTTTGACGTCATGTCCTTTGTCGGCAACCACCACCTTGATCGAGGAAAGGTGGCCTTCCTCGATACTATCGATACGTTGACCAGGAACAACATTGCGGTGGTGGGCGTGGGTAGGGGCATCTCTGAAGCACGAAAACCCGTGATATTGGAGCGTAAGGGAATGAAGGTCGCTTTCCTGGCTTACTGCTCGGTCCTGCCAAAAGGATATGAGGCTGGACCGGACAAACCAGGCGGCGCCCCGATGAGAGCGGCAGTTTCGTACGAACAGCTCGATTGGCAGCCGGGAACGCCGCCCAAAATCATCACACTGGCCAACAAAGAAGACCTGGCAGCTCTGGTGGACGATGTCACCAGGGTAAGGCCGCTGGCAGACGTGGTCGTAATGTCCATTCACTGGGGAGTCCATTTTATCCCCGCTGTAATAGCCATGTACCAAAAGGAAGTAGGCTACGCTGCCATTGATGCTGGCGTTGACCTGATAGTTGGCCACCACACCCATATTCTGAAGGGAATCGAAGTCTATAAAGGCAAAGTGATCTTCTATAGCCTGTGTAACTTCATCTCGCCCTGGACGGCAAAGCCCGGGAGCCAGGCTAGAAAGATATACAAGGTAAAGGAAGACCCGGAGTATCCTAATTACCCGTACCCCGCTGATTCACGAAAGACGATCATTGCCAAGTGCGTCATCTCTAATAGAAAGATCGAGAGGGTTTCCTTTCTCCCTGTCCTGATCAATAAGCAGACCCAACCCGAAGTGATGCGCCCTGAAGACAAAGGCTTTTACGAAGTGTTGAGTTACATTGATGATATCTCGAAGGACCAGGGCATGGAGACCAAGTTGTCTGTCGAGGGCGATGAGGTGGTGGTTCATACTTGATGCGCGGAAGTGCGGACAAGGCTTGTGAAAGAAGGTCTAACCCAAGTTCACCAATATCGGGGGCCTGGCAGGAGTTGCCTTCGCTAAGAAGACAAAGGAGCCGGATGGTAAAGAAAACGTGTTCGGGGGTCAACATTCATCAAGATAGTGGCCTCGTTTCCGGTAAGGGGCCAGACTACAAATCATTCATTCGTACGGTCCAGAACTTCCCTGAACCCGGTGTCTCGTTCAAAGACATTACACCTCTTCTTCGTGATAGCCAGATGTTTATGTGGGCTATCGATGAGACGGCCATGAGCATACCACGTCAGAATTTTTCGGCAATCGTAGGCATTGAGACAAGAGGCTTCATCATAGGTGGGGCACTGGCGATGCCTCTGAAATGTGGTTTCATTCCGGTTAGGAAGGAAGGCAAACTGCCATCCCAAAAGAAATCCGCGAACTACAATCTGGAATATGGCAACAACACGATCGAAAGGCACGAGGACGCCATAGTTAAAGGTCAACCCTTCTTGCTGGTTGACGATGTCCTGGCAACAGGAGGTACGGCCAGAGCAACGGTAGATCTCATCAATTGCATGCAAGGGCATATCCTGGGTGCAGCATTCCTGGTTGAGATTACCGAATTCAACGGCAGGAGCAATCTCACTATACCTGTTTATTCGCTTATCAAATGCTGACCCGCGTCACACGACGCCCGGAAACCGGGGTCAATGGCACGACGATTGGGAATTGCCGGGACCATTCCACGCCGCTCAGAATGACGGCCCAATGTTCGTGGCAAACGCCCATTAGCTGCGCTCACAACGAGATTTTGAAGATGGCTATTCTTTGAGGAACAAGGAGGGAAATCATGAACAGGCTTTTGACCGGTAGGTATCTTCTTCCAGTTCTTGTCATTTCGATCGTAGGGTTATTTGTACTATCCTGTAGCCAGGCCAGTCAGCTAACCCCTGCTATTACTCCAATCAGTGGCGGCCCGCCGCCTGTTGCTAAGACAGATTGGGAGACGAAATGGGAACAGGTTGTAGAAGAAGCCCAAAGAGAAGGCCAGGTTGTGATCTATGGCGGTTTCAGTCCCCCCGTAAGGATAGCGCTCATCGACGCCTTTAAGCAAAAGTACGGTGTGGAGCTGGACATTACCCTGGGAAAGGCGGTGGAAATCGCAGAAAAACTCCTGAGAGAAGATAGGGCAGGTCTACAGGTAGCAGACGTTCTTGTGAATGGCAGGAATGCACTTGAAGCAGCTTTGAAGCCGGCAGGCGTGTTGGGTTCGTTTGAGCCGCTACTCCTGTTGCCGGAAGTGAAAAACCCTCAGGCATGGTGGGGAGGGGAGCTTCCCTGGACCAAGGACAGGCTGATCTTTCCTTCCACATCCGGTGTCCGCCCGCCCGTAATTATTAATACGAATGTAGTCAAGGCAGAAGAGCTTGCTTTTATGAGGGATGTCCTTAATCCCAGGTGGGTTGGTAAAATTGCAATGGAGGACCCTACGGTACCAGGACCCGGGTTGAATTGGTTTGCCGCTTTTAGCGAGATATTAGGTTATGATTTCATGAAGGCTCTCGCCAAAATGGAGCCTGCAATGACAACAGATAAAAGGCTCCTGGTAGAGTGGGTAGCAAAAGCCAAATACCCGGTGGGGATTAACGCCACTCCGGAACAGGTAATTGAGTTCATTCAATTTGGCGCCCCGCTGGCTTTTGTTGCTGCTAAAGAGGGTGGGTATACTTCCGCCGGTTCTGGGGTCCTTTTCTATGTTGCCAAAGCGCCCCACCCCAATGCCACTAAACTTTTTATTAACTGGCTACTCGGCAAGGAAGGCCAAACCGTCTTTAGCCGGGCCTCGGGTCTTCCAAGCTCAAGGCAGGATGTGCTTAAAGACCACATCCCTTCTAGCCAGATCAGGCAGCCCGGCGCTAATTACGTCATTGGAGAAGGTGGGGATTTCCTGCTGACCTTACCGGAAAAACAAAAGGTGGCCAAGGATATTTTTGGCCCTTTGCTGAGGTGAATCCCTGGCATCTCAGGGAGAAATGACGAAGCCCGAATGACGAATGACCAATGACGAATGTAACTCTTGTTTTGACATGCGAGTTTTGAGCATTGCTACGAAAATGTCACCCTGAGCCGGAGCCCTGAGCGAAGCGAAGGGGCAGGCGAAGGGTCTTTCGTCTCTCACTCCACCCTGAAAGATCCTTCGACTACGCTCGCTGCGCTTGCTTCGCTCAGAATGACAGTGCACGCCATTTTCATCCTTCATGGTGCCTGCTGCAAGCGGGCATGGGTGATTGATTCGTCATTCGAATCTAGTCATTCGTCATTTTAGTTCCGGCTTGTCCGGATGAAAGAGTTGCTAATGAGCATAGAAGAGTGCCTCCGCGCTTATCCCGATGTTCCACTTCCGATAATGATCAAGACCGAGGCATTGCGCCTCGGAACGCGTTTCAGCCCGGAAGCCCTGGCGGCCTTGCGGGGAGTGCAAACTCCTTTCAAGGGTTATACGATTTTTTCAGGAGACCGGGGCACAACAGTTACCGCCAGGGAGAGGATACCCCATACCTTCACCTTGGAGGACGCGACACCGGTGGCCGTCCGTGTAAATGTGAACTCCCCCTATTATATTCATTACCGGGAGGGCGAGTTCTCATTCACCGATGAGCATGGTCCCGTGGCAAAAGTTGGTTTCATACCTGCTCCATCCTGGCTCAATAACTGTCTGGAGGATGGCACGGCTTTCCAGGCCATCGCTTTCCCCAGTCAAGCGGACAAAATCCTTTGTACCTTGCACCATTATTGCGAATTCTGGAAGTTTGGAAAGCAGTGTCTTTTTTGCGACAGCTCCTGGTTTCTGCGAGTGAAGAAGCGGCGGGAAACGGGTATAGTTGCGGCGGCCCGCCCTGAGCAAGTAGCCAGGGTGCTGGGAGTTGCCTTTCAGGAATCGGGGCGCCGCCATCTGACCATCACCGGCGGGACGGTTCTTTCTAAAGTTCGGGGCAAAGATGAGGTGAGCTTCTTTTGCGATTACCTGAATGCTATAAGGGAGGCCTTTGGCGGCCTCTGGTGGTCAGCTATTTTGCAGATAGTGGCCCACACCGGAGACGAATTGCGGCGACTCAGAGAAACGGGCATACCAGGCCTGGCAATGAATATGGAGGTCTGGGACCGAAATCTCTTCCAGGTAATTTGTCCGGGAAAGGCCGAATACATAGGGTGGGAAGAATGGCAAAGGAGGATGTTCGAGGCGGTGGAGCTTTTTGGACGGGGAAGAATCCTGAGCAACTTCGTGGCAGGGGTAGAAATGGCCAGGCCCTTCGGTTTTAAGACCGCCATGGAGGCGGTAAAATCGACGCTCCAGGGATTTGATTATCTCATGTCTCATGGAGTGCTCCCCCGGAAAGACTACTGGACTCCAGACGATGGCTCTGCCTTGAAGGGGCAGCAATCCCCTCCTCTGGAATACTTCATAGAGTTGGAACGCGGCTACCTGGAGCTGCGGCTCAAGCACGGCTTTTCTTTCCCTTACGTGGCCCATTGTCGCAGTTGCACTGCCAATGACGTGGTGGCTGACTGGGACTACCATTTCGTCAAACTGCCTGAGGCTACGAAAGAAAAGAATGCGAAAGGGCCGGGAGAGTGTTCAGAAAGGGTCGCCCCCCCGGAGCTGAAGACCCGTAACCTCCGGACATAACCGGATATGAAATGAGTTGGAAGAGCTGTTGGAGGTGGAGGGATGGAAGAACGCTGAAGGCGGGTGAAATCCAGGCTGTTGATTATCCCGGGTTATGCAGGGCCGTGCGGGGTGTAGCCCATGCCCCCGATCCAGTCGGGGGCTTGCGGGGCGCGGAAAAGTGAGCCCCCAAATAGCCCATATGCATAGTATGGGATTATCCGTTATGCCTTCGAAAGGAAGTTGGTAGAAATGGTCACCAGAGTTGATTCGGCCAAAGCGATTGAAGCAGCAATCAAGGCTTTTGTCAGCGGGTCTGAACAAAACCTGTTGGGCATCGACGGCGGCCCTATCTGGGAAGAGCCCCTGGTAGGTTTTGCCGATGGCGAGGATCCGCTGTTTGAGGAATACAAAAAGATTATCGGGTCTTTCCATCTCACGCCCAGAGAGTGCCTGGAGCAAGTTGGGGGCGATTCATTCAAGGCTGCCGCCCACCGCAGGACCAGTGTCATTTGCTGGGTCCTGCCTATGGCTTCCAGAATAAGGGCTGGCAACCGCAGAAGAGACAGCGCGCCCACTATTAGATTTGTTCACGCCACCAGGCACGGCGAAGTCTTGAATAACAGCCTCCGACGCTATTTGGTGTCAATGCTCACGCAGAATGGATATATCGCCGTGGCGCCGGTTGACAGCAGTCTGTTCAAGAGCTTTAATTTGCCCACGGGAAGAACCTCCGTCTGGTCTGAAAGGCACGTGTTGTACGTCGCTGGCATGGGGACTTTTAGTCTGAACGATGGGTTTATTACTGCTAAGGGAATGGCGATGCGCTGTGGCAGCGTGGTAACAAACCTGGAACTTCCGGCCAGTCCGAGGGTCTACAAGGGACACATTGATAATTGTCCTTTCCTGGTTGATGGAAGCTGTGGGGACTGTATTGACCGGTGCCCGGCCGGCGCCATAACAGTCAAAGGTCATGATAAGGTGAAGTGCGATCAGTATAAGAGGGACGTGTTGCCCGGCCTGTGCAAATTTTATGAGATTCCGCCCAACACCAGACATTCGCAGTCCGATTGGATACCCTGCGGCCTCTGCCAGTTCGGTGTGCCCTGTGAGTCCCGCATACCTTCACGAAAAGACGGACCGGGATGATCGGGCACCGGGCCAATTCTGCTCTCCATTGCAGGAGGGTGTCAGGGGGATTTGAGTTATGCAGGGTCGGTTAAGCACAGAGGGGTATCGGGGAAACTGGGTGGCTGTGCGAACCCACCAGGCGAAGATCAGAAGGGAACAGGTGTAGAACCAGCCGGGGGAGTGGTGGGTTAAGCGTCCCGATACCATCGGGATGTGAACCCACCCTACCCTGTCAACGGGAAACCGTTCGGTTCCACCCGAGGTCAGAAACCCAGAGGAGGTTAAGATGGCTTCCAGTCGAAAAATGGTTCAGGTTACGATCGCGGTGCTGGCTGTGGTGTGGCCGCTGCTCCTCGGCGCCTGTGGCGCCGGACCGGCAGCCGAGACTGTGCCGGGACCGGGGACAGCGCCATCGGCAGCCGCAGGCAAACCAGGCTGGGAAGATGCCTGGGACCGCACATTAGCTGCGGCCAGGAAGGAAGGTGAGGTTTCTCTTATTGCCGCGTATGGGTCCGAATGGCAAAATGCTTTCGCCGCAGCGATGGCGCAGAAGTTTGGCATAAGGCTGGAGTCAACTTATCTGGCCTCCCCACAGGCTGCTGAGCGCGCTATACGCGAGCAAATGTACAAAGTTTACGTTACAGATGTCATGCATGTCAGCGCAACAACATTCTGGTCGACGTTGGAGAGCAGGGAACTCTTTGATCCTCTCGGGGAGCTGCTTATCCTGCCCGAAGTCACGGAACCGGCCTCCTGGAGAGATGGGAAGCTCGAATGGCTGGACCCGCGTAACAGGACAGTCCTCAACTATCGCCAGAACTATGCGTCTCCGCTATTGATTAACACCAACCTGGTTAAGCCCGGGGAAATCAAGTCTTATCGCGATCTATTGGATCCCAGATGGAAAGGAAAGATCGTGATGGATGATCCTACCATGGTGGGCGGCACCGGCGGAACGAAGGTCACCTATCTTGCCCATGTCATCATGGACTGGGATTTCATTGATGGCTTGATCAAGCAGGAACCTATCCTGCTGAGAGATAAGCGGCTGGCCGTGGAATGGATAGCCCGCGGGAAGAACCCGATATTATTCGGCATGCAAATAGAAACGGCCATAAACTTTATGGATGCCGGGGCTCCGATCGCCTTCGCCATGCCGCGGGAAGGCACAGAGGTGAGTTTGGGCCAGGGTTCCATCGCACGGCTGAAGAACTCCCCACATCCCAACGCAGCAAAAGTCTTCATTAACTTCCACCTGAGCAAGGAGGGGCAGACGCTGTCTTCGCGAATCAGCGGGTTTTCAAGTCGCAGGGTCGACGTGCCGACAGACCATTTAAATCCGGCCATGCTCCCCCAGGCAGGCATAAAATACCATTCACAGATAGGACTTGATGCTAAAGAACTGGCTGAGGCGAAGGAGAGGGTAGTGAGGGCCTTCCAGCCGCTTTTGAGGTGAGACGGATATGGCTGATAGTTGAGGGCGGCCCGCGGTAGCGCGAACCCACCACTTTCTCTGGTTGCCGCCCACCCTTTGTTCTTGAGGTTATGGTCGGGGACTGCGCCAGGCTCCGCAACACGATTTGCATCCGCTGAATCGGCTCGTCCCGAGTCTGCCGTCGCCTAAGGGAGAGGTTTCTGCGACATGGTGCGGATGTAGTTGACCAGGCGCCACCGCCCCTCCTCGGGAATGATGCCTTTGTATGCCGGCATGCCGTACCATCCTTCGCTGATTATCGCCGGCGAAAGCCTCAACTACACAAGGAGACCGAGGAGAACGGCGATCAAGAGACCGAGGCCGACGGCTATTTTCTTCATGATTGGACTGGCTATTTTGACTTGAGGGCTTCCAAACTACTTTCCAACAGGCTCATCCACCTTTCGTCCCCGATCTTTTGGAAAAGCTCCAGGCTCTGCGTGTAGTAATCCCTGGCGCTTTCGAGGTCGCCCTGCTGCCGGGCAAGGTCGCCCATATCAAGCAGGGTTATGCCAACCCATTTTTCATCCCCGACCTTCTGGAAAAGCTCCAGGCTCTGCCGGTAGTAATCCCTGGCGGTTTCCAGGTCGCCCTGCTGCCGGGCCAGGCCGCCCATGTCGCGCAGGGTCATGGCAATCCGCCATTCATCCCCGACCTTCCGGAAAAGCTCCAGGCTCTGCCGGTAGTAATCCCTGGCGGTTTCCACGTCTCCCTGTTGCCGGGCCAGGCTGCCCATATCATTCAGGGTTATGCCAACCCACTTTTCATCCCCGGTCTTACGGAACAGCTCCAGGCTCTGCCGGTAGTAATCCCCGGCGGTTTCCAGGTCGCCCTGCTGCTGGGCAAAGTCGGCGATGACGTCAAGGATAAGGGCGACCCACCAGTCGTCCCCGATCTTACGGAAGAGATCCAGGCTCTGCCGGTAGTAATCCCCGGCGACTTCCAGGTCGCCCTGCTGCCGGGCAAGGTTACCCATATCACGCAGAGTCAAGGCAACCCATTTTTCATCTCCGACCTTCCGGAAAAGCTCCAGGCTCTGCCGGTAGGAATCCCTGGCGGTTTGGAAGTCTCCCTGCTGCCGGGCAAGGTCGCCCATGTTATTCAGAGTTAGAGCAACGTGCCATTCGTCCCTGATTCTCTGGCCGAGCTCCAGGCTTTTCTGGAAGCTGTCCAGGCTCTTCTGGTACTGATAAAGATCGAGCAGCAATTGTCCTAACTGGAGAAGAATGCGCGCCTGGGCCGCTATTTCTTTGTTTCCCTCCGGCAGTTCCCGGTAGTCCTTGAGAAGCCCTTCCAGTACGGCCACCCGTTCCCGTTTTTCTGCGGCGGACATGGCAAACCCTGGCGCGCGGGTTGTGGTCTCCTCGAGAACCCTGTCCAGGACATCTGGCTCGGCGCAGAATTCGTAGACCCCGCTCCGCCACGACCAGAAGTCGGGGGCTTCCCGGGCCAGGCGGTTGACGGCGTAGTCCGGGAGCCATAAGACAAAAGGAAAGCTGAAATCCTGAGCATAGAGCTCCCTGGCATTATTCAGGGCATGGAGAGCCGGACAGTCACCTTCGGAAGGTATCGATTTCTCAAAGCCGTAGACAAAAAGGGCCCGTGCTCCGTTGCCCGCCGGCAGTCGGTACTTTATCGCTTCTCGCAGGCTCTGCACCGGCCCGCCGAGCTCAATCTCGGCGAGGTCTATCTTGCCGGATACCATTTCCCGCAAGCGCCGGGAGAGCGCTTGTCTCAGCAGGGGCTGGTTGCACCGCACAATGCCCAGCCGGAATCCCCGGGCCTTCAGCAATTGAACGAGTTCCTGCAGCCTGTCTTCGTTTTCCAGGACAAGGGTCGCCGGTACGCTATCTGGCTTCATATCGTGTCGATTTTGCGGGGAGCCGCCTCTTTGAATTCCCTGAGCTCCAGCACCGCCGGGTGAACGTCGCACCAGCGTTCATTATTGAGATATTCCAGAACACTCAGGTTGAAGAGCATCGCCTGATGCTCCGCGTCGTTGCGCACCCTCTTTTCGAGGTGAACATCCTGCAGAAGGCGAAAATGTTCCGGCGGGATCATGCGGCCGTATTCGTTAACCAGCCTTTGAAAGGCGACCCGGGCCACCGCTTCACCCAGCGGTATTTGCCGCTTTCTGGCCAGGCCTATTTCCATGGCATAGCTCAACAGGCGGACAAAGTCCCTTATCATCCCCCCGCTCTTTTCTGCCAGATAGCTCAGGACGGCGGGATCAAAGATCGCGCCGGCTTCCATGCGTCTACCGGCGACTTCCAGCAAGACCCTTCTGCCCTCTTCGAAACGGCTCCCCTCACGATTACTGACTTTGATCATAGGAAGGATGAGGTGGAGGGGAAAAGCCCCCGTGAGCTGGGTGGCCTTCAAGGAATAGAACATCGAGATCGGCACGGTGTAAACGATGTTAACGTTGAGGGCTTTGAGCTGGTCGGCCCGCTCCAGGTATATGGCGTCATGGGAAGTCCGGTTGCTGGCTGCGTCCAGAACCTTGAATGCCGTCCGGTCCAGGTTATCGATAATCACCACAAGGTCTTCATATTCTCTTTTTCGGAGACCGATACGAACTTTCTCCAGGAAAAGGTTCACCCGTTCGATGAACTGGGAAATCTGAGGGTCGAGTTTGAGGCGCACCTCCTGCTTGATCGCGTGGCCCGTTTTGATGTGCCCTGACATTCTGGCCAGGATTTTCGCCAGGAAAGGCAATGGGGCCATCGCCCCAACGCTGAACTCCGCAGTCAAAGTGTTCTGTGTTGCATTCAGGTCCTTCCAGCTATAGATCTTCTCGCCCAGCCACTTGAGAACATCATCTTCCAGCACCTTGTCGACGCTGAGACCTTCCTCGCGCGCCGAATTTCCAGGCGACTTATCAGTCGGTTGTCAGCGATTATCCCTTTTATGCATGCGTTATCTGGCGGGTTCACTTTTCCCCACCCCGCAAGCCCCCGACTGGATCGGGGGCATGGGCTACGCCCCATGCGGCTCATGCATAGTCCGGGATTAATTATAAGCGACCATGACTGCAATTGCCACACCCGGACAACGCGTCCAGTACAAAGCGGCTACCCCCTCCCCCGCAAGGCTAAAGCCATGGGCTACGCCCCGCCCGGGGTGGAGCGCTGGTCCCTCCTGGCGGACAGGCAGGGACGCCTGTCCTACCGCCCGTGCTTCTTCAGCCAGAGGCTTTCGCCGTCGGTGATGAACTCCAGGGCGCCGGGTGGTTCGCCGCCGGGGAGGGCGGGGGCGCCGCTGGACATGATGGCGATGAGGCCGGCGCCGGGTTCACCCGGGGTGACCAGGACCTGGGGCGTTAGCGCCTCTGCGAGAGCGGACAAGGATGCACTATCCGGCTTGCCGCTCGCCCTGAGGACCGTGCTTTGCACGGCGATCCCTCGCCGGGCGAGGCTGCGCACTCGCTCCGGGTCAGGCGGCGGCGTCAAGAGGAAACTGACCTGACCGGCTTCCAGGCGCAGGACCATTCTCTGGCTCGTCACGTCCGGGCCGGGTTGCTCGCTGTCCGCCTGCGGCGAGTCCAGGACCCGCAACTTGTATCCTTCCTCTAGCCCAACGTACTGGCCGGAGGCGGCCACGACGGTGGGGATGTTCCGGTGCTTCAATTCCCGCTGCCACTCGCGGTAACCGGCAGGCAGAACGGCGCCGCTGGAACCGGGCGCGGCTTCCCACACCTGGTCGACGCGGTACCGGCGCAGCACGTCGATCAGAGCGGGCAACTGAGAACTATCAGGAGAGGTCACTACCACCAGATCGATGTCTCTCTTCCAGAAGGGCAGCGCCTTCCCCAGGGCGAGGTTCAATGTCTCCGGGCTGCGCCCGCCATCGACGAGAATGATCCGGCCGCCCGGCGACTGAACGAGGACAGCTTCGCCCTGCTCCGGACCGAAAAACGTCAGGTGCAGCCTCCCGTCCGGGGCGTTCAGCACGCCCATGAAGGCAAAGAAAGCTGCCACGGGCAGCGCGGCCGCCATCCATTTCCCCGGCCCGGCGAACGCGATGCTGGCCACCGGCGCCCGGAGGAACGCGCTGCGGGCGGCGCTCCTGATGGCGCTGAAGCGTCGAGCCGGGTCCCCGGCAAACCATACGGCGCCGGCCAGAAGCGCATAGCTGCCGGGGAGGAACCACCCGCCGAATGGCCCAATGGCGGCAAACGCGAGAGGCAGCCTGTCGAACAGGGTGACCACCGTCACCATGTAGGAAAGGGGCAGCCAGGCCAGCCCCCCAACCAGAAGGGCTGCCAGCGGCGCTGCCAGCCCCAGCAAGGCGGTGGCGCCGGAAAGCAAGATAATCGCAGGCAACACGGGAAGCAGGATAAGCGTCGCCGGCAAACTCACCAGAGAGACGGTGTGGAAACGGTAAGCCAGGACGGGCAGGGTGAACAACGTGGCGGCGAAGCTGACGGCCAGGGCGTTCAGGACCATGATCAGGGTCTTTCTCCACCATCCTTGCCCGCTTTCCGCGAGACCCGCCCACAGGGCCTGCAGCCGTGGGGCCAGATATATCAGACCGAGTATCGCCAGAAAGCTCAACTGGAAAGAGACATCGGCCAGGATCGAGGGCTGCCAGCCAGCCATGAGACCGGCGGCGAACACAGTCGCCGGACCGCCGCTGCGCGGCCTGCCCGCCAGATGGGCCAGCAGGAAGACGCTGGCCATGACCGCCGCGCGCACCACGCTGGGGACCAGGCCGGTGAGCGTGGCGTAGAACCACACCACCGCCAGCGACAGAAAGATGTACAACTGTCGCCGCCGGCCCAGGAGCCAGACAGCCAAGCCGGTCACCAGGCCGGCGATGATGGTCAGGTTCTGGCCGGAGATGGCCAGCACGTGGGTGGTGCCGGTGTGGGCGAAGGCGTTGGAGAGACTGTCCGGGATGCCGGTGCGGATTCCGAGCAGTATTCCCTGCGCCAGCGATGCTTCAGGCTCGCGGAGCACCGATCTCAGTCCCTTCGAAAGAGCGGTACGGAGTTCGTAGATGGGAGATAACAGGGGGCTGGCGTCGGGGGAAACAAAGGTCATTCTTTCCGGGAACCGGACAAGGGAGGTTATGCCGTGACCGGCCAGGTATTCTCTGTAGTTTTCGCTTTCCAGACTCGCCGGGGCTTCCAGGCGTCCGCGGATTTTCAGCTTGTCGCCGTAGCGCCAGTAAGGGAACGGCCGCGAGTTGTTCCGGGGAGGCAGGAGCGACCCGTAGATGAGGGCCTGGCCGGAAGCCGGCGCCGAAGCCGGGCCGGTGGACACTTCCTGCGCCTCCAAGACGAACCTGACTCCCCTGTCCAGGATTTCAGGGTCTACCTGGATGGTGCCGGTGATTTCTACGGCTTCAAGGCCATTCCACCGGGAAAGATTCTCGCCGCCGGCCTGAAGCGCGGCGGTCCCGGCGCGCCAGAAACCGGCCGCTGCCAGCGCCAGGCATAGAACAGCGAGCAGCAGGTCCCTGGTCCTGTGGCTCATGAAGAGGACAAGGAGGGCCGCGGCTATGGCGAGGTAGAACCAGACCGGGGGATGAAAGGAGACATAACCCAGATAGAGGCCCGATAGCCACGCCGCGCCGAGGTAGATGAGTCTCATGGGCGAAATGACGAACGACGAATCAACGATGAATGACGAAACCCGAATGACGAATCAATGACGAATGACGAAATCCGAATGACGAATCAATGACGAATGACGAAACCCGAATGACGAATCAATGACGAATGACGAAACCCGAAGGACGAGTCATTGAGGAGTGACGAATGACAAATGGCCGGGTTCGTTGGCAACTTCCTCCTCGGTTCTTCCTGCGGCGGGCTGGCACTATCTGCCTCAATCTTGACTATTGATTTGCCATTTTGCATTTTGAGTTTTGATATCTGAATTTGTTTGGAATTCCCGCCTTCGCGGGAACGGCGTTTGGCGCCGGTCATTTGGTATTTTCAGTTTACGGTTATCAGGTCCTTGATCCGCTCCAGCTTTTTGGGGCCTATGCCTTTGACTTTCAGCAATTCTGCTGTGTTGTTGAAGGGGCCGTTCCTGGTGCGGTAGTCAATAATGGCCCTCGCGGTGGCAGGCCCTACCTCGGGAAGCGTTTCCAGAAGCCAGCTCCCGGCGGTGTTGATGTTGATTCTTTGAGTTTGTGGTTTTTCTGTGGAGCTTGGAATATTGAGGTTGATGTTGTTCGTGTCGGCGTCTCCGGTCAGTCCGCCCGCATCCCCGATCAGGTCCTGCAAGCTGCGTGTGGGGCTGATGGTGTAGAAGCCCGGGTTCTTCACCGCCCCATCGATGTGGACCCGGGCGGCGCCGGCGGTCGCCGGCGGCAGGGGAGATTGAATCTCCAGACGCTGCTCATAGGCGGAGCGTTTCTGGTACAGGGTGTAGGCCCCTACCGAGATGACCACCAGGAGTAAGGCCGCAATGAATGTCCACAGGCGGTCCATTCGTCCGGAGTCCATGTCCCCCTCCTCGACAAGTTCTAGAAACTAATCCAAATGCCCTGCGTTAGTCCCGCTTCTGCGAAAGAGGGATTAAGGTCCAATCCCCCTTGGTCCCCCTTTTTCAAAGGGGGAGATGAAGAAGAACTCAACAACTCAATAACTCAATAACTCAAAGAACTCCTTACACCGTTACCACGCGCTCGGCGGTGAGGAGCGTATCGGCTATGGTCAGCATATTGGATACCTGGCCGACCGCCACCTTGTCCATGAGGTTGAAGTAAGAGAGACAGGTACCGCAGGCCAGGAGCTCGATTCCCGTCTCCTTCAACTGCCTCAGGTCTTCCAGCGCCTGCGAGTCCCGGCACACCAGCTTCACCCCGCTGTTGATGAAAACAATAGTCTCCGGTTTGGTCAAGAGGCCGTTGAGACTGTGAATGAAGCTCTGCATCAACAAACCGCCAAGCTGTGGGAGCTCGCCCCGGCCCAGGAACTCGGAGGCGACCATGACAACCAGCCCTCTGCCGGGGACCGCTTTTCCGGTGGAGGCGGTTTCCTGGGGCCCGGCGAGGGGGCCTTTCTCCAGCGTCAGGTAAACACCATCGGACCTTTTCTCCGTCTCGACCGCCCAGCCCTCGTTCTTCGCCAGTTGTGACACGTTCTCGCGGGCGGCTTCGTTGTCGACAATGGTGACAAGCTGCTCCGCTTCCTTCATCGCCTTCATTGTTCGCAAGACGGGTTCCGGGCAGGCCAGGCCCCTGGCGTCAATGACTAGACTTGCCATACTCGATCTCCGTACACGGAAAATGACGAAGGCCGAATGACGAATGACCAATCAAACGGAAAATGACGAAGTCCGAATGACGAATGACCAACCATCGAACGCAAATTGTCATTCGAGTTTCGTCATTCGACATTGCTACGAAAATATGCTGTCACCCTGAGCCGAAGCCCTGAGCGAAGCGAAGGGGCAGGCGAAGGGTCTTTCGTCCCGCTCCCCAACCCGAAAGAACTTGTCCTGA
>JACQUA010000103.1 GCA_016210565.1 Chloroflexota bacterium
CATGAGTATTTCCGTGGGAGCCTGCATTCAGGATCTGGAGATTGTTGCCAGGGCGGCTGACCCGGAAGATACTGCCAATCTGGTTCAATTCCTGCCGCTTGCGAAACGATAGCCCGCTGTGCAAGGGCAACGAATGGTTTAACGGCCGCTCTTGCCTCTTCCGGGCTTCTTCGCCTCCCCCGTCAGGCTCACCGAGCTTGCCAGCGCCGTAGCGGCATCTTTTTTGATTTTCTTTGCGATAGCCATTAGTGGTCTGGTCTCTCTATAAACTATCTACAATATCAAGCAACTCTTTGACGTAGCAGGATTTTACCGGGTTTTGTCTCTTGTAGGGCATGGTGTGCGAACCTAGGACCACGCGCCCAGTTTGCTTGACAGGGAACGGGAACGGCAGTATTCTTAGCGGACTGCGAGCGCGGCCGTACAGTTTGGCACGCCGCTACACCCGAAAGTTGAACGTTTTCCTTTTTCCAGCTCAGGAATTTTTCAGAGGCATGGAAATTCATGGCGGTTGATCTTAAGCCCGTTCAGAAGTATATGCACGCCATTGAAACGGCGCTGGCCGCTGGCGACGCCACTGAACACACCCACCGCCCGGCGCTGAAGGCTTTAATAGAAGGTCTGTCTCCCGGGGTTGTCGCGGAAGGTGTGGGTACACCCAGAGACCTTGCCATGTTACCTCCGGTTGAACAATGGTCGCCACGGCACGCCGTGGCGCTTTTTCAGGAGACTGGCGCCGTGGTCTGTTCCATGCAGGCCATTACCGTTCTGGGTGTTCCGGATATGTAGAACCATCGCTCACGGTAATCGGGTACCACGTCAATAACTGAATCTTTACTGATTGGCCCCGTCTTCCCTTTCCAGTCTGGCGTTATATCCGGGCCGGAAAGCACGTGTTCCACCCGTAACGAAGAATGGGAAGCAGCCAGTTCATCAAGTTCGTCACGGAAAATGATTTCGGCAACATTACCATTGGCATAAAGCAGGACTATGTTGTAGTCAAGCTTTTTAGCCTTGATGTAGCGTAACATACTTCGCATCGGGGTGATGCCGATCCCCCCGGTCAAGAAAGCTATCCTACTTCCTTCAGCGGGCAAAACGAAATTTCCTTCCGGACCCTGCAGGCGAGCCCAACCCCCTCGGGGCATTTTGTCCAGTGCCTGTGAGAAATCATGCTGGGTAATCGCTTAGTGAACTCAACGTAGCCATAATCCGTGGGTGAACTGGAGAAAGAAAATTGATGGAGGGCTTCCTGTCCGTTAATCCTGATGGTAAGGAAGAAAAACTGGCCTGGCTTGTAAGGTGCTCTCTTGATGCCTATTGGGAAACGGAAGGACTTAACGCTAGAGGTACGCTGTATCATTTCCGTAAATTCGCTATCAAATTGCCACAATACATCCTCCTTTCCCTTACCAGCGTGGGAAGGGTAGTATGGTTAACCTCACCAAGTTTATCTATCTAACCGTAGTAATCCTGTTCCGTGGAACGGACTTTGCCGGTATTATTGAAAGCTACATCTTAGGGGCTTTACCACCGAGACAATAATAGGCTTTGTCAAGGCTGTATTTCTTGAAAAGTGCACACGTCATACAAATGCAGCCTTTTTCCTCGGTTATACATGTGCTTTCATCAAACGCACAATACATGGCTTCCATGTGGTCTTTCTTCCCAATGTCACCCATCATTGCCATTAGGTTGCCTGGCATATTTTTCATCTTGCACATGAACGTATAGGTTGGGCATTTCATGCACCGACACAGTTTCAAATTCTTCTTTGTTTTCGCTACCTGCGTTGTTACTACCTGGCTCATTGTAATCCTCCTTCTTAAAAATAGACTATTGTCGAACTGATTGACACAGCTTCAACTCACAAAGTTGGGGGGGCATACTTAAGTTCGGGATTTTTTGCGGGCGTGTATATCAGTAACTCTACGTAATTCCTTTAACAAGGGACACTTAATTTGGGCGAGAGCCCAGCTTGATAAGAAGACGCTTCGCCAGGTAGATAAATCATGCAAAGCATAAATGAATACCTCCTGTCATCCGTCTTGTAGCCTTTGGGGAAAGTCTAGCGAATTACGTGGTAGCTTTTCTGTAATCTGGACTACAAACAGGTCAGCCAATTATGACATAATATATAGTGTGGTACTAATGACTAGGAGAATATTGTTTGTTCTCATATCTCTGTTGATGGTTTTTTCGGTTTCTCTGTCGTCATGCGCCACCAGCAGCAATGTCGCCGGCCCTCAAACAACGTCCAGGTCATCTCCGGGTAAGACCGGACAATCCGCACCACCTCCCGCTACACCAGCGGCGAAGCCGAGTCCGGCAATCGCATCGAATGCCAGCGCGGATATCTTTATCGGGGGCAAAGGGCCGCCTCCCGTTGCCACGCCGGAAGACCTCTTTATAGTGGATGTGGAGTTGACAGACAACGGCCACCAGCCGGCCGCTCTCTCTTTGCCCAGAGGCGTACGGATAATGCTGACCGTGCGGAACCACGGGTCACAGCAGCACCACTTTCACATAATTGGGCTGACACCTGATGATATGCTCTGGTTGCAGCCAGCAGACCAAAAGCAGACGGGAGAAACGCAATCCGGCGCGGGTAGGGATGGTACGGCAGACGGACACCATGGACATCACAATGGGCCCTCGTTCGTGCCTTACCATATTTGTACCACGGACTTGTGTGACCTGGCTGGTGGTGTGCACCTCCACGCCGACCCAGGTGATGCGGATACCGTCATCTTCACTGTCAACCAGCGCGGTACGTTCGAAGTGAGAGACCCGTCGCATCCGGATTTTGTCGGCTCAGTGATCGTACATTAGGAAGCAGGCGGACTATTGAAAAAACGCAGAATCGTGTTCCCGCAAGAGGATAAGAGCTAATGCCAGACCAAAGGAGAAAAGGAAGTATCTGTCAGACACGTCTATTCAGGGTCTTTGTTTTCCCGTTGCTGCTCCTATCACTGGCTGCCACAGCGGCTGCGTGCAGCGGCGGCGTCTCAAAGGAAGAACACCAGGCGCTACAGTCCAAGCTCAACGAGGCAGAGGAGCAAGCACGCGCCGCCACCGACCAGCTCAAGACCTTGCAGGCGAAGGGAAAAAACTTCGGTATCACGATAGAGACTTTTGACGCCAAAGGCCAACCTGCCTATGAGGCGAAACAAGGCTCCGCCCTCGCCTTCATTCAATCGGGCATTGCCTACGACAGCCCGGCCGACTCAAACTACATCACCGTGGTTGACGTCAAGACACGTCAAATACTTACTAGAGTAGCCATACCAATGGCAAAAGGCGCCCAGTCCCATGCTCTTGGCATGTCGGCAGGCGCACGTTGGCTGTACCTGCCCGACTTTTCCGGTATATCGAAGAAACTCTACATCGTCGACGGACTCACTTTGAAAGTCGCTAAGGTGCTTGACGTCGGGGCCGCGACGCACCACATGGACGAGGGAAGCTACAAACAGATTGGGAAGTTCATACTGGTTGATACATACAACCCGGACCATGGAATCATCGTTTTGGATCCGAACAATGACAACGCCATTGTGGGGCACATACCGTTCGGCACGCTTCTCGGACGCCCATATTCTGCCTGGTCTTCCCCGGATGGCTCCTTCGCGTATGTCACTGTCCGCTCTCCTCTCGCAGACCAAAAGGGCTGGTTATCAAAGGTGGACCTGTCTACGTTTAAGGCAACGGCTTTCATACCGGTGGGAGTAGGGCCAGTCTGGGTGGCTTTCTCAGCGGATGGCAAGACAGCATGGGTAAGTGACAGCACGAGTAACGACGTGCTGCAGATAAAGGTCGCTCAGAGCAAAGAGGAAAAAGACACCGTTGCCGGAAGCGTGCCCCTGAATTTTTCACCCTACGGCATCACGCTATCTGCGGATGCCAGGAAGCTCTACGTCGTGGACAAGACTTATGGAGCGACTAACGCCAGCACGCGCGTCGCCGTCGTCGATACCGAGGCAAAGAAGGTCATCAAGGAAATCAAGGTGGGAAAACAGCCGGACCACGTATTCCTTTCTCCCGATGGCACGGAAATATGGGTTTCAGAGAATCGTGGCAATGGGGTCAGCATAGTCAGCGTAGAGACGGATGAGGTGATAGGCCACATACCGACCCCGGGTGACGCGCACTCGGTCCGGTTCACCATCGCTCAAGTGACATCCAGTGCATCTCCCGGTCAGACCGGACAATCCCCGTCCGCTACGCCGACGGCGAAGCCAAGTCCGGGAAGTGCGCCAACGGTAACGGCGGGTGATGTGGTGGCCAAAGGACAATTGTTGTTCCAGAGGGTTGGTTGTGCCTCCTGTCACGGTCCTGGTGCGCAGGGTGGCATCGGACCGGACATCCGCGGCCGGACTGCGGAGCAAATTACCGGAGCTCTAGGTAGTGTCGATGCCATGAGCTTCATCAAGTTGACTCCTGAGGAGATTCAGGCAATAGCAGCCTATCTGGCTAATTTGAGCCGTTAGTCGAGACTGTCGATAACAGTGAAATTAGGGTGACAATTGGGCAAAAGAACATTGTCTATATTGTCAATATTGCTGATCCTGCTAGCCATAACTCTGTCATCATGTGCAACCAGCAATAAAGACACGATTCAGTCTTTGAGCAACCTCTCCCAGGGTGTCGATGGCCCGCATGTGCGAGATATTGGGGCGACCTCGGTATCGATAGTCTTCACCAGCGGGGTGCCTGTGGTCTGCAACGTCGCTTATGGAACGGATGACAGCTATGGCAAGCTGGCGGTCATGCCGATGGCCGGCGCTGTTACTCAACATGAGTTGCATCTCGCAGGTCTTGAGCCTGATACGACGTATCACTTCAAGGCTACGGTGACTGACCTGGCTGGTAATGTGTATCAGTCTGACGATAAGACGTTTACGACCACTAAAGGAGACATGACAGCAAAACCGGCAGGGCGTAACGTAGCCGCTGCCTCAGAGGGAGCCAGAATAGTCGGCGTCAGCAGTAACTGGGGCGGTGGAAACCTGGACAGCTCTTTCGGGGGCAACAAAGCCATCGACGGCAATTCAAGTACAGAATGGTCCTCCAACGGCGAAGGGGACGGAGCATGGATTGAAATTGAGTTAAGCCAGAGTTTTGACCTGGCGGCCATAGGTTTCCGGACTCGCACTATGGGTAGCAGCGCCCAGATTTCCAGTTTTAGCGTGGTGGTGGATGGCAGTCAACGCCTGGGACCATTTGCTGTCCCAGATGCTTCGACGACACACTATTTCCCGGTTGATGTGCGCGCCAGGCGCCTGAGATTTGAAGTTGAGAGTAGCTCGGGAGGCAATACCGGCGCGGTTGAAATCGAGGCGTACTCTGCACAATAATAAATTCCCCAGAAAATAGGGGGTGGCAAGGAGGTTAACAGTATGGCTCGTTTAGAAAAACTCGATGTAGAGGAGCGAACATCTCTCGAAAACCTGGCTTGCCCGACATTTGAAAATCAGCCCTGGGTGAAGGGACCACCGCTGAGCGAAAGACGTGTTGCCATTATTTCCACGGCCGGGTTGCACCAGCGGGATGACCGCCCTTTTACACGGGCGCCGGGAGACTTTTACCGTATTATCCCCGGGGACGTCAAGTCAGACAACCTGATAATGAGCCATGTTTCGGTGAATTTCGACCGGAGCGGCTTCTACCAGGACTGGAACGTCGTCTTTCCAATTGACCGACTGCAGGAACTGGCCGAAGAAGGGACTATCGGCAGCGTTGCTGGTTTCCATTATTCCTTCATGGGCGCCGATGACCCCTTGAGGTGGGAACAGTCGGCGCGCTATCTGGCTGGACTGTTGAAAAAAGATAATGTGGATGCCGTACTGCTCGTCCCGGTGTGACCTCTCTGCACGCGCGCCGTTGGCGTGCTGGCATACTTCCTGGAAGAGGAGGGGCTGCCGACTACTCAAATCAGCCTGATCCGCCTTCACACTGAGAAAATAAAACCGCCAAGAGCTCTCTGGGTGCCATTTGAGCTTGGGCGACCCCTTGGCTCGCCAAATGATCCAGCTTTCCAAAGACGGGTTCTGGTTGCTGCTCTAGAGTTGCTTGAAGCGCCCGCAGGCCCCGTACTGGCGGATTTCCCCGAAGACGCTCCCTCTTCCACGAATGAACCGATAATACTGGCCTGCCCGTATGTCCCACCATCTGAAGGTATGGATGGTGCAAGTGAAACAGAGCGTCTATGCCGGACTTTCAAAGCAGAGGTGACGTCAATCAGGCCCTGGTATGACCGGGCAAAGAAAGAACGCGGGCGCACCATTGTGGGCGTGAGCAAACTCAATACTGAGGCTATCGTGGAATTCTTATGGTCCTTCCTTGAAGGCGGCGTGCCCCCGAATCCGCGCCAGGATGTGTCGCTCTCTTTCGAGCTCAGGTACGCAGCCGATGACCTTAAAGCATATTATTACGAAGCTATCACGGCGCTGCCGGGCGCCGATGGCATGACGACTGGGGCTCTGGATAAATGGTTCTGGCAAGATACACTTGCCAGCAAGGTGCTACGACGGGTAAGAGAGGCATGCCTGAAAAGTGAAGATGAGACACTCCGAAATGCCGGGGGCCGTCAGATAGTACCGGCAAGAATGCTGCGCTAAAAACGATTTCGTATGGAGCACCTATTGACGAAACCTCTGGGATTGCTTCGCCCCGCCCCCCGCCCCGGCACGCGCAGCGTGCCGCTACGGCCGCACAGCGCCAGGGCGATCGCAAGAATGCAGGGCGACCCTTGCGGTTGCCCCTACTTATACAGGACCATCATGGGCAGGGGGATGCGCAGGCGGATGGCGCCTTCGGCCGGGCATTCGTAGACGCAGGAGTTGCAGTGCCAGCATTCGTCCGGGTAGCGGACCACCGGAACTTCGGCGG
>JACQUA010000104.1 GCA_016210565.1 Chloroflexota bacterium
ATTGCTTTTTCTTGTCCTGGCTTAAAACCAATTTTGCTTTTCGGCTCTTCCGTGGCATATTGATTCCCTCCTATCCTTTCTGGAAATCAATATATCACGAGCCGGGCTATATGTCAATAGTTTAATGAAACGATACACTAGTGCACCATTGGATACGGCCAAGATCGAGTTCAAAGACCTCACAGTTCAGCAGATGAAGCAGATTCTCACGCGCCTCCCCTCGAGTTTCAAAGCGTCAATGGAAGTGACCTTCACCAAGGAGAGAGGCGAAGAATGAGCACGCCTGCTTGGGTGGACATCATCCTGGATACCCTCTCGCCGGCAGACGCATGGAAATGCGTTTTCGAGCGATTAGAGGAAATATCCGTATCCTGCGGCTCACCGGTCGACCTCCATAACCAGACGGTCGCTCCTGACCGCCTGCTTGCCGAGACAGCGTGGGATCTGTGGGCCTGTTATCCCGATGCCGCCTGCAGAACCTCAAGTCAATTGGAGGAATGGTGTTCTGCACCGTCCAGTATTGGCCGTGCCGTCCTTGTGCTTGATGCCTTGTCCCTGCGCGAGATGCCGTGGCTCTTGGCGGGAGCCAGGGCCCGCAACATCCCGCCCACCGATGTCCGGGTGACTGGTGCTGAATCGCCGTCTGACACAGACCAGTTCGCCAGGGCGCTAGGCGTGCCATCACGCAGTCATCTGGCGGGAAATGGCGCGCCGGGCAGTTTCAAGCTCTCTCAATTAAAGGCTTACACGGATGTGATCAGCATGCCCTTCGAGGACAGTGTGGGCGGTATTCCCCATGAGCCGGACGTGTTCGTCTGGCATACCTGGCTCGACGATCTCATCCACGTACACAAGAAACTCCCGGATCAGCTTTGCAAAACGGCATCCGCTACGCTTCAGGGCGATGGATTCTGGAAATTTGTGGACCGATTGCGCCAGGGCAGGAAGCTGGTCATAACCTCCGACCACGGCTACGCGGTGAGCAAACTGTTTTCGAGTGAGGAAATCGACCCAGATGTTATCGAGAAACTGCGTCAGAACTTCGGAGCGGCCCGATACAAGAAGTCTAATGGCCCTTGGCAAGATCAGTTTATGCCGCCGATTGTGGTGGACCACAACGAGCATCACGTCGTCATGGGTCAGAGGAAATGGAGGGTACAGGGCGGTTATCCCCAGGTGTGCCACGGCGGGCTGAGCCTTTTGGAAATCGCTGTCCCCTTCATGGAACTGCCCCCGCTGTTATCACAGAGCCAACAATGAGCAATAAGGTGAATTACCTGCCCGGAATAGAGCCTACCCGGGATGATGTGTCGCCAGCAAAGAAGAAGCCTCGCAAGGAGACGAACGGTTATGAGCCGCTTAACCTCGGCAAAGCCATCCGTCTGCCAATACCGGATTTCAGCGATCCGAGCAGGCCGCAAGTCTGCCTCGAATTGGACTTCCCCATCGCTCCGATTAATGCCTTGTCGAATCTCGAGAGCAATGCTGGAAAGCCCATCTACCAGATGTCCAAGTGGTGGGCACGAAGGCACTCGAGCGTGTTTCGAAGCCTGCTGATCGCCGCTGCCACCAAAGCCCCCGATGACCCTACCCAGGCCGCCAAGCAGGTGTGGGACCATTACTACTGCAACCACCAGAAATCCGGCGCTTTCCGCAAACTTCGTGTGCTCGATATCTTCATGGGCGGGGGAACCACCCTGGTCGAAGGTGCGCGGCTCGGTTTCCAGATGGCGGGCGTCGATCTCAATCCCGTGGCCTGGTTCGTCACCAAAAACGAGTTGGCGTGCAGTGATCCCGGGCAAGTCAAGGCACTCTTTGAGGACATCGAGACCAAGGTCAAGCCCCTCGTTCAGCCCTTCTACACTACGACCTGTCCGCGAGGCCATAAAGGCCTCTGGGTCGATAGGGAAACCGGCAAAGCCGTGGATATTGATCCGGCAGAGATTGCTCCTGACCAACGTGGCCGTTACCTCTGGAAAGGGCCGGAAATCATCTATACCTTCTGGGCCAAGCATGGCCCGTGCCAGGCGCGGGGCTGCCATCACCGTACGCCGATATTCCACTCGCCAGTCATTGCCGAAAAGAAGTTGACCGCCTGCTTCATCCCGGCAACCTGCCCATCCTGTGGACATTCCTTCAACATCGAACTGGGCGAAACGCGCATGGCTCCGGGAACCGAGCGTGTCGTGCTCGATAACGAGCCAAGTTTCAGGGAGACGAGCCAAGCGTTCGCCCAGCTTGTTAAGGACTATAGCAAGGGAAACAAAGAGGAAAAGCAAGAGCGGATCGATCAAGCGTTAGGAATGCTGGACGCTGAAGCCGGTTTGCGTTGTCCGAAATGCGGTTCATTTGCCGGGGGAGAGATCAAAAGGGTTCTTGGGGAGCACCGCGGCAGACCGCTGCAAATGGGGAACATGGTCACCTACGAGTTCACGGTGGGAAATGTAAAGAAGAAGGACCTCGGCATCGAGAGCAGCCATGTCTTCATGTATCTCCTGTTCCATCCCAGGTGGTTAGAGGGTGATCCCGGCTTTGAAAATGGCGAGGAGTTGGGTGGTTACGGCGGGGCCGATCCAAAAATGACCGCCCGGTGGTTCAATCGGCGGCTTGAAGGTATGCACTTCGTCGAGGTCCGCGGCCGAATCAAGCTGGCAGATGAAGAGAACACCGTAGAGAACGAAGAAGAGGCCGGCGAAAACGACGACGCGCCAGGCGAAGACTCTGATTCTGCGACGGACCGTAAAAAGTATGGGCTGCCACGGGAAATAGTGCTCGCGGACGGCATGCATATTGAGACCAGGACAGGCACGGTTCCGCAGCAATCGCACTTCACCTGCCAGAAATGCGGCAAGAATCAGGACATCTTAGAATCGGTGAAGCCAACGAAACATACCGCACCCGTGGCGGCCTACGCCCTGCAATGTCACTGCCCGCAGTGCGAGGCCGAGGGTTACAACTACAGCGGCCGATACTTCAAGCCGATTGAAGCGGGCGACGTGAGTCGCCTGGTTCTAGCCGAACGGGAATGGGTGGACCGGAAGGATGCTGACCTGAACGATTACTGGCCGCGTCAGGAAATTCCCTTTTCCATGTCAACCCATGTAGAGCATCCCATCCATTTCCACGGTTACACTCATTGGTGGAAGATGTTCAACCCGCGCCAGCTTCTCGTACACACGCAACTCATGCGGGCCATCACCGAAGCGCCCGAAGACCAATGGCCGCTGGATGTGCGGGAACAGGTTCTGGGAGCTCACCAACAATACATCCGAATGATGAACATGTTCTCCTTTTGGCATCAGACATATGACAAGTTGGCTCCTTCACTTTCGAATGCGAACTATCATCCCAAGCAACTGGTTGTTGAAACAAATGTCTATGGTGCTCTTGGGTACGGTAGGTGGCCTTCTTGCTGTGCCACCGTACTGGATGGCCTTAAATGGTGTCAGGAGCCGTGGGAGGCTGCAGTGCTACCCGAAGGCAGCAAACCCAAAAGCATGAAAGTATACTCCAGTGATCCGGTGGCTCCTGGAACAGAGGTATTTTGCGGCTCCTCCACCGACCTCTCGATGCTCGACGGCACTCTGCATGACCTGGTGATCACTGACCCACCCTTCAATAACCGGATCTATTACGCGGACCTTTCCGACTTCTTCTATGCCTGGATGCGACTGACCCTGCTCAAATGGTACCGGGGCATGCGGGAGCGCAAGTACTTCGATACAGAGCGGACCCCCCATGCTATGGAGGCCCAAAGGAATCCGGCAGAGTGCCCTGACGACCGGGGACCATGGGAGAAGCATCCTTTCTTGACCGCGAGCATCCTGGACAAGGTTCGGGAGCTGACCGGGAATAATGAACTGACGGAAAAGGTAGAGAATCCCCTTTATCGCCCTGATCCACCATCGGCCGCTTCCTTTCGATTGCTCTCAGCCTGTTATGTAGAAGCAAGCCGCCATCTTAAGGCAGGCGGAATCATGGCATTTACCTTCCACCACAGTGAGGATGAAGCATGGGTTGATGTTCTACGAGCTTTGTTCGATGCTGGATTCGTGCTGACCCGTACATACCCTATTCGTAGCGATGAAACCAAAGGCGAGCGGGCTTCATTCGGAAGTCAGAAGATCGAATACGACATCATCCATGTCTGCCGGAAGCGGTTGGAAGAACCGAAGGCAGTGAGCTGGGCGCGGATGCGCCGGTGGGTCAAGGACGAGGCGGCGCAGTTCAAGGAGCTTCTGGAGCATTCCCACGGGAAAGAGCTTCCCGAGTCAGACCTCCTGGTCATCCTGCGGGGCAAAGCCCTTGAGTTCTACAGCCGCCATTATGGACAGGTCTATACCGGCGTCGGGCAAGTGCTGGGCGTGCGAGACGCGCTCCTCGGAATTAATCAGCTCCTGGAGGACTTGCTGGCTGGCAAGGACGAGAAGGGTAACCTCCGTCCGCCAGATGCGGCTGAACCCGCCGCACGGCTTTTTCTGCGCATCTTCCAGGGTCGCCGCAACATGGCGCGGGACGAGCTCCATAAGACCCTGCGCGGAACGGGTATCTCCCAGGGCGACATCGAGGCGCGGGGCTGGGTTCGCGTGGTCGGGACACAGGTGAACATCATCCCTATCGAGGAGCGTTTTCGGTTTTTCACAACTCCAGGACGGAACCGGAAGGTGCTCAAGACCGATCTGGACCAGGCCCATTTTCTGATTGGGGCGGCGATGCCCGGCAGCGGCACGGATGTCTCTAACGAGCTTAAACGAGCTACGTTCCAAATCAAGAAATCGGTGGACCCCATTCTGGAGTGGTATGCACAGACTGACCCGGATTCAGGCATCCAGCGGGCAGCCAGGCTTGCCCTCCATTTGGTCGGCCACTGGCGCGCTAGATTTGAAAAAGGGGCGGAAGCCAGGCAGTTGACGCTGTTCGAACAACTGGAGACGGAGGTCGAATAATGCGGGATATGTCATCAAGCGCATGGCTTCGCCGTGGGTCAAGCATCGTGTTTGACCGATACACGCTCGGCCCGCTCATTAGCAGCGGTGACCTCGTGTCGGTACGTGAGGCCCTTGGGTGGATGACGTCCTGGCCTGCCGAACCGCCGGGACGCAGGCAGACCGTGCTCGTCGGCGGTATCGAGACCTATCTCGATGTTCTTGAATCTAGCGAGGCTCACGAATTTCTGAAGAATCGCGTAAAGCCTTTCATCCAGGAGTTCCAGGCCCGCTGGGACCAGCGCGGGTTGGTTTTTGGCTTCGGTACGCAGGAAAGTTCGTTCGAAGTGACCGCCTCCGAAGAAGAAGTGTTATTCATCCGTCGAGACGGCGAGCGGGTGCGGCTGTCGTTCTCGCTCTGGGACGGCAGCGCCACTATGAACGTAGCACGCCTGATTCGTGACGGGCAAGGAAAGACAGTCACGGTTGGATACTATGTCGCAAGGATTTCCTGATCTGCAGGTCGGCCGTAAGGTCGAGCACCCCGAACTGGGAGAAGGCGTTGTCGTCGGCTTCGAGCCGACCGGGTTCGTCCGCGTCTTCTTCCGGTCCCTGGGTGAACGACAGGTACCAGCGCAAGCCCTTCAGGAAGCAGAGAGTTGGACTGACCGCGTCATCGCTGGGTTGAAACCGGTCACGCCGGAGGCCATTGAGCGCCTTTGGCTGGCCATCGAAGCCGCCGAGTTGCCGCTCATGGAAAGCGCGGCAACGCTCACCTCGGCCAAGGTGGACCTCCTGCCCCATCAGGTGGTGATGGTGCATCGTGTGGCCAATGCACGGCCCAGGCGCTTTCTCATCGCCGATGAAGTAGGACTCGGCAAGACCATCGAAACGGCTTTGGTACTTCGGGAATTAGCTTCCCGTGGTGAAATGCGTCGGGCACTCATGGTGGTGCCAGCCGGTTTGGTGGATAACTGGCGGCGCGAGCTCAACGAGGTCTTCAATCTTGATTTCGAGGTGTTTGGGTCTGAGGGAGACGTAACGGACCGGAAGTCCAACGCCTTTGCCAAGCACAACCGGCTTATAGTCTCTATAGACAGTCTGAAGAGGCGGGTTCGAGTTAAGAGGCTTCTCGAAGCGCCGCAATGGGACCTTGTGGTCTTTGACGAGGCCCATCATCTGAGCGTCTACAAGACCGGCAACAAGACCCGGAAGACTGAGAACTTCAAGCTGGCAGAAGCACTTCGTCCTCATTGCCGGGACCTGCTTCTGCTCTCTGCCACGCCCCACCAGGGAGACGATTTTCGCTTTTGGATGCTTATCCGGCTG
The DNA here is from genome assembly GCA_016210565.1 of Chloroflexota bacterium. Classification (GTDB taxonomy): domain Bacteria; phylum Chloroflexota; class Dehalococcoidia; order JACQUA01; family JACQUA01; genus JACQUA01. The sequence goes on from JACQUA010000104.1 coordinate 6,255, forward strand.
GTCAACCCAACGCTCTTCTCGGATGAGTGCGACATGGTCGAAAACCGCCACCGGCTGAATGCGGCGGTGATTCGTCGGACTAAGGCGGATGCCTGCGCTGCGGATGGAAGCCCCCTTTTCGCCCGGCGTGTGGTTCATACCCAAGGATTTACTCTCTCCGAAAGGGAGATGACATTCTATAAGGCCTTGCTTGATTACTTGCGTGACGGATACAATCTCGCGGTCACCCAGGGGAAAAAAGGACGCGCGCTCGGATTCGTCATGAGCATTTTTCAGAAGATCGCCGCAAGCAGTTTCGCCGCGGTCAGGGCAACCCTTCGCAAGCGCCTGTTGATGCTGACCGTCGAAGAGGCCATTGAGCGGGACGAACTACTTGATGTGGACGGGCGGGACCGGGCGCTAGAGGAAGCGAGGGACATCATCATGGAGATCTATAACTTACCTGATGACATTTATGGCACGGCACAGACCGAGCAGCGTCTTGCTGAGGCCAAGGTTAAGCTATTGAAAAAGCGGAAAGAAACCGCAGACTTCGTTGAAACGGCGGAAAGCTACGCCGATACCGAGATCGCCGCAGCCACAGGTGAAGACGCTGCCGCAATTCTTGTATCTGTTGCCCTTCCCGAAGAACGAAGGAGGATTCGCGACCTACTAGATCACTTCCCTGAAGGGATGGAGACCAAGACAGATGTCCTGCTGCAAGCTCTGCGTCAACTGTGGCAGGTCAGCCCGGACGAGAAGGTCGTCATATTCACGACCTACCTTGGGAGCATCGATAATTTAAGGTCGGCGATTGATACGGTGTTTCCGGGCAAGCGCCTTGAGGTTCTTAAAGGTGGCGACCATGGGGCCAAGGTTGCCGCCCAGAGGCGTTTTCGTCGCCCGGACGGCCCCAAAGTGCTGCTCTCTACAGCAGCAGGGCGTGAGGGAATCAACCTTCAGTTCGCTCGGATACTCTTCAATTATGACCTGCCCTGGAACCCCATGGACCTGGAGCAACGTATCGGTCGAATCCACCGCTACGGGCAGAAGGACACGGCTCAGGTCTACAATCTGGTCGCAACGGACACCATCGAAGGCAAGATATTCCTGCTGCTCGAAGAGAAACTGCATGGAATAGCTCAGACCCTTGGCAAGCTGGACGAAAACGGCCAAGTTACTGAGGACCTTAGAGGCCAGGTGCTGGGGCAACTGAGCAGTCGTTTGAGCTACGACCGCCTGTACCAGGAGGCGATCCTTGACCCAACCTTGCGGAGAACAAGGCAAGAGCTTGAGGTCGCGATGACCAATGCCGATCTCGCCCGACAAGTGGTTTTCGAGCTTTTCCAAGATCTCCACAGGTTCAACCTGGGCGACTATAAGCGATTTGATGACAAGGGCCGGGGCATGCAGAGGCTCCTGACGTTTGTCCAACGGGCCGCGCGCCTGGATAATAGTGAGTTCCGGCCCAGCGGCAAGGATGTCTATGTATTGCATCGCCCCACCTCCGAGACCATCCGATTCACGACGGACCGCGACAAGGCGCTTCAGGAAGAGGAATTGAACCTCCTTGGCCTCGAACATCCGGTAGTCAAGCAGTGGCTCGATGCCTACACCTCGGTCAAACCACAAGATCGGGCGCTTGTCGGCAACATCGAGGGCAATGGCGATGAGATCGGACTGATCACCATTTGGCTTGTTGTAGTCCACGGCAAAGGAGGGCAGGTCCAGCAGTGCGTCATGCGGCTGGGTATCACCGAAAGCGGTGAACGGTCACCGTACCTGGAGCGTCTGTCGCAACACATTCTCAGGGCTGCCCCGACTCAGACATCTCGTTTTCTAGACAGAAGACAGGTCAACGCACTGGTCAATGGCAAGGCGTCAGAGCTCATTCATCGAGAGTTGGTCCATTCGGGGTTTCTCCCGGAAGACGCTTCATACTCGAGCCGGTTGCTGGCGTGCGTCGCGGTCACGTCATGAGGCACGGAAATACTCACGCTATTCCTGATTCTGTGTACCCTGGGAGACTAAACTGGCGTACAGGGGGGTGTGGAGGCCAGGAAGTCGATGCGTTCTGTGTTGACGCCCATCACGAGCAGAGGCGCTGGCGATAGTCCTGATTGACAGGCCGCATGTCCGGGGGCGAGAATGTCAAAATGGGATGATGGTGCAGTGGGGGATGTTCTTGGCCCGGGCGTAGTCAAACAGCTCTTCCACCCGGCCGAACTGCCTGGCGCCGGCCTGGCAGGCCGCCACGCAGCGCGGCGCCAGCCCTTTGCCCACCCGCCCCGCGCAGGACCGTGACAGGCCGCACCTGGCCTGGACGAAGTGAAGGTATTGCAGCACCGGTTCGCCGTCCGGGGTGACGCGGGATACGGAAACCAGCGGCTGCCGGACGATTTCGTTCCCCTCCGTTTTGCACACCACTTCATGAGTGCGACACCCGATGCAGCGGTCCAGGTCAATCAATAGCCCGTATTTTGCCACGCTCAGGCCCTCCTGACTTTGATTCGAGTTCCCCGCTCACGGAGGCTAACGAACGGGCAAGATGCCCGTTCTACCGGGTCATGGTGGGTTCGCTTAGCCCACCCTACGTTCTGAAGATCCGGGGGCTCACAGGCACGGAGGCCTGTGGTACCGGTTGGCCAGGCTCAGGCCCTCCTGACTCTGACTCGAATCGCCCGGCACACCGGACAGCCTATTACCGGGGACAGTTCCCGGCTCACCAGGTGCATCACGTCGGCTTCTTCCCACCCGTGCAGCATGAAAACGACTTCCGGATGAACGCGCCAGGTCAGCTCCGCTCTGGCCGGTATGGAGCCGAAAGGCGATTCAATGCTCACGGCGTCGCCATCGCCGATGCCCAGCGTTCTGGCCGTTTCGGGATGGATTTCCAGGACGGGGTCTGGTTCGAGATCTCTCAAGGTCTTGACCGCCCGGAACTGGGAGTGGGCGTAGCCCCAGGTGTTGTGCTTGGACAGTATCAAGGGGTAGTCCCGCTCTATCTGCCCGGCGTCCCCCCCGGTCTCCCCGGCCAGGACCTGCACGTAGTCATGATAAACAGGTAACGGCTCCAGTCTGGCCTGTTCCAATCTTTGTGAGTAGAGCTCCACTTTCCTGGAAGGGGTGTCAAACCCGGCGTCCTCGTATTTCCGGTACCTGATGTCATTGGGAAGCTTGCACCCGGCCATCCACATTCCGTCGGGGTTTTCTTTGAGCTCGTCCAAACGGAGGGGTCTGAAGAATTCGTCGACGAGATCTTCGGCGCTGTTCCAGGGAAAATCGTCGCCGTACCCCATCTTCTTCGCCAGGGTCAGGATCATCCTGCTTTCAGGCCAGCATTCCCCCAGGGGCTGGACGGGCTGGCGCAGCATGGTGTAACGCGACTCGACCATCTGGGACTCGGAGATGTCCACCTTCTCCAGCCACCAGGCGGCCGGCAGCACGATGTCCGCCAGCCGGGCGGTGGCGGACATGAACAGGTCCATGACCACCAGGAAATCCAGGTTTCGGAAAGCCTGCTCGGCGTACCGGCGGTTGGGTCCAGCGGTAACCACGGGGTTGGCCCCGACCACCACAAATGCCTTTAGCGGGTACGGATTGCCGTCCAGCATCGCCCCGGGATAGGAACTGGAGTGGGCCGATTGTCCCGCAGGGCCATTCCGGTTGCCCTTGAGGTTGAGGAAGAGCCGGAACTTCTCCATGCCGATAGGCTCGCCCTCAACTCTGTCCCTCAAGGTGTTTCTGGGGTGGTCGGCGAAGTAAGGGATGTGGGGAAGCCATACCTCCCCCCCTTTGACATCGATATTGCCTGTTATGGCCCGGAGGATGCTTATGGCCTGGTGCGCCGCAAAGCCGTTGTAGGTATGGCTCACGCCCACGTGGTCTTCCATCGAGGCAGGGAGGTTGGTGGCGTAGAGGGCGGCGGCTTTTTCGATCTTATCGGCGGGCACCCAGGTGATGGCGGCTGCTTTTTCGGGGGTGCAGTCTTTGACATGCTCTCTGAAGCGGTCGAAGCCCGATGTCCATTTCCGCACGAAGTCTTTGTCGTAGAGCTCATGGGTGATGATGACATTGGCCATGGCCAGCGCCAGGACGACATCCGTATCGGGTTTGGGCTGCAGCCAGAGGTCGGCCTTTTGGGCCGCCGAGGACAGGTAGGGGTCAACGACGATGAACCTGGTCCCTTTTTCTTTCCAGTCCAGGATTCTCCTGGCCCTGCCGCTCCGGGAGGTGAAAGGATTGGCGCCCCACAGCACCATGCACCGGCAGGGGTGGTGTTCGTGGTCCATGTAGCCCAGGAGTCCGGGACGGGCGCCGTAGTTGTAGCCGTAGGTCAGCGCGTTGGCGGCCGTGTTTGGCCCGCTGCACATATGGCCGTGATTGCCCCAGTTCGGAGTCTGCATCACGGCGCTGCGGAAGCGGTCGTGCAGCAGATTGGCGATGGAGTAATGCCATTGCTGCCCGGCCATAAACGCCAGCGACCTGGGGCCGTGGGCCGCCTTGACGCCGGCGAGTTTCTGCGCCACGGTGTCCAGGGCTTCGTCCCAGGTTATCCGTTCCCACCGGCCCTCCCCCCTTTGTCCCGTCCTCTTTAGCGGATAGAGCACCCGGTCCGGTGCGGACACGACATTCAGGGCTGCGGCGCCCCGGGGGCACAGGCCCCCCTTATTGACGGGGAAGTCCGGGTTGCCTTCAATGGCGACGGCCTTGCCGTCTTCAACGATGACGTTTACCCCGCAGCCGGAGGAACAGGCGCGGCAGACGTTCTTCAAGATGGTCATCAGTGCACCCCACGAGAATGATGAATTCCGAACAAAGAATTAGTCCGGGTCTCCTCTCCCCTTTGTGGGAGAGGACTAAGGTGAGGGGGCTGATCTTCTGCCCATGTTCACCCTCTCCTGGCCTCTCCCATCGAGAGAGAGGAATTGTAGGGGCAACCCTCCATGCTTGGTGGGGCAAGCACCGACAAGATTGAAAACCATGGCTCACCCCGATGCATCGAGGTGGTACCGGGGCCTGTCATTTGAGATAGTAAATAGACGGGTCGGTGCCGAATTCGGGATGGAGCTGGTAGCCCCGCCGCGTCCGGATCAATACCGAAACTTCGCTGTTCGGGTCATCCAGGTCGCCAAAGAAACGGGCTTTGGTCATGCAATTGTTCACACAGATCGGCGTCGCTTCCCGGTCGACCCCCGGCTTGAGGCCGCGTTTCACCGCTGGATCGATTTTATCGGCGCAGAAGGTGCACTTCATCACCACCCCGATCTGCCTTCCCCGGTTGCCGGCCTGTTCAAAGGGCGTCCAGCCATTGTCGGGATAGTACATGGTGAGGCGCGGGAGGTAGTAACGGGCGCCGTAGGGACAGGCCATCATGCAGTACCGGCAGCCGACGCAGAGGTTGTCGTCCACGACGACAATCCCGTCGTCCCTCTTTTTGGTGGCGCCGCTGGGACAGACGCGCACGCAGGCGGCATCCTTGCAGTGGTTGCACTGGACCGGCATTATGGTCTTGCTGACCGCGGGGTATTCGCCCTGCTCTTTGATGAGGACGCGGCACCAGTACATGTCCGGCGGCAGGCAGTGCTGCACCTTGCAGGCCAGCATGCATCCGCCGCACCCCACGCACCGGGAGAGGTCTATCACCATGCCGTATCTCATAGGACGAACAACCAATCAGTTAAGAAATGACGACCCCCGACTTGATCGGGGGCGAATGACGAATGACCAATCAGTTGCGAAATAACGAAACTCGAATGACAAACGCAGTTCCCCATGCTTGGCGCAGCGAGCACCGAGACGAATCAAAACAATGCCTCACAGGCAGGGACGCCTGTGGTACTGGCTGATCGTACAACCTTTTAAACTTTAACCTTATAGACTTTGGCGCGGATAACCTGGCCCTGCATGGCGCCGGTGACCGGGTCGGTCCACTCGTACCGGAGCGGCACCAATTCCGTCTGGTTCGGCCACCCGTTGTCCTTCGCCACCGGCATCGACCACCGGCCGAACTGGCCGGCCAGGAGGATGGTGTCGGGACGGATTCCTTGAATGAGCGTGGCCTGGCCCTTCACTTTCCCGAAGGGCGATTCAAGGCATATTTCATCGCCTTCGCGGATTCCCCTGGCGGCAGCGGCCCGGGCGTTCATCACGATGCCGTGCTGCCCGGGTATCAGGCGGGCCACCTCGGTCAGCCAGGAGCTGTCCACGTTGGTGCCGTTGATGAATTGCAGGACGCGGCAGGTGGTAACGTAGAAGTCATATTCGGGCGGGACGTTATCGATGGCCGGAGGGACCCACACGGGAAGGGCGACGAACTCATCGGTCTTCCACCAGTCAACCCCCACGCCCGCCAGATTCCGCGCCAGCGCTTCCCCGGTCTTTTTCACGTGCTCCAGGTAAGGCAGGGGGTACCTGAGCTTGAGCCGCTTCATCGCCAGGTAGACGCCGTACTGGCTTTCCACGGGCACGTTATCGATAATGGCGCTGTTGGTCTTGAACCACTCGATGTCGTGCTCACCGTTCGTCGCCGCGCGGCAGTGTCTTTCCACGATATCTTCCCAGCGGTATTTCCTGTCCGTCTCCAGCCGGTCGGCGGGGAGCAAAGCGAAGACCCTGTTGATGGCGGCATTGTATTCCGGCAGGAAGCCTATTCTGTCGGCGAGCTCGGTAAAGATGTCGCCGATGTCCATGGTGTTGTGCAATGGAGGGACAACGCGTTGTCTCAGTATGGTGCCTTTCCACCTCTTGCCGGTAACCAGCCGGGTATCTGTCGGAACCAGCTCGGACCTCTCCAGCTCCATGTGGTCGGGCAGGACCACGTCCGCCAGTTGCGTCGTTTCGTCTTCGACAATGGCTATGGATACGATGAACGGGATCTTCTTGAGGGCTTCTATCACCAGGTCGGGTTCGCCCAGGGAGGTTACCGGGTTCTGGCGGTACTTGATGTAGACCTGGGGAGGCGGTGGCAGAGGGAGGCCCGGAGGAGGACTTACCAGGTTGCGGTAAAACAGGTGGCCCGGGCGGCCCCAGACCCTGGTGTAAGGGGTGAGGGTTTCAGCGCAGTCCCAGGAGACGGGCGGCCAGGTGAATTCGTGGCTGTCGATTTTGATCATCCCGTCATCCCCGGGGATCATGCCGATGCCGTAGCGGCTCACGTCGGCGTTGCCGCCGTCGTGCCCGCCGGGGACTTCCAGGGCGCCGGCCAGGGCCACCAGGATGTGCTGCGACAGATAGTGTTGATAGCAATGCATCCCCGCTTCGAGGGGGCGGCCGATCATCACGTCCACCGGCCGGTGCGGGAATGAAAGCCCCCCGATCTGGACGGTGCTTCCGATGCGGGCGTTTTCGATGAACTCCCTGGCGAGGCGGCGTATGGTGGCGGCGCTGACCTGGGTGATGTCAGCGGCCCACTCGGGCGTGTACTGTTTCACGTGGTCTTTTAAAGCCTGGAAGGCGGGACGGCATTCAACCCCTTCCGCCAGGTAATTCCCCAGGAGGGCGCAGTCCTCGACAGACGGGTCATCGTGGGCCTTCGCCCTGCCGCCGGAGGCGTCCCAGACCAGCACCTTGCCGGTTGTCCCGTCCCGGACGAAATAGCCGTCGGGGCCGATCAGGTAGGGCGAGTTGGTCATATTCTTCAGAAATTCCCGGTCGTATACGTCCAACTCGTAGATGATGAAATTGATCATCGCCAGCATGAAGGCGCCGTCGGTCCCGGGTTTGACGGGGACCCACTCGTCGGCCTTGGCGGCGGTGGCGGAGTAAACGGGATCTATGACCACCTTCTTCATGTCCGGCAGCAACAGGTTCCCGGCCACCGCCCCCGAGGCTACCAGGTTGCTGCCGAAGACCAGCAGGTAGCGGCACATGGTCATATCCGGGAAGCAGCGGAAGCCGCCGTGAATGTTGTTGGTGAAATTGTGGGCCCCGATGCCGCACCGGATGCCTGCCCCGCTCCTGATATCGCGGAAAGGGCCCCAGGCGGCGAAAAAAGCGAGCAGGGTGCCTTTGGAGCCGTCGGTCCCGTAGATGTCGGTGCAGGTGCAAACGCCGTTGGGGTCCTTGTCGCGGACCTCCTTCAGTTTCCCGGCGACGATGTCCAGGGCCTCATCCCAGCTTATGGGTACCCATTTCGGGTCAACCCCGCGTCCCTTCTTGGGATTGGTCCTCTTCAGGGGTGACTTGATGCGGTTGGGGCTGTACAGCTTCTCGATGTAGGAATACGGCCGGGGGCAGATCCGGCCCTGGTTCCGGGTCAGTTCCTGGAAGCCGGGGCCTTCCCCGTTTCCTTCGATGTTGGTCACCACGTCGCCCACCCTGCGGAACCTGATCAGGTCAGGTCCCCGGGTGCAGATGGTGCACACCGTGGGTATCCAGCCGCTTTCCGAATCCCCCTTAGTCTCCATTTGAGAACGGGGGAGGGGAGGCGCGCCGGGGGGTGTATTTGTCTGGGGACTTCCGGTAATGTTGACCGGTTCCTTTTCCATGCTGCATCACCTTAAGAAAAGACTTCGTCCGCCGTTGGCGGAACTCAGGTTGAATGATTCTACCATACATTCAAAACCAACTGCAAAAGCCCTGGACGTCTGACCTGCAACTCAGACAGTAGCGGGGAGAAATTAGTCAAGGGCGGCGTGGACGGTGGTTTAGGCGGAGCAGGTGAGGAAGAAGCCGCGCCTGCAGTGGACGATGTGCAGGCAGCTGAGCATTTCCTTGCCGGGGGTAGGCGTG
>JACQUA010000095.1 GCA_016210565.1 Chloroflexota bacterium
CCCGCCATCTTTGCTGGACCGTCTGCCCATCGAGAACCCACTTTTTCGCCATCCCGCGTCCCATCCCCACAAAACTATCGCCCAGAACCCCGCTTCTCCCGATTCTCTCCTCCCACTGTCTGAGTTGCAGTATCGACTGTCTGAGGATTCCTTTTTGAGTATGAACCGTCTATAATTAGGTCTTCTGCCATTATTCTGATCTGGAGAATCTTTGTGCTAAAAGACCACGATTGCGGGTTGCTCAACGAAAAACAGGTTGGCCAGACGGTGTCACTGGCCGGATGGGTGCACCGCCGGCGGGACCACGGCGGCGTCATTTTTATCGACCTGAGGGACCGCTCCGGACTGGTGCAGGTGGTTTTCAACCCTGCGTTATCCCCCGATGCTCACCAGATGGCCTACGAGCTCCGCAACGAATACGTAGTATGTGTCGTAGGAGAAGTCACCAGGCGGCCGGCGGGGACGGAAAACCCGAAGATGCCGAGCGGGGCGGTGGAAATCCTGGCCCGGCAGGTAAAGGTGCTGAATGCGGCCAGGACGCCGCCTTTTTACATCAATGAGGAGGTCGAGGTGGAGGAGTCCCTGCGCTTGAAATACCGCTATCTCGACCTGCGGCGCCAGCGGATGAAGGACAATTTGCTGCTCCGTCACCGCGTGGTGAAGTTCCTGCGGGATTTTATGGACGCCAACGGCTTTATCGAAGTGGAGACGCCGGTCATGATGAAGAGCACGCCGGAAGGGTCCAGGGACTACCTGGTGCCGAGCCGGATATATCCCGGAAAGTTCTATGCCCTACCGCAGTCCCCCCAGCAATTAAAGCAGATTCTTATGGTGGCAGGGATGGAGAAGTACTATCAGATCGCCCGGTGCTTCCGGGATGAGGACCTGAGGGCCGACAGGCAGCCGGAGTTTACCCAGCTTGACCTGGAAATGAGCTTCGTCGATGAGGAAGATATCCTCCAACTGCTGGAAAAAATGCTGACTTCCCTGGTGGAAACCGTCACGCCGCAGTTCCGGCTGCTGAAGCCGTTTCCCCGCCTGCGGTTTGACGAGGTGATGTCCAGATTCGGCACGGACAAACCGGATATCCGCTTCGGCGTGGAGATGGGGGACCTTTCGGACATCTTTGCCGGGTCCGAGCTTTCGATGTTCCAAGCGGCCCTGAAGGAGGGCGGCAGGGTCAAGGGCATTGCCGCGCCGGGATGCGCCGGTTACACGCGCAAACAGCTCGAAGCACTGACCGAGCTGGCGAAGTCCTACGGCGCCCCGGGTCTTTTGACCATCGCGTTGACGGGAGAAATCGGTCCCGAGACCGGGAAACTAGACCCCGAGAAGGTGAAGTCCGCCATTACGAAATATCTGACGGCGGCGCAACTCAGGGAGATGGCCGGGAGATTGAAAGCCAAAACGGGGGACCTGTTGCTGCTGGTGGTGGGCAAACCGGACGTGGTGAACGCGGCCCTGGCCAGCATGCGCGCGGAGATGGGCCGGCGACTGGCGCTGGCTGATCCGAAGCTGCTGGCGTTCTTTTTCGTCGTGGACTTCCCGCTGTTCGAGTGGAACGCTGAAGAAGGCCACTGGCAGCCGATGCACCATCCCTTTACCGCGCCCAGGGAAGAGGATGCCCCCCTGATCGATACCCAGCCCGAGAAGGTCAGGTCGCGGCACTATGACGTGGTCTGCAACGGCTACGAGCTTTCCAGCGGCAGCATCCGGATTCACCAGAAGCCGCTGCAGGAAAAGATTTTCAAGATACTGGGCTACAAAGATGAAGAAATCGTGGAGCGGTTCGGGCACCTGCTGGAGGCTTTTGAGTACGGCGCGCCCCCCCACGGCGGCATCGCCCCCGGGATCGACCGGCTGGTGATGCTCCTGGCCGGCGAGAACAACATCCGGGAGGTGATTGCTTTCCCGAAGACCCAGAGCGCTACCGACCTGCTGCTCAATGCGCCTTCGCCGGTCTCCGACGCCCAGCTCAAAGAACTCCACCTGCGGCTGAGGGAAGAATAGGTAAAATCCGAAGCACGAAATCCGAAATCATAAACAATCCCCATGCGTCAATGGCGTGCCATGAAGGACGAAAATGGACGGTCTTTGCGAGGAGCGAAGCGACGAAGCAATCCCCCAGTTGGCTGAACAGGCCGGGAGATTGCTTCGCTTCGCTCGCAATGACATTTTCGGAGCAATCCAAAGTTCAAGATAGAAATGACCGAAACCATTTGAGCCTTTGTGCTTTGGTAATTTGGATTTATTTAGAGTTTAGATATTGGTATTCGGGATTTCGGTGCATTGATGCGCACCCGATTATGTCGTTGCACATAAACAAGACATGATGCCGGAACAAGTTGACGGAATGCAGGGCATCTGGCTGGTGGACACTGCCATGTACGGCGTCCCCCGCCTCAGTTCCGTATACCTGGTCGAGGGTGAGCGACTGGCCGTTATCGACAGCGGGGACATGGCTTCCTGGCAGTCTGTTCACGGTGCGATACAGGAAATGGGACGGCAGGACGCCGATGTTTCTTTCATCATTGTCACGCATATTCACCTGGACCACGCCGGCGGCGCCGCCAAGCTGCTGCGCCGGATGCCGCAGGCCAGGCTGGCCGTCCACGAGAGGGGCGCGCGCCACATGATCGACCCATCCCGGCTGATGGCCAGCGTCAGGAGGAGCATGGTGGGTGCGAAGGAATCGGAGGAGATGGAGCCGGCGCCGGAAAACCGGGTCCTGGCGGTAAGAGATGGGGACGTTCTTGATCTCGGCGGACGGAGGTTGAGAATCCTGGGATCGCCCGGCCATGCCCCCCACGAAATATGCATCTTCGACGAAAAGGACCGGGCGGCATTCACCGGCGACGCCCTGGGTTTGTACCTGGAAGGCGGGCGGGTGGTGTTGCCCAACGCCGTCATGCCGGATTTCGACCTGGCCTCAGGCCTGGAAAGCATCGAAAGGCTGAGGGCGCTGGCGCCCGGGACGCTGCTGTTTGCCCATTTCGGCGCGGCGCTGGACGCCCCGGGAACCACGGACAAAGTGGTAGGCGTGATGAAGCAATGGGAAGACGCGGCGATGAGCGTCGCCCAGGGCGCGGGGATAGAGGAGGTAGCCCCGGAACTCCGGCGGTACGGTTTCCAGCAAATCGAGGGCCTGCGCCCTAACCAGGCCCTGCACGAACATATCGGTCGGGTAATGGTGCCCATGATTGCGGCGGCCTATGAAAAGCACTGCAAACGAAAGATGGGTATGATATAATTTCGGTTCAGGCGAAAGAATCAGGGAACGCAATCCCCCTTGGTCCCCCTTTACAAAGGGGGAACCCCCGTCAGTGTGCCTGTGCGAAGGGGGAGAATTCCCTCTGAAGGATTTAACGTGAAGGTAACTAAAGAAAAGCTAGAGAATAGCCAGGTGCTTCTGAAGATTGAGGCGGAGCCCCAGGAGACGGAGTCGTACCTGGATAGGGCTTACCGGAAGGTGGTGAATAAGGTCGTGGTGCCGGGTTTCCGCAAGGGGAAGGCCCCGCGTTTTGTGTTGGAGCGCCATATCGGCAAAGAGGCCTTGCTGCAGGAAGCGCTGGAAATCGAGGTCCCGGAGCTTTACAAAAAGGCACTCGATGCTGAGCACGTCGAAGCGATAGACGAACCGGAGGTCAAGGTCACCACGACCGAACCGGTTAGCTTTGAGGCGCATGTCCCGGTAAAACCAACGGTGGAGCTTGGCGATTATAAGAGTATCCGCATCCCCCGGGAGCCGGTCGAAGCAAAGGACACCGATGTCGATGACTACATCCAGAGTCTGAGGGAGAAAAACGCGGTGTGGGAGCCGGTGGAGCACCCCGCGCAGATGGGCAACCGGGTAAGCGTGGATGTGACCGGCGTAATCGAAGGCAAGAAGGTTATTGACGAAAAGGGCCTCCATCTCACCATGGCCGAGGGAGCGACCATAATCGTTTCCGGCTTCGCGGAACAGCTTGGGGGGATGAGCGCCGGGGAGGAGAAGGAGTTTGACCTGACTTTTCCCGAGGGTTCCCAGGGCAAGGGTCTTCCGGGAAAGACGTGCCGGTTTAAAGTCAAGGTCCTGGATGTCAAAGAGAAGAAGCTGGCGGAGTTGAATGATGAATTCGCGATATCCCTGAACTGGAGTGTGGAGACCCTCGAAGCACTGAAGGCGAAGGTGCGGGAGGACCTGACCCGGGCTCGGGAGAACATGGCTCGCAGAAAACACGAGGGTCAGGTACTGGAGGCGGTGGTGGCGGCTTCTAAGGTGGAGTATCCCACTGTTCTGGTTGACCGGGAAATCGACCGGCAGGCAGCGGACCGCGTGAGGTACAGCGGTGCGGGCAGCCTGGAGAACTATCTGGCTAATGTCAGGAAGACGCAGGAAGAGTTGAAGGAGGAACTGCGGGAGGATGCGCAGAAAAGGGTGGTCAACACCCTGGTGCTGAGTGAGATTACCGAGAGGGAAAAGCTGGAAGTTACCGGCGAGGAGATTGACAAAGAGGTCGAAAACATAGTAAAAGTTAGCGGTGGGCGGCCGGAACTGGTCGAGTCTCTGAAGAGCGCGGTGGCCAGGGAATCCATGCGGAACAATCTCCGGCAAAGGAAGACCCTGGAATTGCTGTCGGGCATGGCAGTGTTGCCGGACGGAGGCGGCGAGCCTGAGAAGAGTCCGGAGCATTGAACACCGGCAATATCAGATGATATAAAATATCAAAAACCAAGAATCAAAATGACAATGCAAAATGCAAAAACGGGCAGTCAGCTTTCAGCCGTCAGTATTCAGCGATTCCCTTCACGGACCAGGTTGGTCGCTAGCTGACAGCCGATAGCCTCTTTGCATTTTGATTTGTCATTTTGATTTTTCATTTTGATTTTTGACTGGACCCCGCCGACTGTAATTTGGAAGTTACTAAAGAAGGGGCAATAAAATGACCGAGAAACTGACAAGGGACGGAATGCCCATAAGACCCGAAGCCATCATTCCCATGGTGATAGAGAGCGGGGCGCGGGGCGAACGCGCCTTTGATATATACTCCCTGCTTCTGCGGGAGCGGATTGTCTTTCTGGGGACGCCGATTAACGACCAGGTGGCCAACCTGATCGTGGCCCAGCTTCTCTATCTGGACCGGGAGGACCCCGACAAGGACATCAGCCTATACGTACACTGCCCGGGTGGTATAATCAGCGCCGGCCTGGCGATCTACGATACCATGCAGTTGATCCGTCCCCAGGTTTCCACAATATGCGTGGGGCTGGCGGCCAGCATGGGGACCCTGCTGCTGACATCCGGGGCGAAGGGAAAGCGTTATTCGCTGCCCAACTCCACGATACACATGCACCAGGCTATCGGAGGGGCGCAGGGCCAGGCCGCCGACGTGGAAATAGCGGCCAGGGAGATACTGCGCATGCAGGAGAAAATCCGCACCATCCTGGCCAAACATACCGGACAGCCCATTGAGAAGATTGCCCGGGACAGCGATAGAGACTTTTATCTGAGCGCGGAACAGGCCGTTGAGTACGGGCTGGTGGATGAGATCCTGGAAAAGCCGAAACCGAAAAGTTGAAGCGTGTCCTTACCAGAAAATTCAGATACGGAGGCGAAAAACTTGGCAACAGTCTACCAGCGGCTTAAGAAAATCATTGTGGACCAGCTTGGAGTTGAAGAGGAGGCTGTGGTTCCCAAAGCCTCTTTCGTAGAAGATTTGAACGCTGATTCTCTTGACCTGGTGGAACTCATCATGTCCATTGAGGAGGAGTTCTCCAGTCCTGATAAGAAACTGGAAATACCGGATGAAGACGCCGAGAAGATTGCCACGGTCCAGGATGCGATAGACTACTTGAAAGAGCGTGGGATAGAGGACTAGGGGATTACAGATTGCAGATTCCAGGATTGGAAGATTCAAGATTGAAGTTGCCTGGCCCGGACTGCCGACTGCAGACTGCCGACTAGCGACCAAAGACTAACGACTAAGTTGAGTGTTGTCTGAACGCAAAGGGCCAGGATAGAATATCCTGGCCCTTTCTTTGTGGTCAACGACAGCGCACCAACCTGGAGTTCCAGGTTTCCTATTTGGCTTCGGCCTGGCTCCCGCCTTCGCCTTCGGGTTCCCCGGTCGAAGCCTTGACTTTTATTGTCGTGGTTTTGGCTTCCTCGATTTTGGGAATGGTGAGGGTGAGCACCCCGTCCTTAAGTACGGCTTCGGCCTTTTCGGGCTGCAGTCCGGGAGGGAGTGTCACCGAACGGCCGAAACTGCCGTACCGCATCTGCCGGACGATGTAATCGCCCTTTTCGGCTTTTTTCTCTTCTCTGGTCTCCCCCTTCAGAGTAAGCACATCGCCGGCGACAGTGATCTCTATGTCGTCATGGCCGACTCCCGGCAAAGCTGCCTTCACCACCATCTCGTGAGGGGTGTGATAGATGTCGAGGGGTAGACCATCCTCTTTACCCGGCAGCAACTCGGGCCGGACGAAGGTGTCTTGGAACAAGCTATCGAAGGCCACGGTGAGGCCGGTTATTTCCGGGAAGGGTTCCCATCTGATCAGGTTCATTCTTCTCGGCTCCTTTTTTCTGTAGTGTTATTCTAAAGCAATGCGCTGCACTAACCAGACATTATACTAACACATGATAAAGACATTGTCAAGAAGTGTTATAAATATGTTATATTTCTAGACTTGACAAAGATATTGTAATCCTCCTATAATGGGGTGTCTTTAATCTGCATGGCAGTCTTTAATCTGTCATCGGTCATCTGTAATCTTTAATCTGTAATCTGCAATCGGTAAGATGTCTGGCAAAGACTATTACACTATTCTGGGCGTGTCCAAAAGCGCCACCGAAAAAGAAATAAAGCAGGCCTACCGGCGACTGGCCCGTCAGTACCACCCTGACGTGAATCCGGGCAACAAGGAAGCCGAAGAAAAATTCAAGACCATCAACGGGGCCTACGAAGTCCTTTCCGACGCGGAGAAGAGGAAGAAGTACGACCAGTACGGCGAGAATTGGAAACACGCCGACCAGTTCGCGAAGGCGGGCTACACTCCCGGCGGTTCTGACCCGGGCCAGGCCTATACCGGGTCCTCTGAGTTCGGGGAGCACATGGCCGGGGGCTCCTTTGGCGACCTGTTCGAGACCATATTCCAGGAGAGGCGCGGCGGGCGGCGCAGAGCGCGGCCGCGGAAAGGGGAGGACCAGGAGTTTGAGCTGGAGGTCAGCCTGGAGGAAGCCTACGCCGGCACAGCGCGCACCATCCAGGTGGAGGGCGAGGACGTCTGTTCGGTGTGCAAGGGCGCCGGGGCTCTGCAAAACGCCCCGTGTTACGCCTGTGGTGGAGTGGGGCGGGTGACCCGGCCCAGGAAGCTGGAGGTGAAGATTCCGGCTGGGGTAAAGACGGGGTCCAGGGTGCGCGTGGCCGGCGCCGGAGGACCGGGCGTCATGGGGGGCGAAAAGGGAGATCTCTACCTGGTGATTAACGTGAGGCCTCATCCAGCCTTCGAGCTGAAGGATGAGGACCTCTATACGGACGTGGATGTGCCTCTGGACACCGCTATCCTGGGGGGCGAGGTGGAATTGCACACGCTAAAGAGCAAGGTAGCCCTGAAAGTGCCCCCGGAGACTCAGAATGGCAAGGTCTTCCGTCTGGGTGGTCTCGGAATGCCCCACCTGGGAGACTCCGCCAGGGGGGACCTGTTTGCCCGCGTCAGGGTAGTCCTGCCCCAGGGCCTCACGGAGAAAGAGAAGGAGCTGTTCCGGGAGCTGCGCCGGCTCAGGACCAAGTAACATCGGTGCCCAGGACTGGAACCACGAATGAACACTAATAACGCGAAATGACGAAGTCCGAATGACGAAGTCCGAATGACGAATGACCAAAGGGCATTCATTTCAACATTGGAAGATTTGAGAATTATTTGGTCATTCGTCATTCTAATTTCGTCATTCTTAGTGTCTATTCGTGTTTATTCGTGGCTCAAACAAGAGAAGAAGCAGTAAAAGGTCTTAATAGATGTGTGCTTTCAGCAACAGAGAGGGTTCCTTCTTCGTCATCAGCGTCGTGTCGAAGTTGACCGGGTTGCACACCCAGACTCTCCGGTATTACGAACGGGCCGGGATCGTGGCGCCGTCACGGTCCAAGGGGAACATCCGGTTGTATTCGTTGACCGATGTGGAACGGATCAAACAGGTCAAGACCCTGATTGACGACCTGGGCGTAAACCTGGCGGGCGTGGAAGTAATCCTGCGCATGTCGGAGCGCATGCGGGAAATGCAGAAGCGGATGGCCGAGCTGGAGGCCGAGGTAGAAAGGTCCAGACAGAGATGGACAGAGACAGAGACGGAGGAATGACGAAGTCCGAATGACGAATGACCAAACGGGCATCTGGCTTCAACATTGGAACAGTTGAGCATTATTTGGTCATTCGTCATTCGAATTTCGTCATTCGGAATTAATATCTAAGAGGTAACTATAATGAAACAAGAAAAATTCACGGAACAGGCCCAGGAAGCGCTGGCGATGTCCCAGCAGTTGGTGCGGGACTTCCAGCACAGCCAGTGGGACGCCGAACATATGCTGCTGGCCTTGCTCCAGCAGGAAGGCGGGCTTACCGCTGAAATCATGAAGAAGCTGAAGATTGACGTGGGCGCGGTGCGCCAGGAGACGGAAGCCGCTTTGGGCAGGGCGCCCAAGGTTGTCTCCGAGGGCGCTCAGATATACGCCACTCCCCGGATCGCCCAGATAATGGACAATGCCAACAACGAAGCAAAGAGACTGAAGGACGAGTTCATCGGCACCGAGCATCTGCTTATCGCCCTGGCCCGGGTGCGCGATGGCGAAGTCGCCAGAATCTTCAAGCAGTTCGACCTGGACCTGGAAAGCCTCTACCGGGCTTTGCAGGAGATCAGGGGCGGCCACCGGGTGACCGACGCCCGGGCGGAATCGAAATACCGCGCCCTGGAGAAATACAGCCGCGACCTGACCGCACTGGCACGGGAAGGCAAGCTCGACCCGGTGGTGGGACGGGAGGAGGAAATCAAGCGCGTGATCCAGGTGCTGACCCGCCGCACCAAGAACAACCCGGTCATTATTGGCGAAGCCGGCGTGGGCAAAACGGCTATCGCCGAGGGGATCGCCCAGAAGATCGTGGTGGACGACGTGCCCGATTCGCTGAAGGGACGGCGGGTCCTGGCCCTGGATATGGGCGCTCTCGTGGCCGGCAGCAAATTCCGCGGCGAGTTCGAGGAGAGGTTGAAGGCGGTAATGGACGAAATCCGCCAGGCCAAGGGAGAAATCGTTCTGTTTATCGACGAAATCCACACCGTGGTCGGCGCCGGGGCTGCGGAAGGCTCCATCGACGCCAGCAACATGCTGAAACCGGCCCTGTCCCGAGGGGAGCTGCAGTGCATCGGCGCGACCACCTTGAACGAGTACCGGGAGCACATTGAGAAAGACAAGGCCCTGGAGCGCCGTCTCCAGCCGGTCTTTATCGGGGAGCCCTCGGTAGAAGATACCATAAAGATGCTCGAAGGCCTGAGGCCCAGGTACGAGGCGCATCACAAAGTGAAGATCGAGGATTCGGCGCTGGAAGCCGCAGCCAAGTTGAGCCAGCGCTACATCGCGGACCGGTTCTTGCCGGACAAGGCGATTGATCTCATTGATGAGGCGGCCGCCAAACTGCGCATCGACGCGCAGAGCTCCCCCCCCGAGATCAAGGAAATGGAACATAGACTGGCGCACCTGACCAATGAAGAAGAGGCAGCCTCCCAGCGCTCCGATTATCAGAAGGCAGGAGAGACGAAGGTGGAGCGCCTACGCCTGGAACAGCAGTACCAGGCGGCCAAAGCCAGATGGCACCAGGAGAAGAAAATCGATAGTGCAGTCAATGAAGAGGTCATCGCTGAACTCGTGGCGAAGTGGACCGGCATCCCGGTGAGCCGGATGCTGGAAACCGAGTCGCAGAAGCTTGTCCACATGGAAGACCGGATCCACGAGCGGCTGGTGGACCAGGAGGAGGCCGTGGTGGCCGTGGCTGACGCGGTCAGGAGGGGACGTTCCGGCCTGAAGGACCCGAAGAGGCCCATCGGCAGCTTTATTTTCCTTGGCCCCACCGGAGTCGGAAAGACGGAGCTGGCCAGGGCGCTGGCCGAGTTCCTTTTCGATGATGAAGCGGCCGTGGTGCGGTTGGACATGTCCGAGTACATGGAAAAGCACACCGTTTCCAGGCTGATCGGCGCTCCCCCCGGCTACATCGGCTACGAGGAGGGCGGGCAGCTCACCGAGGCGGTCCGGCGCCGGCCCTACCGCGTCATCCTCTTCGACGAAATAGAGAAGGCGCATCCCGATGTCTTCAATATCCTGTTGCAGATACTGGAAGACGGGCGCTTGACTGACGGGCACGGCAGAACAGTGGATTTCAGGAACGCCGTTGTTATTATGACCAGCAACCTGGGGACGCAGGATTTGCAGCGCCAGTCCATGGGGTTCCTGAGGGATGGCCGGGGTTCGGCCGAGCAGAAACAGCTCCGCGCGACGGTGGACGCTGCGTTGAAACACGCTTTCCGGCCGGAGTTTCTCAACCGCATCGACGAGATCGTGGTTTTCAACCCGTTGACCGAGGAGCACATCAAGAGAATTGTGGATTTGCTGGTCAGGGAGACGGAGAAACGGCTGGCAGACCGCAAGATCAGCATCAAGGTCGCGGAAGAGGCTAAGGCGTGGCTCATCAAGGAAGGGTTCGATCCCAACTATGGGGCGAGGCCGATGAGGCGGGCCATCCAGCGCTATGTGGAGAACCCGTTGTCGAAGAAAATCCTGGGTGGAGAGTTCAAGGAGGGGGACGTGATCGAGGTCAGCGCCGGCAAGGAAGGGTTGACCTTCAGCCGGGAGGCTGTGGGCACGCCGGCGTAAATCCTCCTGTCTCCCCCTTTTGTAAAGGGGATGAAGGGGGATTTGTCTCCCCCGTTGCCGAAGGGGGGCCAAGGGGATTGAGTACCGTAGGGTGGGTTAAGCACAGCGGGGTGCGGGGAAGCCCAGATTGCATCGGGATGCGAACCCACCGTTTTGGAGGCGGGAGGTGATAAGTCGGACGCGGGAAACCGAACTTGCCTTCACTCCGACGGGTCGGAGTGGTAGCAGTTGGTGAGAGGCCCCGGGCTTCCCTCAGGGAAGCCCGGGGCCTCTGTGTTTTGGCTGGTAATAGAAGTATTCGCTGTGCGTTATAATAGATGATGAATAAGTCATATAGCTTGGTCATCGCAATGTCATGAAGAATAGGATCAATCACCCATCCCGACCAGTCGGGACCATCAAGGATGAAAATGGACTGTCATTGCGAGCGAAGCGAAGCAATCTCCCGGATGGCTGGACCGGCCATGGGATTGCTTCGTCCCGACGAAATCGGGACTCGCAATGACATTTTCGTAGCAAACGGATGCTCACAGAATACTGATCCGCGGAGCTTCAGTGAATGAACGGGCAGGATGCCCGTTCTACCGGTCTCAGAAACGGAAAGACCATGCGCCTGCTTCCAGCAATTCTCGCCCTGGCTATCATCACCGGCGGATGCGCCGATGTTGTCTCCCCTCTTCCCGCTGTGCCCGCAGCGGCGCCGACTGAGGAAGCCGCCTCGCCGGTCCTTTCAGTCCCTGACGAGGCTACCGGTGGGGCGGGTTTGCCCGAATCTCCGGCGGGGCTCGCGGTGGTACCCGGGACAGCCCTGTCCCCGGACGTCCTGGCTCCAAACCTGCCGGCGACAGCACCCATGCCTTCGCCCGAGCCGGCTGCGGTTCCGCCCCCGGCCCGGACTGCGGAGTTGTGGCCCGACCTGGTACCCCATGCAGATGAGAGTCGAGGGTGGGGGGCGCCGGTCGTGCTCGGCACCGCCGGTGAGATCGGGGCGCCTGGAGTGGGTAACGGTCTGTTTATCGGTTTCGGGATCGAGAACGCCGGGGAATACGAGGCATTCGACGTTATCTCCAGGCTCTTTGTCAACTCTCAGGAGGCATGGGTTTTCCCCGTGGCCCGCCTCGCCTCCCGGGAGTCAGCCTTCGGCTATGTCGCCGTGGACGACATCGCCAGCCGGCTCTTGCTATACCCGGGCAGCTATCGCCTGGAACTGGCGCTGGACAATGATAACTTCGTCGACGAGCTGGACAAATCGAATAACAGCTATTCCGTAGACATGGTGGTGGCCAGGGCGCCGGTGGCCAGGAGGGCGCCGCAGTCCGCCGTAGAAACCCAGATGCAGCGCCTGCTGGACGAGAACACCTGGGTGAGCGGCCAGAATATCGCGGGCGTCATGGCCGTGGCGAAGGAAGTGCTGGCGGACGTGCCTATCGACTATTCCAGGGTAAAGGTTACCGTCCTGCCGTTTGAAGTTTTCAACGCCCGGTATGGCGATGCGCTGGGCAAGAATGCGCTGGAAAAAACCAGGCTGGCGGAAAACGCCGCCAGCTATCCGCAGGTTGGACTCGGTTATGTCCGCGGCACCGCTGCCGTCCAGGAGGTAGTCATCCGGGAAGGGCTGCTGAACCAGGTCCTGACCGTCCTGTTCCGGGAGCTGGGAGGGGCATTCTACCAGCAGTATAATGCGCGGGGCAAGGTGCTGGGATCGGCTTCGGAAGCCAACGAACTGGCAGTTACCCTGTTTGAAGCCTATGCCATGAGGCTCCTTCAGGAGAAATACGGTTGGGGTGGGGTCGCCAATGTTTCCTACCGGGTGGACCGCAGGCCCATCGTAGCTGCCCTCTGGGACGGGGGCCCGCTGGGGCGGTATGTGCGCCGCGCCTGGGCGCTGGCGGTCAACTTCGGCAGCGACGGCAGGAACTATGTCTCTTCCCGGCAGCTTTATGCCTGGTATCTCAATCTGATAAACATGCGCGACCCTACAGTCTTTGTCAGGTCGCTGGACCAGGCCGCGGCCGACATGGACAGGAATGCGATTGCCCGGAACGTGGCCTGGAGGGGGCTTGTCGACAAGGACCCATCCCCGCTCCCTGACCCGGTGCGGAAGGCGGTGGACCCCCGCGGTACCATCGGCCCTGCCCTGACTGAAGACTACCTGCTGGTCTTCCAGACCCATTTCGTCTATCCCTGACCCATGGGGGTGGCACAGGCGTCCCGCCTGTGGGCCTTGCAGCACGGACCACAAAACACAGGCGGGACGCCTGTGCCACCGGGGGGCCCAATAGTGGTGTTGACTGCCGACGGCAATAGTGATAATCTGGCGTTGGTGGCCCCGCGAATTCTTGGTCAACGTCCCTGCTTATGAACAGATCTCCCACCTGCGGTTGTCCCTGGTACAAGTGCTGGCAAACATGGGCCGGCTGCCTGTCCCTGGCTGTCTCCATCGCCGTGGCCCTTCTCATCGTTTTCGTTTGGGGCGATCTGAAGGCTCTCAATACCTACGGCTATGTTGGGGCATTCATTGTCGGCCTTCTCGAAAGCGCCGTGATAATCATCCCTTTTCCTGCCGTGGTGCTCATTTTCGCGCTGGGGGGCGTGCTGAATCCCCTTGCAGTGGGAATTGCCGTGGGGACGGGCGAGGTGGTGGGATCCCTCAGCCTGTACGTTGCCGGGCGGGGCGGGATGGCCATGTATAATGACGGACAGAGGCTAAGACTATATCTCCGGCTCGAAGCGGTCATGAAGAAGCGCGGTGGGATAGCGCTTTTCCTCCTGTCAACCATATTGAGTCCTTTTTTCTACCCGGCCGGCATCGCCGCCGGAGCGTTGAAGTACCCTCTCTGGAGGTTTATCCTGATTGTCTGGGGAGGCAAGGTCATTAAGGGAGTCATTGTGGCCGGTGCGGGCTGGCTCGGTCTGCAGTGGTTTGTCGATTGATGAATTAAGCAGTGTTACGGATTCTCAAACGGGCTCCGGCCGTCGTACACTGGTTGTTGCCTGCAGTAACCCCGAAGAAGATTCTGAGCGAAGCGAAGAATGACAGAAAGAAGGCGCTAATCCCATGATCGTCATTGCCGACAACATCACTACCAGGGATGCCTGGGTCAGGGGGCGGTTTCGACAGCTAAAGGATGGAGGTTGGAGCACTCACCTTCCCGCCGCAGGACAGTTGAAAGAGCTGGCCAGGCGGTGCCGGGAGGCGGGGGCCGACCTGCTGGAAATCAACACCCAGCAGCAGTTCGACCATCCCGAGGCGATGTCCTTCGCCGTCAAGACCGTCCAGGAGGCAGTAGACTGCAAACTATGCCTGAGTACGGACAACCCGGATGCCCTGCGGGCAGGCCTGGAAGCCTGCCGGAACCCCGCGGTGGTCAACTATGTCTCGATGGACGAGGCCAGGCTTAAGGGAATGCTGCCGCTGGCCGCCAAACACAAGGCGCAGGTTGTGCTGCTGGTTTCCGACCCGTCCAATCCGGGCGATGCCAGGGAGATGTTGAAAAGGGCCGCTATCCTGATCGGCGCCGCCAACGAGGCCGGCGTTACCAATGAGAATATTATCCTGGACCCCGGCCTGTTCCACGTGACCCGGGCCGCCGGTCAACAGCATCTCGTTGAGGTGGCGGAATTCATGAAGGCCCTGCCGGATACCTTCGAGCCCCCGGTGCAGAGCACCTGCTGGATAAAGAACGGCTCCACCGGCGCCGCGCCGCGCCTGCGCCCGGTGATCGAAGGGGCGCTGCTGACTTTCCTGAGCGGGCTGGGGGTGGACTCGGTTTTCCTGGACGTTCTCCGTCCGGAAACCATGAGGGCGTTGCGCCTGGCCAGGGTCTTCCGGAATGAGCTGATCTACTCCGATGGAGAACTGGGGCTGAGACGGTTCTAAAGTCAAAAGTTTGAAAGAACTGTAGGGTGGGTTAAGCACAATGGGGCAACTGGGGAGGAGGGCGGCTGTGCGAACCCACCAAAGCAGATAAATTCCAAGCGCCAACCCCCGACCGGATCGGGGGCAAAACAAATTCCAATCATTCAAGTCTCAAAATCCAAACCTGGTGGGCAACCCGGTTTGGCATTTGGACATTCAGATCTTGGGATTGCTTGGTACTTGGAATTTGGAATCTACCGTCGCTGGTGGGTTCGCGTCCCGACCGCATCGGGACGCTTAACCCGCCCCACGCCCTACTGCATTCGCATTAGTGTCCATTCGTGTTCATTCGTGGTTGAGACTCACAAGTGCTCCTTGATCCGGGCGGTGACCGACCGGTTGATGCCCGGTACAGAGGCTATTTCTTCGGCTGAGGCCTCTTTGATGGCTTTGACGGAGCCGAAGCGCCGGAGCAGGGCCTTCTTGCGCTTCGGTCCGATTCCGGGCACGGAATCGAGGGCCGAGGCAATCCCGCGCTTTTGCCGCAACCGCCCGTGATACCCCAGCGCGAACCGGTGGGCCTCATCCCTTATCCTCTGGAGGAGATAGAGGCCGGCGGAGGTCCGTGGAAGGTCCGCGGGCCCGCTGCGGCCGGGAAGGAAGACCTCTTCGTTCTCCTTGGCCAGGCTGGCCACGGGGAGCGATAACCCTGCTTCATTGACAACTTCCAGGGCGGCGTTCAGGTGCCCCTTGCCGCCGTCTATCAGGAGAAGCGAAGGCGACATGCCCCAGGGGTCCCCTTGCGAATCTGATCCCCTTTTCAGGCGGCGGCGGAGGACCTCCTTTATCATGGCGTAGTCATCCACGGCAGTGACGGTCTTGATCTTGAAACGGCGGTAGTGCTCCTTCTTCGGATAGCCATTTTCAAAGACAACCATGCTCCCCACCGCCAGGGCGCCCTGGATGTCGGAGATGTCGTAGCACTCGATCCTCTTCGGCTGCTCCGGAAGTCCGAGCTTCTCTTTCAGTTCATGGAGTCCGCGGGCGACGGTATCGGTCTCCACCAGGAACTTGACCCGGAGTTGCTCCAGTGTCTGCCGGGCGTTCTCCTCGACCATGGCGATGAGCTCGCGGTTCTTGCCCCTCCCGGGTACCAGCAGCCTGACCCGTCCGCCTCTTTTTGCTGCCAGCCATTTCTCTATCGGCAGCGTTTCGTCCACCGGATGCTGCAGTAGCGCCAGGGGCGGCACGGTGACGGCGAAGTTGTAGTACTGCTTCACGAAGCTGCTCATTATATGTTCCGGCTGTTCCTCCTGGGTGCTTGTCAGAACAAAATGCTCCTTGCCCACGAGTTTGCCCCGCCGGATGAAGAAGACCATCACCAGCGTCTGGTCGTTCATCTGGATGAAGGCGATGGCGTCACGATCGCCCATCCCTGTCCAGGATATCTTCTGCCGTTCTGTTACCAGCGTCACGGCCCGGATCTGGTCGCGGAGGTAGGCGGCCCTTTCGTACTCCATTTCCTCTGAAGCCTGGTCCATCTTGCGCTGGAGTTGCTTGACTATTAGCTCTTCCTTGCCTTCCAGGAAATACAGCACCTGCTTCACCACGTCCAGATATTCCCTGCGGCTGACCTTGCCGGTGCACGGGCCGATGCAGCGCTTGATGTGGTATTCCAGGCAGGGCCGGGATAGCCTGCCGGCCAGCGACCGCTGGCAGGAGCGAAAGGGGAAAAGCTTCTGAATCAGGTCCAGGGTCTGGCGGACCGAGCCGGCGCTGGCATAGGGGCCGAAGTAGCGCGCCCGGTTGCTATCGACCCTCCGGGTGACGTAGATGCGGGGCCACTCCTCGTCGAGGCTGACCTTGAGGTAGGGATAGCTCTTGTCGTCTTTCAGGCGAACGTTGAAAAAGGGACGGTGTTTCTTGATGAGGTTGCATTCGAGAAGAATCGCTTCCTGCTCGGAGTCCGTCACGAAGAACTCGAAATCGGTCACCCGCTCCATCAGGCGGCTGGTCCTGGGCGATAGGTCGGCGGGCGACTGGAAATATGAGCGCACGCGGTGGCGCAGCACGGCGGCCTTGCCGACATAGAGCACCGCGCCGCCCTCATCTTTGAACAGGTAGACGCCCGGTCGCTCCGGCAGCGCCTTCAACCTTTCTGTGTACCAGTTGGTTTCCATGATTGCTGTGAAGATTGTAACATCTGGGTGGCAGCCCATCAAAACTGAATGACGAAAGAATTCAGAATCCAGAATCCAGAAGCCAGAATTCACAAGTTGGAAGTCGGATGGGAGCGCCGGCATTGCCACGAACATGTGCCGGGTGGCACAGGCGTCCCCGCCTGTGGGCGTTGGAACTTCGCCAATGTCTGACCGCGGGCGGGCGAACACACGGGTTCGCCCCTACGGTTCCGGGACGATGCCCGACTATTCTCATCGGTCATGGTGCGCCACCGGGGCATGGGTCTGGCTTCTGGATTCTGGCTTCTGGATTCTGGTTTGGTCATTCGTGGTTCGCCCCCGATCAAGTCGGGGGTCGTCATTCTTGGTGTATTGTCTTTTCCTTATGTTATGTTAAAATAAGCGGACGGTAATTCCCTGGAACATCGGAGCAACCAATGCAAGGAGAAATCGAGAAATTTATCAGTTATCTAAAAGTGGAGAAGGGGTTTTCGGGGAATACCCTGCTGGCCTATCAGAATGATCTGGGCCAGTTGGTGCGGTTCGTTCAGGGGCATGCCGAGAAGCAGGGTGTTGTGCCGCAGTGGGGGGTGGTGGACCGGGACATCCTACTGCGCTTCATCCTGGAGATGAAGGAAAGGGACTACCGGCCGGCCACCATCGCCCGGAAGATCGCCGCGGCGAAGTCCCTGTTCGCTTTTCTCACCAACGAGGGCCACATCAAATCGGACCCCACTGAAAACCTGGGGTCTCCCAAGCTGGGACGGTCTCTCCCCAGGCCGATCACGGTCAACGAGGTCCGGCAGTTGCTGGAAACGGTGAATAAGGGGAAGGGACCTGAGGCCCTGCGGGACAAAGCGATGTTTGAACTGATCTACGCTACCGGCATGCGAGTCAGCGAGATGGTTTCCCTGAACCAGGAGGATGTGAATCTCGGAGGATGTTTTGTGCGGTGCTTTGGCAAAGGTTCGAAGGAACGCGTCATACCCATGCATCCGGAGGCGGTGAAGCAATTGCGGGCCTATGTTCAGGAAGGAAGGCCCGGCCTGCTGGCGGCCAGCCATGAAGAAAAGGCCCTGTTTGTCAACCAGAAGGGGGGCCGCCTGACCCGGCAGGGGCTCTGGCAGATATTGAAGAACTATGTTGCGGAAGCGAATTTGAACGTGAGAGTGACCCCGCACACCCTGCGGCACAGTTTTGCCACCCACATGCTGAGCGGCGGCGCCGACCTGAGGTCGCTGCAGGAGTTGCTGGGCCACGCCAATATTTCCACCACCCAAATCTATACGCATCTTACGAGCGAAGGCATCAGGCAGGCGTACGACAAAGCCCATCCCAGGGCTAAGTAGAGAGAGGAATCATGCCCCACAAACCGAGATATAGAAGAAGGCCGCAGCGGGATTTTCGGCGGCCGGATCTTGCCGAAAGACAGCCCCCGGCTTCCGGCGCGGCGCCGGTGATCAGCGCTACGATTTCCGGCGCCAGGCCGGTGGTAGCGCCCCAACCCCTCGCGGCGCGGACGGTCCAACCGGCGGCGGCCCCGGCGGATTTCAGGCACGTGAAACGGGAGATGAAACGGATTGCGGTGATCGCCGGCGCCATGTTCGCGATACTGGTCATCCTGTCTTTCTTCCTGCGTTAGTTGCGTTCACCGCAGAGGGCGCAGGGGGAAATGATCAACTTTGTTGCTGAGCGGGCCCGGCTGATGGACCACCTGCGTCGCGAAATCACGAGTGAGGCGGTGCTGGCGGCGATGGCGCGAGTCCCGCGGGAAATGTTTGTGCCGCCGGAAAGCTGTGAATTCGCCTACGACGACCGGCCGCTGCCCATAGGCCACGGCCAGACTATCTCGCAGCCGTTTATCATCGCCCTCATGACCCAGGCGTTGGAGGTGGGCGGCGCCGAAAGAGTGCTTGAACTGGGGACGGGGAGCGGGTACCAGTCGGCCATCCTGGCGGAGCTGGCCCGGGAAGTGGTGACCGTGGAAAGGGTCCCGCGTCTGGCGGACAGGGCGAGAGAGGTGCTATCGTCGCTGGGGTACCGGAATATCACCTTTCGCCAGGCCGGGGAAAAACTGGGCTGGCCCGAGTCAGGCCCCTACGAGGCCATAATGGTCACGGCGGCGTCGCCGCAGGTGCCCCCGGCGCTGCTCGAACAACTCGCTGTCGGAGGCAGGCTGGTCATTCCAGTGGGTCCGACCTGTGACCAGCAGCTTCTGAAAGTGACCAGGTACCGGGAGAGGACAGAGACGGTGGACCTGGGCGGGTGCCGGTTTGTTCCCCTGATCGGGGAGGGCGCCTGGCCGGAGGGGAACAACGAATGAGCAGGGAAAATCAAAACTCAAAATGCAAAACTCAAAATGACAGACCAAAATGCAAAAATGAGCAGTCAACGATGTAGCCGCGTAGGGTGGGTTAAGCACAGCGGGGCGCTGGGGAAGCCGGGAGGCTGTGCGAACCCACCTTAGACAGAGAAGAAGAACGAAGGAACGGACTCCATCCAGTCGAAATGGTGGGTTCGCGTCCCGATGCCGCATCGGGACGCTTAACCCACCCTACGTGCTGACAGCCGGGTGCCGATGGCCTCTTTGCATTTTGTTTTTTGATTTTGCTCCGAAAATGTCACCCTGAGCGAAGTCGAAGGGTCTTTCCTCCCACCCCTCCGAAAGATTCTTCGACTGCGACTCGTCCCGATAGCATCGGGACTCGTCTTCGCTCAGAATGACATTTTCATCCTTGATTGTGCGCCATCGGCGCATGGGTGATTGTTTAGCTATGGAATACGAAACAATAATAGGGCTGGAGGTCCATGCCCAGCTCCTGACCAGGAGCAAAATGTATTGCGGCTGTTCCGCCGACTATGCGGCCGCGCCGCCCAACACCCACGTCTGCCCGGTCTGCCTGGGCATGCCGGGTGTGCTGCCGACTATTAACCGGCAGGCGGTGGAATATACGATCATGACCGCCCTGGCCCTGAACTGCACCGTGCAGGTGAACACCAAGTTCGACCGCAAGAACTACGCCTATCCCGATCTGATGAAGGGTTATCAGATTTCCCAGTACGACGCTCCTTTTGGGACAGAGGGGTGGCTCACCATCGAGGCTGACGGGCAGAAGAAAAGGCTGGGCATCATCCGGGTCCACCTCGAGGAGGACGTGGCGAAGCTGACCCATCGCGCGGCAACCCCCGCCGAAGCGTTCGCCCACCGGACCAGGGCCAGCGAAGAGGCTTATAGCCTGGTGGATGTCAACCGGGCCGGCGCGCCGCTGATGGAGATTGTCGGCTGTCCGGATATCCGTTCCCCCGAGGAGGCCCGCCAGTACCTGGTCAAGCTGCGGACGATCCTCCAGTACCTGGGCGTTTCCACGGGCAATATGGAAGAAGGCAGCTTCCGGTGCGACGCCAACATCAGCCTGCGACCCATGGGTACCCAGGAACTGATGCCCAAGGTGGAAGTGAAGAACATGAATAGCTTCAAGGCGGTTTACCGTGCCCTGGAATACGAAGTGGAAAGGCAAAAAAAGGTCTGGGACACGTGCGAGCGCGTTGTCCAGGAGACGAGGGGTTGGTTGGAGGAAAAAGGGGTGACGGTCAGCCAGCGGAGCAAGGAGCAGGCCCACGACTACCGGTACTTTCCGGAGCCGGATTTGCCGCCCCTGGTGGTGGGTCGGGAGTGGGTGGATGCCATCAGGGAGAAGCTGCCCGAGCTCCCCGAGGACCGTCGGGACCGGTTTGTCCGGGAGTATGCCCTGTCGGCCTATGACGCCGGACTGCTAACAGGGTCGAAGGCCATGGCAGACTATTTCGAGGCCTGCGTGAAGGAAGCCGGAGTTCCGAAAACGGAGCTGACGAAAAAGGCCAAGGAGATAGCGAACTGGCTTCTCGGCGAATTCATCCGGCTGCTGAACGTTTCAAATATCGAGATAAACACAAGCAAGATCAGGCCGAAAGCGCTGGTGGAGTTGCTGAAATTGCTGGAACAGGGTAAGATAAGCAGTACCGCAGCGAAGACCGTTTTTGAAGAGATGTTCAAGACCGGCAAACCGGCAGCGGAGCTGGTGGCCAGTCTCGGCCTGGCCCAGTTGAGCGATGCCGGGGAGCTTGCCCGGCTGGTGGGCGAGGTGCTGGTGAAGAACCCTCAGGCGGTGGGGGATTTTAAGGCGGGCAAGGAACAAGCGATTGGTTTCCTGGTCGGGCAGGTCATGCGGGCCACGCGGGGCCGCGCCGATGCCAGGACCGTCGGAGAATTGATAAAGGCGCGGCTGGCCGGATGAAAGGTGCAGCCGGGTACCACCCCGATCAGTCGGGGTGAGAGCTGGATATCCTCCGGCGCCTGGAAGAACCCTGCGGCGGCTCTGGCGCCTGACTGCGGGGGCACGCGGCAGCGTGCCGCTACGGTGGTTAGACAGGGCCGTTTGCTTCCATCTCACCCGGCGCGGTCTGGCCAGGCACGTTAAACAAAAATAGCGAGGATTAACCGTAATGTCAACTTACATCCAAATTGCACAGCTCGTCCTGGCCCTGGTCCTCATCCTGGCGATATTGCTCCAGGTGCGGGGTGGTGGATTAGGGGGAATCTTCGGCTCCCAGGAAACTGTCTTCCGCACCAAACGGGGAGTAGAGAAGACTCTGTTCCAGTTCACCGTCGTTCTGGCGGTGGTGTTTATCCTGGTTGCCATGGTCAGCGTGCGATTGCTCTCCGGAGGCTAGCGCCTGATTGCAGAAGAAAGCGTAACGATGGGAAAAGACCCTTCGACTGCGCTCAGGGTGACAGCCGCCTGGATCTGTCATTCTGAGCGAAGCGAAGAATCTTTGCGCGGAATTCTGTAATGAAGCACCAGGGGGCCGTGCGCGGCGTCATCACCCTGACGACCGATTTCGGACCCGATGATGTCTACGCCGGGGTTGTCAGGGGTGTGATACTCAAGATCAATCCGGATGCGGTGGTGGTGGACCTCTGTCACGGCGTAAACCCCCAAAACGTCCTCCAGGCTGGTTTCCTTCTGGACAGTTCCCATCCCTATTTCCCCCTCGATTCGATTCACCTGGCGGTGGTGGACCCGGGGGTGGGCACGGCCCGAAAAGCCGTGATTGTGAATGTCCTTCACCCCCCGTTTACTTTCCTGGCGCCGGACAACGGTCTTCTGAGTTATGTCCTGGCCAGACATATCCCGCGTGTGGAGCACAAACTCGCGAACGGCCGGGTTTCTTTGCAGGGCCTGGAAGAGCATCTGCAGGCTTTCGAGATTACGAATGCCCGTTTTTGGCTGCACCCCGTCAGCGCCACCTTCCACGGCCGCGACGTTTTCGCCCCGGTGGCAGCCCACCTCTCTCTTGGTCGTTCTCCGGCGGCTTTCGGGCCGCCTGCCCGGTCTTTGGTCTATCTGCCTCCCCTGCTGCCGGTGAAAGGGTTGGGTGGGGTGCTGAGGGGCCAGGTCATGCACGTCGACCGCTTCGGCAATTTGATAACCAACTTCAAGCAGGGCGATCTGCCGGGGGAGGCGGTTACGATTGAGCTGGGCGGGCAGAGGGTCAAAGGCATCGGGACGGCTTATGCGGGTGGGGAAGATGTGCTGGCGCTGGTGGGCAGCAGCGGTTACCTCGAAATCGCCGTGAGGGACGCCAGCGCCGCGAAAGTCCTGAACGCCGGCATTGGCGACGAAGTGGTAGTGACCCCTTAGCGACCCCGACCGGCCGGGACCTCCGTCGCAGGGCACGCGCAACGTGAGGGCACGTGCGACGCGCCCGTACTGAACCGCCATTCCAGCGAAGCCCGTCCTCGCGAAGGCGGGGAGTGGGAACCCGTCAACGACACCCGCTCCGCTCTGCGAGAGTCCGCTCCGTTCCGAGAGTCCGCAAGGCGGACAAGGCGGACCAGGGGGTGTCGCTACGAATAGCACAGGCGGGCCGCCCGCTATTCCTCCGTCTCTGTCTAAGCTCTGTACTGGCCCCATACGGCCGCCGGTCCCGACCATCATTCAGGCCATTCTTGCCCGGTGGCCTGTGGTCGCGGGCCGTATTTTCTGAAAAAGACAGGCTTTGTGTCAAAAACTTGACATAAATGGTGGATGATCTGGGTTATGCTTTAGATGGGATGGCTTTGCAACCGCCACGAAGGAACGGTTGTTTACCCTCGAACAAACTCAGAAAATTCGGGCTTGTAACAAACTTATGTGATGAGGTATTGACATAGAAAGAGAAATCGGGTTTCATACTCCTGATCACCAAAAAAGGAGGTAGAAACCCGATGAGGCAGGTCCAGATAGACCTGA